>MWDD01000058.1 GCA_002070375.1 bacterium ADurb.Bin157 | reverse complement strand
GCAAAAAGCTGTTCACGAGCTAACATTTTGCGTGCAATCGGAAACCTTGTGCCGAAAGCGAGCTGAAACTCCTGGGTTTTTCTGCTGACTCCCGGGTTGTTTACCAAAGCTCCGTATTTTTCAGACAAATCGCCCGTCGAATAAGCGACGCCATAGCTGTATTTGGGTTTTCGTGGCAGCGGTTCTTCTAAGACGTTATGTTCGAGGTAGTCTGTAATCGAGAACCTGTCTTCTTCGCCGTCTTCGTATATGTGGCCTGTAAATGCCGCGCTTTTCCAGTTAAAGATGTCAGTTTCGTTCACTTTTGATTGGAATGATGCCTCGCGGCCCTGAATTTGGCTCAGGCCTGCCGGGTTGTAGTAAGTCGCCGATTCATCGTTGGACAAACCGATAAACGCCCCACCCATTGCTCTTGATCTTGCAGATTGGGCGTGAACTTCGGTGGTCGAAACGACAAAAACCATAGCTATAAACAGCCAAAAAGCCGTTATATTGTGGGACTTAGGTCGGTTCATCTTAATTGTGCCTCCTTGGGCGATTCATATTCTTTGAATACTAATCGTCATTATGAGGCACAAGTTTTAATGTAAAATTTGTTTTTTTGAAAAGATAAATAATGCAACGGCGAAGAAAAGCGCCGCCCATGCCAATGATGCCATAGCACTTTGCATTATTTCTTCTGTCATAATTGTTTTTGTTTTGTCGAGTATTCCGCTGATTGTGCCAAAAGAAAATAAGGTGTCGCTGTGCCTTGTAAAACACCATTCCGCAAGCTTTGAATACCAGGGGTCTATGTGAATAAAAAGGTTTTGCACAATAAAATAAAAAGCGTGAATCATCATCAAAACAGTTAAAGCCGTGAATGCCATCATTATTGCCGACTCAAAAAACAGTGAAAAAACAATAAAATAGCCCGTTATCATCAGGTTTCCGACCAACGACAAAAGCAACAATTGGAACGCCGAACCTGCGCTGACTATGGCGCCTGCATTCGCCATTTCCCCTATATCCGATTTAGTTAAGGCTTTTGCAATGTAAAGATCGCATTGAAGCAGAAAACCGCCGATTAACACCGCAATAACAAGAAAAATCATAACCGCTACGGTTTTTGCGCTGATTACTTGCCATCTTTTAACGGGCGTCAGTAGAAGCATTTTCATGTAGCCTCGGCCAAACTCGGTTGAAAAGCTGTCGCCGACGATGAGCGCCAGGAAAAACGGCGATATGAGCGAAAATAGCTTGAAGTGAATTGTGAACAGGTTTTTAACGGCTTCGTAGAGCATTGAATAAGAGAGTTGGCCGTAGCCGAGGCTGTTGAACTTTACATACGCGATTAAAAGACCTATTGCCGCGATTAGCGGTATCACGTTGAGTGCGAACAAAAACAGAAGCGCTTTTTTGCGGCTTAATATTTTATTGAGTTCGAACAGAATCAATGTGATAAGTCTGTGCATTTATGAAAATTCTTTCTTTAAAAACATCCCGGTGAGAGACTTTTTATTTTTTGCCAGTTCTTCGGGAGTGCCTTCACCGACAATTGTGCCGCCTTTTTCGCCGCCTTCGGGGCCGATGTCAATTATGTAATCCGCTGATTTTATGACGTCCATGTTATGTTCGATAATGCAGACTGTGTTGCCTTTGTCCGCAAGCCGGTTTAATACTTCGAGAAGCATTTTAACGTCTTGAAAGTGCAGGCCTGTTGTGGGTTCGTCGAGCAAATAAAATGTTGAGCCTGTCGCGACTTTTGCCAGTTCGGTGGCAAGTTTGATTCTTTGGGCTTCTCCGCCCGAAAGCGTTGTGCTTGCTTGCCCAAGGCTGATATAGCCGAGCCCTACGTCTTTCAGCGTTTGCAGTTTGCGCCTGATAGCGGTAAACGCCTCAAAAAACGGCAGCGCTTCTTCTACGCTCATGTCAAGAACTTCGGCAATATTCATCCCTTTAAACTTTATTTTTAATGTTTCGTCGTTGAACCTTTTGCCCTTGCATTGTTCACAGGTAACAAAAACATCCGGCAAAAAGTGCATTTCTACCTGAATTTGGCCCGTTCCTTCGCATACTTCGCATCTGCCGCCCTTCACGTTAAAACTGAATCTTCCCGACTTGTAGCCGCGCGCCTTTGACTCTTGCGTCTGGGCAAAAAGCTCGCGTATGGGGGTGAAAATACCGGTGTATGTGGCGGGGTTAGAGCGCGGTGACCTGCCTATGGGGCTTTGGTCGATGTTAACAACCTTATCGATGTGTTCAACGCCTTTAAGAGTCTTATATTGCCCTACTTCGAGGTGAGACCTGTTTACTATGTTGTTTAACGCGGGGTAAAGAGTGTCTGTAACCAAACTCGATTTTCCCGACCCCGAAACACCTGTTATCAACACCATTTTGCCTAACGGTATCTTAACATCAATATTTTTAAGATTGTTTTGAGTAACGCCGGTTACGGTTATAAACTTCCCGCTGCCTTTTCGCCGCTTTTTCGGCGCGTCTATAATCTCTTTTCCGCTTAAAAACTTGCCTGTAACGCTGACTTCAGATTCTTTAATCTCTTTAGGCGTTCCTTGGGCGACAATAGTTCCCCCGGCTTTTCCCGCTCCCGGCCCTATATCAATGATATAATCGGCCTCTTCCATGATTTCGCGGTCATGTTCAACGACCAATACAGTGTTGCCAAGGTCTCTGAGCTTTTTCAGCGAATCTATGAGCCGGCGGTTGTCTCTCGGGTGCAGGCCTATACTCGGTTCGTCGAGCACGTAAGTGATGCCAACCAGCGCCGAGCCTATCTGTGTCGCGAGCCTGATCCTTTGCGCTTCACCCCCCGACAGCGTTTGCGCCGCACGCGAAAGGTTAAGGTAGTCTAACCCAACGTCTTTCAGAAACCCTATGCGGCTATTAATCTGTTCGAGCACCTTTTTGCAGATAAGCTTTTCTCTCTCGCTCAGCTCAATATTTGCGAAAAAATCGAAAAGTTCGCCCACCGAGTGCTGAGACAGTTCGTGAATGTTTTCGTTCTTAATTTTTACGGAAAGGGCCACCTCGTTTAGTCTTTTGCCGTGGCATGTGTGGCATGGCAATGTTCGCATAAACCTTTCATAAAACTTTTGCGAACCCATTGAATTAGTTTCTGAGTGCCTTCTGGTGATTGTGGGTATAATCCCCTCAAAGGGCTTGTTTATGGCGCCCTCCATTGTTCTGCCCTTGTATTTAATCGTTAAAGAAACGTTTCCCGAGCCAAACATTATTACATTTTTTACTTCTTCGGACAGGTTTTTATAGGGAGTGCTCAACGAAAACTTATAGTGCTTTGCCAAGCCTTCCATTATTTGTCTTGAAAAACTTGTTTCAGAGTAGTTGTCGCTTGCTATGGCTCCCTGTGCTATAGAAAGTTCGTCATCGGGCACTACCAATTCGGGGTCGACTATCAATTTAAAGCCGAGCCCGGAACAATCGGGGCAAGAACCATACGGAGCGTTAAAAGAAAAAAGTCTCGGTTTAATCTCGGGAAGCGAAATATCACAGTCTCTGCACCTTAAATTCTCGCTGAAAAGCTGCTCTTTGGTTTCTGATTCTGTTTCTATTATCACCAAAAGCTGGCCGTCTGCCATTTTAAAGCATAGCTCAATACCTTCTGACAATCGCGCTTTAAACGCTTCTTTTTCTTGCTCTGAGATTCTTATTCTGTCTACTGCTACTTCTATATTATGTTTTTTGTTTCTGTCTAATTCGGGTATTTCGTCGTCGTCGAGAGACAAAGTTTCGCCATCGATTCTGACTCGTGAAAGCCCCTCTTTTCGCAGTTCTTCAAAAACTTTCGCGTATTCGCCTTTTCGGCTTCTGATTATTGGTGCGAGCAAGGTAATTTTTGTTTTGTCAGGGTAGCCGGCTAAGGTGTCGGTAACCTGTTGAGCCGTGGATTTTTCTACAGGCTTAGAGCATTTGGGACAAAAAGGTTTGCCGACAGCGGCGAACAAAAGTCTGAAATAATCGTAAATTTCCGTTACTGTTCCGACCGTTGAACGGGGGTTGTTAGATGTTGATTTTTGCTGTATGGCTATTGTGGGTGAAAGCCCCTCGATAGACTCAACATCGGGCTTTTCCATTTGGTTCAAAAACTGTCTCGCGTATGAAGACAGAGATTCCATGTATCTTCTTTGTCCTTCGGCGTGTATTGTATCGAAGGCCAGAGATGATTTTCCCGAACCCGAAACGCCGGTAATAACGGTCATGGCTTTGTCGGGAATAGTCAGGCTTATGCCGCGTAAATTATGAACATTTGCCTTTAATATCTTTATCATACTTGTCAGCGCCAGTCATATTGAATAACGCTTGCTTGAACAGGCTGCTGAACCTTTCTTGACGAAAATACGACTTTATAGAATCCTGAAACTTTAACGGGTTCGTCGGTTTGTGATTTTACTTCGACTAATCCGTTTTTGACTACCACTTCTCCGTAATCTTTGTCTTGGTTATAAAGTATTTTAAAAAGCCCTGATTTGCCTGATATGGTAACGCCCGCCGCTATTATTTCGAGCAAGTCGCGCCCGTCTAGGTCTATTGTTACCGTTACTTCGCCCCTAACAAGTTCGGCAGCTTCTTTTTCTACTTTATTTTCTTTTTCGGCCAAAAAGGGTCTTACAACAATCATTTCTGTGTTGCCCAATGCTTTGATCAGGTTATTGAGCTGTAATTGCACGGTAACGGAGTCTGATTCGTTTGTTCTGAAAGAGCAATCTTCACTGAATTGCATATTATCTTTAACCGGTTCCCAGAGACCGGCTTTTCGAAACTCGGGGTTTCCGACTTTTTCGATGACCGAAGAAATATACAATTTTTCTCTTTCTTCTTTAAATGCAAGCTCTTTAGAGCGTTTGCTGATCATAATACCAAAAGCTATTATAATAATAACAACTGATAAAACGATTCCGCCGACAATCATTATTCGCTTTTGTTCTTCGGCTTTTTGGGCGACTAATTTTTGTTTCTCGCGTTCGGCCTGAAGCTTTTTTAAAGCCTTATGATCTAATTTTTCTAATTGATGCCATTGTTTTGCCATGATTTAAAGCTACAACCTTATAATAAGTCTATGCCAACTTGAGGAGTTGCCATTATAGAGTTTTCTTTTACTACTTTTTCGTCTTTGGGATACCCCGTACATATTTTAACGGAAATCGGCAGAAAGTCCACAGGTTTTTCAGGCGGAATTGTACCACCCACCATAAATTCCACAAAAAGTACGTTGTTAACAAGTGTCTTGACACCGCTCTCATCAGATATCGGCGTCAAATTAAGTTTTCCTGAGCGAGCGTAATTATTGTGCGCATCTGTGGTAAATGTGAATGCTTCTGTTTTTAAGATAAGTTTTCCGAGCGGTTTTGTTAAATATTTAGCGTCAAAAGCCAAAATTAATTCGTGTTTAGTTATTTTACCGGTGCTCAGCGGCGGTTTTTCGGGTGACGAAACTACCCATTTCATTAAAGTTGTTTGGCCTGAGGCGGGCGTTTCAATTTTTTCGCTGTCTTTTAGAATTTTTAAATAAAATTGAGCCGCAACAGATTTATCGGTGTTATCGCACGGGTCGTAAAACTTGTCGGTGAACATTGTTGTGGGGTAAGTCGCACTGTTTATGGATTTATGGATTACAGACGTGGCGTTTCTGAGTTCGTTTACCGCGTCATTTATCCATTGTCCCTTTGCCGCAGTTTTTGAGCCGCCTGTGTAAAGTGTGTAAACTCCATACATAAACAGGCCTAATATTCCGCAGGCAACAACAACTTCGATGAGCGTGAAGGCTCTTTTTTCTCTCATTCTATACTGCCTTTTCTTGTAATTTTCTGTATTCTCTTATGAGTTTGCGATTTGCTTTTGCCCTGAAAATTCGTTGCTATGCCTTCTACTGAAATTTCTAGGGCTTCTTCGCCATATTTTCTTAAACCTTGTATTGACTGTATTTTAACTTCAGAAACGCTGTAATTCATTGTGTAAGGGTATCCCTCATGCTTGGCAATATCGAAATTTTTAATTTTGGAAATTTCGGAGTTTATGGTCATGTCAAGCGCAGGTTGCAGGTTTGCGGTGAGCAAACTTTGGTTGGTGCAGTCTCTGATGAAGTATTTAAGATACTTGTCTGCTTTCAATTCAATGGGCGGCGCCGCAGGTGACAGATATTTTTTTTCGGGGTCGCTTGAGGCGCTGTTTTTAAGCAAAAATCTGTAATCGGGGTTTGTGAAGCTGCCAAGTCTTATAAAGGCATCTTTGCCGGGTAACGGGTGATAGAAATACTTCGGTTGACCGTACATATCATATTCTTTAGACGGCAATACTCTTATATAAACGCTTTCTTTGCCGGGGATCGAATATGAAACAAAAGCGTTATCGTTTGTTTCGCTCTTAGCTTCGAATTCGGAAAAGTCAAAAATCGGGTTTTTGCCCTGTGCTAATTCTACAGCGTCGTAAAGCTCTGTCGGAAAAAGCTTGATTTTAAGCAAAAAATGCTGCATGGCGGCCCTTGCGGCAAAAAGGGCTTGTCTCTCTTGTAAGGTAATTTGGTTATGAGAGGCGGTGCTTGATTGTCTCATGTTCAGAGCCACAAACAACAAAAGCAAACAAAAAGACACCACAAGTGAAATAACGATGGCCATGCCTCTTTTGGTATTCTTATTTAACAAGTTTCTGTTAGGCATCAATCAAGGTCTCCTTTCATTGTCATTAGGTGGAGACGCTGAATGTCGCCCGCTTCGTTTTCGGGTTCTTTCAAATATTGCGACTTATTGTTCCATTGCACTTGGATAATAAGCTTTTTCATGGAACACCAAGAAAATTGCTCAGTCGTTTTGTAGGCCGTTTTTTGAGTTACCATTTTAGGGAAATAGCGTTCGGCCGTCGGATTAAGAAACGATGGCGCTCCTGCCGGTAATGTTATTCCCATGTCGTTATAAAGGTTTTCGGGTGCTTCTGATACTTGTGTGGGCAAGTCTAATTCAGATACGGGTTTTCCCGATTCGTTCAATTTTTTCGCGTAGCTTTCCATCCATGAGCCGTCAGAGAGAGCAGAGGGGTTTCGTAAGAACGCGAAAGCTATTTCGTTTTTATCAGAAAACTCAGCCGGAGCACCGTCCGGGTAAGATGTGCCGATTTGTATTCTTTCGGGCTTAGACAGCTTTTCACCGGAGCAGACATCCTCAACTTTAAGATGAATAAGATACGCTGTTCCCCTGGCATCTTCAATTATTCCCTTGCATGGGTAGCCAAGCGACTCTTTTTTAGTGTTATTAAAGAGCATGGTTGACATCTTTTTTGCCCAATTATCGTCGTATCTGGTGAATTTTGCCATTTTAGAAATATCATCAACAGCCAGATACCCCGGATTACCTTGTCTTATGGCGGCAAACGGGACATTGTCGAGAATAGCGTTTAAGGTTTCGGATGCCTTATTGATTGCGTAAGCCTGAGAAGCAACAAGACCTGTGTCGGTTGTTTGTTTGCTCATAAGCGTGAAAAGAGGGACAACAGCCACAACAAGTATTGCCACCGCTATAATTATTTCAAGCATAGAAATTGCTCGTCGATTCACCGTGTCCCCCTTATTAAGTGCTTAGAGTTATTGTTTTAAAGGACTTCCGAGGCTAATGCAGAAAGTGAAGAACGTTCTGATTTGTGCAGAATTATGTGTCCGAACAGGTTATGATCTTTGAATTTTTCAATTACAAAGTTTAAACCGTTCGATGAGCTGTCGAGGTATGGGTTGTCGATCTGATAGGGGTCGCCGGTCAAAACCACTTTTGTGCCTTCTCCCGCTCTGCTTATGATTGTTTTAACTTCGTGCGGAGTCAGGTTTTGTGCTTCGTCAACGATCAAAAATTGTTTTGGAATACTTCTGCCTCTGATATAGGTGATGGCTTCGATTTGAATTTTTTGAGATTCAATCAAGAATCTGATTTTTTTATCGACGTCGTCAGAATTTTTATAAAGTCTGTCCATTACAAATTCAAGGTTGTCAAAGATAGGCTGCATCCAATGGCTCAATTTTTCGTCTTTTGAGCCGGGCAAATAACCTATGTCTTTGCCGAGCGGCATGATTGGTCTGCTGACAAGGAGCTTTCTGAACATGTGTTCGTCTATTGTTTTCTGTAAGCCGCACGCTAATGCCAAAAGTGTTTTGCCTGTTCCTGCGCGCCCTACAAGTGTTACGAGCTGTATTTCGTTGCACAGCAAAAGTTCTATTGCGAATTTTTGCTGTAAGTTCATCGGTTCTACGCCCCAGGGTTTAGAGTTTAGATGGAAAAGGGGCAGCAGTTTTTTTTGCGCACCGTCATATTTTGCAAGTGCTGTTTTGTTTTCGTTTTCGGCCGCTTTCAGAAGAACGAATTCATTTTTGAACAGATCATCTTCTTCGTAAACAAGCCCTTCTTCTCTTATGAATGTTTCAATTCTGGCGGCGGGCATAATGATTTCGCACCAGCCTGTGTAGAGCTCGTCTATGTCAATTTTATTTGTTTCGAAGTCTTCCGCATTTATTCCGAGTGCATTTGCTTTGATTCTGCAGTTAATGTCTTTACTTACTAAAATAGGTTCGAGCCCTTTATTTTTAAGATGTAAAGCACACGCAAGAATTCTGTTGTCCACTTTTCTTTTGTCTAGGCCAAATTGTTCTAACGACTCTATTTCAGCATCTAACATTATCTGAATAGAGCCGCCCGAAGGCAGTTCTACGCCTTGCGCTATATTGCCTTTTAATCTTAGTTGGTCGAGTTCTCTTGAGGCTTGTCGGGCTTCTCTTCCCTTTTCGTCGTTAACGCCTTTAAATCTGTCAAGTTCCTCTATGACGCCTAAAGGAATAACCACATCGTGTTCTTTGAACGAGAATAGTGCCTGATGGCTATGTAGAATAACGTTAGTGTCAACCACAAAGGTTTTTTTCATTAAGTGCTTCCTGTCTGATTAGAGTTGTAACCCAATAAAATTAGCACACATAAGATGTTAAGGTCAATAAAGCAATTTGTATGCTAGTTTGATTCCATTATTTTCAAATGTTGTTCCGGCGTAAGTTTTTTCAGCAGCGCGTCTCTTTTGTGAGCGGCTAAGTTACTGTTTTTTGCTGCCAGAGTATACCATTTATAGGCTTTTACGTTGTCTATTTTTACGCATTGCCCATATTGGTACATGGTTCCAAGTTGCATTTGAGCATCGCTGTCGCCGTTATCTGCAACTTTTTCGAAATATTTAAGGGCTAGTTCATCGCTTTGTTTGGTCCCGTGACCGTAGTAGTAGCACCAAGCCAATAGGTAGTCGGCCCATAAAGCTCCTTTTTCAGAAGCTTTGGTGTAAAGCTGAAAGGCTTTGGCGTAATCAATATCGAGGCCTTTGCCTTCAAAATACATTTGTCCGAGTTTTCCCATTGCCCAGTCGTTGCCGCTATCGGCAGCCAATTTATACCATTTTGCCGCGTTTTCGTAGCTTTGTTCAACCCCGTGCCCGTTATAATATAAGCGCCCCATATTATATTGCGCGTCCGCGTTTCCCGCTTCGGCGGCTTTATGGCACCAGGCGGCGGCTTGTTTGTAATCTTGCTTTATCTCTTTCCCTTCAATATATAATGCAAACAATTGCAGAGCACTCTCTTGCGAACCTTTTTCGGCAGATTCGATTAACTTTGCCAATTCGTTTTGGCTCATGGCGCCGGCTTGATTGGCAGAAGAAGTAAAAAAGAGAATCAGGATTGTTATAAATAAAAGCGCGTGCAAATTTTTAAGCATTTTTACCTCTTTTTGTTCATTTAACAACATTATAGTCAGATTCTTTTTTCTTGTCGGTGTCATCGGCAAAAAGGGCTTGAAGATACTCTGTAGGCTCAAATGGCATAAGATCATTCATTTTTTCGCCGACTCCGATAAATTTAACCGGAGCGCTTATTTGCTCTTCAACGGCAAACAAAACACCGCCTTTTGCGGTTCCGTCAAGTTTTGTTACGACCAAACCGGTTAGCGGAAGGGCTTCGTTAAATTGTTTTGCCTGCTGCACAGCGTTTTGACCCGTTGTCGCGTCTAAGACCAAAAGAATTTCGTGCGGGCCGCCACAGCTTTCTTTTTCGGCAATTTTTTGAATTTTTTTCAATTCTGACATCAGATTGGCTTTAACGTGCATTCTGCCGGCTGTGTCTATGATCAGCAGATCTGCGTTTCGTTTTTTTGCGGCGTGAATAGCGTCGAACACCAAAGCACCGGGGTCGCCGCCTTCGTTTCCGTGTATGACGTCTACTTTGGCTCTTTCCCCCCAAATGCAGATTTGATCGATTGCGGCAGCTCTAAAAGTGTCGCCGGCAGCCAAAACTACTTTTTTGCCTTCTTTTGTGAAATAGTTGGCCAGTTTGGCTATGGTGGTGGTTTTGCCGACGCCGTTAACGCCTATTATAAGATAAACGGTCAGGCCGTCTTTGCTTAAGGTCGGCGGAGCGGCATATTTGTTCAGGCGGTCTTTAAGATTTTCTTTTAAAAGGGTATAAATTTGATTCGGGTCGGTAATGTTTTCTTTTTCGACCTTTTCATGCAGATAAGCCAACAATTCTTCGGTGGTTTTAACTCCCACGTCAGCTTCGTATAAAGCCTCTTCGAGCTCTTCAAGAAGGTCAGAGTCAATTTTTGTGCTGCCCAAAACAAGTTTTTTAAGCTTTCCGATAAAACCTGTTCTGGTTTTGGTTAAGCCTTTATTAAGGCGCTCAATCCAAGATAGCTCCGGCTCCGCTTCGGGCTTTTCCGCCCCTGTTACGAGTTCTTTTACGAGACTTTTTTCGGTTGCCGGCGACTCGGGTTCGGCTATTTTTTGTGTGATTTCTTCCGTTTTTGATTCGACAGATTTTTGCTTGTTTTCGAGCTCTTGTTTGTCTCCGCTCTCTTGTTCGTCTTCAGGCTCTTGTTCAAAGGGCAAAAAATAAGCCATAAAAGTCATGAGCAAGCCCGCGATACCTGTTACCACAGCGACCAAAAACTGCGAGTCTCCCGCTTGGTAGTGTATTAACGCGCCTTCTGCCAATAGACTGAGACCTATCAGCAAAACTATCAGTCTGGATTCATCCCAGACTTTGGCCGGCTTTTTATTGTTGCTTGACGGGTCGGCTTCGGGCGAACTGTCAGATATCTGCTGCTTCTGCGACTGATTCAATTTCTGATTCGCCGAGTCCTGCAGGTTTGTTTCGTTTTTGCTCATTTCTGTTCTCCGTTATTTGTCCTTTTCCAACCGTAAATTCTTTAATTTTTTCTTCGTCTTCGAGTCTGATCGAGATTTGTCTGGAAATCCCCGCTTTTTGCATTGTGACGCCGTATATGACATCGACTGTCTGCATGGTTTGCTTGTTATGCGTTATTACCAAAAATTGTGTTTTATCGGCAAAGCTTCTGAGCATGCGGTTAAATCTTTTTACGTTAGCTTCGTCGAGAGCCGCTTCAACTTCGTCGAGCAAGCAGAATGCCGGCGGTTTGACCTGCAAGATCGAAAACAGCATGGCCAAAGAAATAAGCGCTTTTTCACCGCCCGAAAAAAGTTCAAGGGTCGAGAGCTTTTTGCCCGGCAGCTTACATACTATGTCAACATTGCTTTCGAGCGGGTTGTCTTTGTCTGTGAGTTTTAATGTGCCGCTTCCGCCCGGAAACAATATTTCGAATATGTCGTTAAATGCTATTCCGATTTGTGCAAATGTTTCTAAGAACCTTTCGGCAGAAATTTTATCAATCTCTGCTATGACTTGTTCAAGACTGCCGGCGGCTTCGCGCAGGTCTTCCGCTTGCAGGTTTAAAAAGTCGAATCTCTCTTTGGTTTTATTATAGTCTTCAACTGCGAGGGGGTTGACCGGTTCAAGCAATTGCTGTTCAAAATTAAGTGCGCTGATTCGCCCCACAACTTCATCGCGGCTTTCGTATTTATTTGGGTTAAATGTTTGTTCTTCGGCAGAAATGCTGTATTCGCCGCTTAAAACGCCCTCTTTTGTGTTTATGTGTGTTTTAATTTCGGCAAGTTTTATGTCGAGTTCGTTTAATTTAGTTCTTGTCGTGTCTTCAATTCTCACGCGACTTTGATAAGCTCTGTCAAGTTGTTCCAGTTCTTTGCTCATTTTTCTGTATTCGGTTTGAATACCTTCCATTGAGCTTTCAAGGTTTTCTCTTATTCTGTCTAAGTCGTCGATTTCTTTTTGCATCACACCGACTTTAGTTTCGTTTTCTTCTCCGATGTTGTTCAAGCGTGCAATTTCGGTTGTTGCCCGTTCTTTTCTGTCTTTAGACTCTCTTGTGCGCTTAGAGGCCGCATCTATTTCTTTTTTTATGCTTTTTTGCCGCTCAAGAATTTGAGCCATTTCGATTTTCAATTCGCTATAAATGTCTGAAAGACCGTTCAATCGGTTTTGTATTTCTTGGGTCAGCCCGCTCATATCTTTGAGTTTTTCGCTTAGATCTGTGTTTTGTTTTTCGAGTGCGATCAACTCATTTTCGGCTTGCGTATAATCTTTTTGGGCGTTTTTCAGCCTTTGATTCATTTCTGTTCTGTCGTCAGCCAAATTTGTGAATTCTTCGCTTTTTTGTTTTAACTCATCGCTGTTTTTCTTAAGTGTGTTTTCGAAAAACCCCAAAGACTGCTCTCTGCGTCTGACGTGTTCGTCTTTTTCTCGTGTTGATACGTTAAGAATTTGCCTTTCTTTCATCAGGTTGTTAAGCATGATGCGCAGCTTTTTTTCTTTTGTCTCGATGCTTGCGAGTTTTTCTTCGAGTTCTTCCTGTTCGCGTCTTCTCGAAAGTATGCCGCCCGATTTTCTTGCTTCTCCGCCGCCTGTTAAAGCACCCGAAGATCTGACAATTTCGCCGTCGAGCGTAACAATTCTGTTAAAGCTCCTGCTTTTTTTGGTAAATTCGACCGCGCTGTCTAAGTTTTCAAAAATCAAAATTCGCCCGAGCATATTGCTTATGGCGGTGTAATACTTTGCGTCAAAGCTTATTATTTCGAGAGCAACCCCAAGACAGCCCTTAACCTGCGGGTTTGCGATTGCCGGCGGCGCCGTCATCATATCTAATGGCAAGAATGTGGCGCGGCCCGCATTATTTTGTTTTAAAATGCTTATAGCTTTTTTTGCTGTTTCGCTGTCTTGAGTGATTATATCTTGTATGCTGGCCCCAAGAGCTGTTTCTATGGCGGTTTCATACCCGGCCGGCACCTTTATCAAGTCGCCCACAATACCGTGAATTTGCGGAAGTCGCCCCGTTTCTTTGAGCGCCAACGCCGCTTGTACGCCCCTGTAGATGCCGCTTTCGCCGCTGTGTCGCAATTCTTCCAAAATGTTGCTTCTCGCTCGCACAATTTTCATTTGGTCGGTTGTTGCCGCGAGCTCTTCCTCGACCTTTTTGCAGTCTTTTTCAACCTTGTTCAGTTGCGTCAATTCGCTGCTCAAAAGTTTTTTGTTGTCTTCTATTTCTTGTTTAAGTGTTGCAACTTCTTGTTCAAGCTTTTGATTTTCGTCTTTTAGCTTATTTAAATTTGATTCGGCTTGCACCACATCGGTGTCGCCTTTTTCGAGCTGTCTTTCGAGAATCTGAATCTGCTGTAATGCAGTGTTCATTCTGTTTTTGCAATCTGTCAGCCTGACAGCGGCTTGAAGCACAGATTCTCTGCCTTGGCTTTGTTCTTTTAAATGGTTATTCAGCTCATTTTGAACAGAATCAATGTTTTCTTTAACTTCAGAAATTTTTTCTGACAATCTTATTTCGTTCGCTTCTTCGTCGCTTAAGTTGTTTTTCGCTTCAAGAATTTCATTGTCGCCCGTTTCGAGCATTTTATCTATGGTTTCAAGCTCTTCTGCAATGGCCTGACAACGGGCTTTGCTGCTTTTTATGTCTTCTCTGAGGGTTGCCGCTATTCTCTTTTTGTCTTCGATTTGCGAAACTATCTTTTTAACTTCGTCTTGTTTTTCGTTTAAACTCGTCTCGAATTCGGCAAACTTAAGGTGCGCATCGCTCTTTTTTTGGTCAACTTCGGACAAAAACTTTTCTATTTCTTCTATCTTTGCCAACAGCCCCAATCGCATTGAAGCGATGTTTTCTTTGTCAGAATACAGCTTGTTTAAGTCATACATGATTAAATCGATTTCAAGCTGCTTAATTTCGCTCGCAAGAGCCTGATATTTTTTTGTTTTTTCGGCTTGTTCGGCCATTGGCCCTAATTGGTTCTCGATTTCAGATATGATATCCGATAAGCGGGTTAAATTAGTTCTTGTGTGTTCGAGCTTAGTCAGTGCGCTGTTTTTTCTGTGCTTGAACTTCGTTATTCCGGCCGCTTCTTCTATTAGCGCGCGTCTGGGCTGGGTTTTCTGAAAAATGATATCGTCAATGTCGCCTTGCCCTATTACAGAATAACCGTCTTTGCCGATTCCCGTGTCCATTAAGAGCTCTTTGAGCGATGACAAAAGCGTTTTGGTGTTATTTAAAATGTAGTTGCTCTCGCCTGAACGATACAATTGTCTGGCAATTGAAACCTCGGAAAACTCGATGGGCATTGCCTTGTCTTCGTTGTCTAAGACCAACTTAACCTGTGCAAAGGCTGAACCTTTTAACTCTGAAGAACCCGCAAAAATAACATCGGGCATTTTGGTGCCGCGAAGAGCCTTAGGGCTTTGTTCGCCCAAAACCCATCTGATAGCGTCGCATACGTTACTTTTTCCCGAGCCGTTAGGGCCGATTATCGCGGTTATGCCTCTTGTAAAATCGAAAACCGTTTTGCGACCGAAAGACTTGAAGCCCATGAGCTCAAGCGACTTTAAATACATTGTTACACTTAACCTTCGTCGAAGAATATAATTTAGTAAGATATTGCCATAAGTTACTTCAAATTGCAAGTGTACCTTAATATTAGGGCTGAAAGCTTAAACCTAATTTTTTTTAAGAAAAGATTACATTTACAGGCTTTTTATCGTATGATAATATTCTGATTTGAATTTGCAATTTATAATAAGGAATCTGACACATGTCGCACGAAAATAATAATGAAAAACACAACCCGACAGATGATATAAAAAAGAAAGCAGCGTTTTTTGTGTTGGCTGTGGTTGTTTTAGCG
>MWDD01000057.1 GCA_002070375.1 bacterium ADurb.Bin157 | reverse complement strand
CATGGCAAAGCAAGCGTATAGATTAATAAACGAGGATAGTCTGATAGAGCTTGCTAAGGTGGTGCTCATTCCTTCTTTGTCGTTTTTTGCTGCAAGTTTGGAAATGGCCGGCAGGGTTGCCTGCGCCACTGCTACTCCGAAAAGCCCGAGCGGCAATTGCATTATTCTGAAAGAATAACTTAGCCAGCTGACCGCCCCGTCGCCTTGAGAAGTCGAAAGTATTGTGCTTATGGCAACGTTTATTTGAGTGGCGGCCAAGCCTATTGTGCCGGGCAGAATCAAGCGAAAAATTCGTTTGATGGCAGGGTCAGTAAAATTGATACACCACTTAAAGCTGTATCCGTTAGAGATTTTATTTTTAGGGAAGAAGGGGTGCGATGCTTTTTATTAGCCTATCTAGGCCTTTCTGACCTGTACGAAGTTTACTCAGAACCCGAGCTAAATAAAGGCTACGCCGATCTATACATCAAACCAAGACTAGATGGCTCTTTCACCATATCTACAAACCACTATTTAATCGAACTAAAGCACATAAAACAGGCGGATATAAAACCTAGAACCAAGAAAAAGCTCATCGACAGCACCATAGAGCAAGCAAAGGCCCAGCTAGACCAATACGCTCTCGACAGCAATGTTCCTAAAGACGTTATAAAAATAATCGCCATAACCTCAAGCAACAAACTGTTATATTTAACTAAGAGCTAAGAGGCGGGTTAATTGGGCAAAAATGGTGTGTGGTCTTGCATACGGTGTGGATTAGGGATATACTGGTTGGAGTAGCGGAAATAGCTGAACTTTGCATAAAGGAGCTAGGGATGAAGGAAATTATTTTTGATTCTTATGATTTTGAATATTTAATAAGCCGTAACTGCCTTTATGTAGATAAATCAGAGTATTATTGGAAGCTGATTTCGTCTGCTGCTAAAACATATTTTATGTCACGACCTCGGCGGTTCGGTAAATCTCTGACCGTATCGGCACTTCGAGCTATTTTTAGCGGGAAGCGTGATTTGTTTGAAGGGCTTGCCATTGATTCAAAGGATTACGATTGGGCAGTGTATCCTGTTATTCATCTAAATATGGCACAAGGTAGAATCAATTCAATAGAAACATTGACTGAAATTATTACCTATCAGCTTGATTATCACGCTAAGCTTTACGGAGTATCTCTGACTAATAACAATATTTCTCTGCGTTTTCAAGAGTTAATTACCGCTTTAGCTGGCGACAAAAATAAAGTAGTAATTTTAGTAGATGAATATGACAAACCGATACTTGATAATATTATGAGTGAAAATATCAAACAAATTCTAGCAGAAATGAAAGGTTTCTATGGAATACTAAAGACATGCGATAGTATGGAACGCTTTGTTTTTATGACTGGTGTGAGTAAATTTTCAAAGGTAAGCGTGTTTTCTGACCTTAACAATCTTGTAGACTTAACTATGGACGCTCGCTTTGCCAACATGATGGGCTATACGCAAAACGAACTTGAAGTAAATTTTGGCGAATACCTTAAGCCTCTAGCAGAGGTGCAAAAGCTTGATTATGGCGATTTTTTGGCAAAGATAAAACTTTGGTATGACGGTTTTAGATTTGAAAAAAGCTCTGAAACGGTTTATAACCCTGTTTCATTAGCTAGCTTTATTAGAAACCGGGGGGATTTTAGAAACTACTGGTTTGCAACGGGCACACCAACATTTCTTTTAGAGGTTGCAAGAGCATCAAATTTTAATATCGAACAAACACTGACAGAGCCAGTGGACGAGTTGGTTTTTTCTGCTTACGAGGTCGGCAATTTAAACCCGCTGGTTCTTATGATTCAAACAGGTTATTTGACCATAAAATCGTACGAAGATGGAATTACAGGAACGGACTTTTACCTTGATTTTCCGAATTTAGAAGTTAAATCTTCATTTCAAACTTATTTTCTTGCCTTTTATATAGATAAGCAAGCTGTAGACACCAATGGATTTTCTAAAAAACTTGTAAAAGCCCTTAGTATGGGAAACCCTGATGAGTTTATCAGTGTTTTCAATTCCCTTATGGCAGGTGTCCCATATGATTTGCATGTTAAGGTTGAGCGGTATTATCAAACTATATTTTTTGTAGTTTTTAGAATGATTGGCGTTTACATTCAGGCAGAAGCGCGCACTTTCGATGGCCGCATCGATGCCTTTGCGGCATACGGTGATAACGCCTATGTTTTTGAGTTTAAGCTTGACAGCACCGCAGAAATAGCCCTCGAACAGATAAAAACCAAAGAATATTTTAAACAGTTTGAAAACTCGGGCAAAAAAATCACGTTAATCGGTGCCAATTTCGACTCCGAAACCGGCAAAATCACCGACTATAAAATAGAACCTTATAATTCATAATTAAACAGCCGAGCAGGCTTTTGGTGTGGGGCGAGGGTTGGTTACGGCTTTTTAGGGCGAGCTTTATTGTGGTGAAAATTTTCGCCTGTACGTAGCTATTACAGAGAGGCAACGGAGAAGCTGGCACCCCTCTAAAATCCAATACTGTAGCATTGGATTCAAAATGTCGTTGACATTCTGAATCCAATACTGTAGCATTGGATTCAAAATGTCGTTGACATTCTGAATCCAATAATTACTTATAGGTTTCTTGTCTAAGTGCTTGAAACGAGGAGTGGTGAAGTGCAAAATAACGATGAAATGCAAAAAAGCGATGAAGTGCAAAAAAGTGATGAAGTGCAAAAAAGTGATGAAGTGCAAAAAAGTGGTGAAACAAAAAAAAGTAGTGAAATGCAAAAAAATATATTGGTTTTTTTAGTTGGTGGCTTATTGTTTCTTTTGTTTACAGATTATGAATCGGAGAGAAGTGAAAAGAAAGCAGATGTAGAAAAAAGCAAGCAAAAGGCAGAAGAAGTGTTTGCAAAGATAGATGCAGAGATGAAAGTCCTAGCTGATCCAGCGGTGAGATTAGTAATGAAGGGGACTATGAAGGATTATAAAAATACAACCATTGCCGCAGCTTTCGAAGCATCTTTTGATGAGCCTAGATGGGATAAGCTAAAAGGTAAAAAAGGCGAAACTCTCGTTCAGTTTACGGGTAAAATTTCAAAAGAAATGCATGATTATTTGGTTGCACAAATTTCAAGCTTGTTTGATTTTGAGAAAATAGGATCAGATCCATATGGAGATTATAGTAAAGCTCTTAATGCTGCACTCTATGTGCTTGGAGGGGGAGGTAATTGGCGAGAAAGTGATTATGTAAAAAATTTAAATAAAAAATATGGTTGTAGTTTCATTGAAGACTACCACACTTATACGGGCTACAGGGTTGACTATTATCGTCTCGTTTCTGAAGATAGCGAAGGAGCTCGGCAATATTATGTGGAAATGTTTGAGGATTTAAAAGCTTTATTGTGGAAAGTAGGTGAAACGGTTAAGGTTCAGTGGCTTGTTTACCCTAATGGCTATCAATTTGAATTTTACACTTGTGAAACTAAAGCTAAGGCTTATGGGCTAAAGAAAGATATTTTCGGAGAACTTTTGGAAGCTATTTATAATTAAAAACAAGGAGATTACTATGAATATTTGGTGGCTTGCAACGGCACAGAATGATGGGTATTGTTCGTATAATGAGTTGAAATATCGAAAAGTGTTAGCTCAGGGTTGGTCGCAAATTGGCGATTTAAGGGCTTTGTTACCTCTACAAAATGAAGAAAAGTTTCAAGAAACTATACGAGCTTTGGTTAAATATGTTTATAACGACTTAGAACCTGCTGACAAACCAGCTTACACTATTCTAAATCTTCTAAAGATGCAGCAAAATGATTTGGTGTTGTGTACTGAAGGGACAACAGTAAAAGGTATTGCTAAAATTACTTCTGAGCCTCAATACCGTTATGATGATGGGGGTGGGTCATATGAATACGCTCAAACTATTTTTCCCGTTACAGATTGGGTGGATTGGGATGAATCGGTGGTAGCACCGCCATCTACTTCAACACGGGGACCAGCTGGGATTCAACAGTTTCAAGGTGACAAGCAGGCGATTCTTGATGCTTACGAAAAACTAATTCTAAATCGTAAGTAATTTTATTTATTTGAGTTATAATTTTTTAACGAAGTGCAAGTTTTATTGCACTTCGTTTTGGTAATTGGTTCGCTTCGAGCTTATATTCCCCAAATGGGAATAATTAGGTTGCGGCTGTCGAAAGCTGATAGTCTGTCGGTCATGTAAAGCACAGCTTTAGCACATTTGCTACAGAACACAGTTTCTTTTTAATTCATTGTTTTGTAATTTTGCGCTGGTGAATAAACCTGTTTTTCTACCATTCGATTTTTTCTGCGATCAAACCATTCTGGAACATGACTGTGCCAACCGTTCCGTAAATGATGACTGGTGCACCTAGGTTACAATTCTGAATTATGTATTTTCTCTGCTCTCGCGGCAGATCCTTTGTCTCTACGATTATAGGACTCACATCCATCATATCCTTTTTGATTAAAAACATGTCACCACACAATTGACCAAGAGCTTTCACCTTGACCTTTTTGCCCATAAGCGATGCAATGTCGATTTTGAGATCGATAAGATCCATACTCTGATAAGTAGCCGTTGCAGCGTTTTGGTGAGTAGTGTCGGCAAACTCCCAAGTTCCGTTTTCTTTTAGTAAAACAATTCGACCGTCAGGAGTCGTTAATTTCATGTCTACAGCCAATACAGAGTAGCAAAATGATATCAGTAGACAGCAAGTAACACTCACAAAAAAATTCATTCGCATAGTTTTTTCTCCCAAGCATTTTCTTTTTGCACTTACCATGGAATTAACCAAATTACTTCTTCGTTTTTCAGTGTTTTTCCTAAGATAGCACTATATTTTAGGAAATTCTATTGTTTTTTTTACCTACCTTGCGATAAGCAGGGGTGTGAATCGATTGTTTCTATGTTTTGCCTCCTTTTGCTTTTTTAAAGCTGATTACCAGAGCAAAGCTTGGGTCTTAGGGCACAGTGTGGTGTATCGGAAATGTCGACGGCCACTTTTACTTCTGGGGTGGTTCTAAGATTTTTGGTGGTGAGTTTGACAGTCTACGATATTTGGTATATCATTAAAGATATAAACGGTAAGCAAGTTATTAAAAAGCTAGAGGCTGCGGGTTGTTGTCCGAACTAGGGGAAGCCACTATATTATGGCAAAGGAAGGAGTTGCCCGTTCTGTGCCTGTTATTTGTCATGGTGGGGTGGACCTTAAAAAGCCTCTTGTTAAAGCATTAGAAAAACAGACAGGAGTGAAGTTGCTATGAATTTTGAGTATCCCATGACAATTACGAGCTGCGATGAAGGTGGGTATTTTGTGCAATTTGTGGATATAGAAGAAGCTTTTTCTCAAGGTGAAAGCATTGAAGAGTGTGTGTTTAATGCCGCCGTAGTTGTCACGCAGAGTGATAAATAAAACTCCGCCAAGGTTTCGTTTTCTGTGTATCCAACCGGAAAGCTTTACTATTTTGCCAACGTCTGAACCGCGAAGTTCACCACATGTATGAGTGCGATAAGTATTCATGGAATTAATCCTTTGTCTCAATTGAGATAAATTTGTTGTGGCAAGTGTACCGCAACTTTGAAGGCTTCGCAACCCCTTTTTAGGTAGTTTGCGCATAAAGTTAATTTGCTTAAAATTGGTTTATGCTGTTGGGTAGTGGTTTAACTTATGGATAGTTGGCGACGGCGTTGAACTTCGAGGCGGGCGCACAACGCTCATAAAATCGCTCGGTCTCATAACATTTGCTGCGTCTTTCGGCTCGCACGACCGGAGAACCCCCGTAACGCGCCTCAGGCGCGTGACGGAGGCCTTTTGCCATCGTGGCAAAAGTTCCGGTCTAAGCGGCCTCTTTCGCAGAATGTTATGGCCCTCGCTCCAATATTCGCTTTTGTGCGCCCTTCTCGTGCGTTCACCGCGAATACAACAGTTGAAGCAGACCGTTTATCGTGAGTTGGGAGGTTATTCGAGGGTTGCTAAGTTTTTCGCGAGTTTCTATGGAAAGTGGGTAATAATGGCACCGACTTTCAGCGGGGGTTCTATTGGTTGGTAGCAACTGCGTTGAACTTCGAGGCGGGCGTTCACCGCGAATACAACAGTTGAAGCAGACCGTTTATCGTGAGTTAGGAAGTATTCGCGAGAGTTGGTAAGTTATTGTGAGTTTGCAAGGGGAGAGGTGAGTGCGGCGCCGACTTAGCAGCGGGGTTGATTATGGATAGTTACAGCGCCGGCTTTCAGCGGGGGTTCTATTGGTTGGCGACGGCGGTGAACTTCGAGGCGGGGGTTTATTGGTTGGTAGCGGGTTTTTTGGTGAGTTTGCGTTTGATTAGGGAGGCAGCTTTTTCGGCTTCTTCTAGTTTTAGGAACTTAGCAGTGAGAGCGAGTATTAGTATGCCAAACGTTGCGGCGGCGGTCATTGAGATTAGTGCGGCAACCCAGCTGCTTGGGGCGGTATTTAAGAGATTTGGGACAATGCTTTCGCAGTATTTAAGCGCGAACGCAGTAGTCAGGCCTGAAATGAGTGTAGCAAAGGTTATTTTGGCCATTCCCTGCCCCAATTTGTATTTATTAAAACTACCCAGTTTTTTTTGAATATTAAAATAAAGAATAGCAAAATTTACCATTGCTCCGAGACCGGTGCTGAGCGCTAAGCCCCAATAGCCACAGGGTTTAATCAAAATGAGATTAAGAGCTATTGTTACAACTACAGAGGCGATGCTGGCTTTAACGGGGGTCTTTGTATTGTCCAGGGCATAAAAAGCGGGGCCTAAGATTTTTATCAACGAGAAGAAAATCAGACCTACTGCATATGCCTGCAGAGCTATTGCTGTGGCGGTTGTGTCGGCGGCGGTAAAACGGCCGTGCTGAAAGATAAGTCTGATTATGGGGTTTGCCAGCGCAATCATGGCAAAGCAAGCGTATAGATTAATAAACGAGGATAGTCTGATAGAGCTTGCTAAGGTGCTGCTCATTCCGGCTTTGTCGTTTTTTGCGGCAAGTTTGGAAATGGCCGGTAAAGTTGCCTGCGCCACCGCTACTCCGAAAAGCCCGAGCGGCAATTGCATTATTCTGAAAGAATAACTTAGCCAGCTTACCGCGCCATCGCCTTGCGAGGTTGAAAGTATTGTGCTTATGGCAACGTTTATTTGAGTGGCGGCCAATCCTATTGTGCCGGGCAAAATCAAGCGAAAAATTCTTTTAATGGACGGGTCGTTGAAATTTATGCACCATTTAAAACGGTATCCATATTTATACAGCGCCGGCATTTGAACCAAAAACTGCAGTATTCCGCCAACCATGGCTCCTATTGCCATTCCCGTTATGCCCGGCATATCCATTTTTTGGGCCAATGGGCAAAGAGTCCAGCCTGCTAAAATCATGGCCAAGTTTAAAAACACAGGCGCTATTGCAGGTATGAAAAATGCGCCCATTGAATTGAGTATGCCCATTGAAATGGCAGCAAATGATATTACGGGCAAAAACGGAAACATGATTCTTGTCATTGTTACCGTAACATCGAATTTTGCTTTGTCTTGTGCAAAAGTTGGCGCGATCAGAGTAACTATTTCGGGTGAAAAATATATTCCCACCAAAGTTAAAACACCTAAAATCAAAAACAAAGCACAAAGTGTTAAGTTTGTTACTTGAAAGGCGCGTTCTTTACCTTCTTTTTCTAATACTCCGTTGAATGTTGGAACAAAAGCCGCACTCATAGCCCCTTCTGCAAACAGGTCTCTCAGCAGATTCGGTATTCTGAACGCCACATTAAAGGCGTCGGTCATTGCGCTTGCCCCAAACAAATAAGCAAAAGTTTGTTCTCTGATCAGGCCGGCAATGCGGCTGATAAAGGTTGCCGCCCCCATTACCGCGGCGTGTTTTGCTATTGAGTTTTTTTGTGTCATGCGGGGTGAATAACTAAAATTTCATCTGTTTCATCTATAGTGTGACTTGAAGGGTTAACAATCAAATCTTTTGCTCTGGGCTTTATTCCGACAAGTGTGTATCCAAGTTCTTTATTTATGTATTTCATTGCTTCGGCGCAGTTTGTACCTATCACATCTTTTGGCGGGTCAATGAAGCTTAGTGTGTTGCCTGATTCTCTTGATAAAAGATCTTTGAAAAATACTAACAACCCTTGGTGCATAGATATTTTGGCAAGCAGTCTGCCCGAAAAATCACCTTGTAAAATGACATCTTCTACACCGCCATTTTTAAGATGGGCAGCGTATTCTTCATTATATATTTCTGCTGATGTGTGTATTCCCGGGTGAAGTTTTTCAACTGTAAGTGCTGTCAAAATTGTTCGGGCGTCAATGTCTTGAGTAGTTCTGTGTTCTCCGTGTTCAGAAAGTATAACCGCAACCGAAGCTCTTTCTACTCCGGCCTTTATAAGGGCATTAATATGTGTGAAATCTTCTTTTAAAAACCTGACTCTTTTTGTATCTAATCCTTTAGCTTTTAGAGTTTCTAAATCAACATTTTCGGAAACGATAACTATTTCAGAGTCTTTAAATGAGGGTTCTAACAAAAATTCTTTTGCCAAAATGTGAGTTTTTGCACTAAAACCGCATATAATCATGTGTCCCGATAACGATTTTAAATCTTGATTTTTGTACATGGCACTTTCCTTAAGTTTTTCAAGCATTATTGCCGAGAATGTTCCTGTGAGCATTGCGAATATACCCATGCTAAACATCATCAGCGAGAGCAGTACTATTTTTCCGCCTATAGATTCCGGGTAGTCGGCGTATTCTCCCGCAAATAAAGAAAACAGGGCTTTCCAAAACGCTGTTTCGGGGCCCATTGATTCACTTTCAAAATGTGCAAAACCTGCAGCACCGAAAAATACCGAGAAAAATACTATTGTGATAATAAGCCCGTATTCGACCCAATTTACACTGGGTATGTTTTTTAAAAACGGAAACGTTTTTTTAATTCCGTCGCTTATGGTGAAGAATCTGAACAAACGCAGTATTCTTAAAACCCTCAAAACCCTTCCTAATCTGAACACTCTGAATAATGGCACAACTGCAAGTATATCAAGCCAAAACGCGGCGAAAAAATCTTTTGTGCTGTTGCTGATTAGCCATCTTAACGACAATTCGCAGACAAAAATTATTGTTAACACTTCATTGATTCGCGAAACATATTGCGCGTTAGCCGGGCTTAGAGATACGATATTTTCGATTATTACCAAAACAACAGAAGCTACTATCAGCAGCATCAAAACTAAGTTAAACGAAGTCGACTCAAACATTGCCCTAATAGTTGGGAAACTTTTATTAGCCTGTTTAATTTCGTAATTGAATTTAATAGTTTTTCTTAATTTTTGTTGTTTTCTTTTTGCGTTCATTGAAAGAGTATATCATACTTAAATTATTTTAGTCTCAAACGAGCGCATTCTGTGGCATCTTTTGATATATCGCATCCGAACCATTTTCTGTTCAGATTTTTTGCGGCTGCAAGCGTTGTTCCGCTGCCGCAGCAAAAATCGCCGACTAACTCTGTCTCATTACTTAATGCTGCAATAATTCTTTCTAAGAGCACAATCGGTTTTTGGGTGGGGTAACCGATTCGCTCTTTTGACATAGGATTTATAATCGGAATGTCCCATACGTCGTCTATTGGCGTACCTTGTGGATTTGGTCGGTATTTTTTTCCGCTTGCGGCCACTATGCCGGCTTTTGCGTATCCCGACGTTTCTTTATAGGGCACTCTTACTGCATCTATGTTAAAAACCGGTTTGTCGCCTTTAGCATACCAAAGCAGTGTATCGTGTTTGCATGAAAACCTTGATTTTGAGCGCCCGCCGCCGGTGTAATGCCAAATAATCTCGTTCATAAAGTTTTTGCGCCCGAATATTTGGTCTAACATGACTCTCGCGTAATGTGAAACTCGCCAATCTAAGTGCAATACAAGGCTTCCGTTGTCCATCAAAAGCGGGTAAAGTTTTTTAAGCCTCTCTTCAAGCCATGGCAGATAGGAATCCAATTCACCTTCCCATTTGTCATCGTAGGCCAAGCCGGCTTTGCTTCCTGTTTGCTTTCGTTGAGTTAAAAACGGCGGGTCTAAATAAATGAGTCTGAAACTGTTTGGTACAAGAAAACAGGCGACTTCAAGCATGTCGCCTGTTACAACTTGCATTTCTGTTTTTATATTAGCAGTTGCCAAGTTTTTCAGATAAGTAGTCTTTCAGATTATCAATAGCTACTCTTTCTTGAGCCATTGTGTCTCTGTCTCGCACTGTCACGGTGTTGTTTTCGAGTGTGTCGAAATCTACCGTAATGCAGAACGGTGTTCCTATTTCATCTTGCCTGCGATATAATTTACCGATTCCGGCTGTGTCGTCATATACTGTTCTCCAGCCGTTTTTCATCAGTTCGTTTTTAATTTTTGCGGCAGTTTTTTTAATACCTTCGTTGTTTTTCTTCAAAGGCAATACCGCAACTTTTATGGGCGCTAATTCAGGGTGAAGCTTAAGCACTATTCTTTGGTCATCGTTCACTGTTTCTTCATGGTATGAATCCATTAAAAAGGCCAAAGTTGCGCGGTCTACACCTGCTGAAGGCTCAACAACATTCGGAAGTATGTGTTGGTTTGTTTCGTGGTCGAAATAGGTCAGTTTTGTTGTTGCGTGAACATTCGGTATTTCTCTGCCGTCTGCCAAGACGAGTTTTCCGCCCTTTGTGTGGCATGTCAAGTCGAAATTACCGCGATTTGCCACGCCTTCAACTTCGTCAAACTGTTTGGCTTCTTCTTCTCGTTCGGGGAAAAAGCGATAAAGAATGTCTGTGGTAGCTTTTGCATAGTGCGCTAATTCTTCTTTTGTCTGCACGTGTTTGCGCAGGTTTTCGGGTCTGATTCCCAGGTTTATATACCAGTTAAATCTTTCTTCTATCCACTTTTTGTGCCATTCTTCATCTGTTCCGTCTTTAACGAAGAATTCAATTTCCATTTGTTCGAATTCTCTGACTCTGAAGATGAAGTTTCTGGGTGTAATCTCGTTACGATAAGATTTTCCGATCTGGGCAATCCCAAATGGTACTTTTCTGTTAGTTGAGTCTAACACATTTTTAAAGTTGATAAATATGCCCTGAGCGGTTTCGGGTCTGAGGTAAGCTATATTATTTTCATCTGCCACCGGCCCGTATGTTGTTTTGAACATAAGGTTAAACGGGCGCGGTTCGGTTAAATCATGTTTATCGCCTTCGGGGCATTTTTCGTTTGCATCGACCTGGTCGGCTCTGAAGCGTTTTTTGCATTTTCTGCAGTCTACCATCGGGTCAGAGAATGTTTCTTCGTGTCCGGAATACTTCAAGACCAGTCTGTTAAGCAACACCGAGGTGTCCACACCTTCCATGTCGTCTCTTTCGTATACGGTTTTTCTCCACCAGGCTCTTTTTACGTTGTTTTTCAGTTCAACGCCTAAGGGGCCGTAGTCCCATGTTCCTTGCAGGCCGCCATATTGTTCGCTGCCCTGAAAAATAAAACCGCGACGTTTGCACAACGAAATAATTTTGTCTAAATCTACCATGTTTGTTAATACCCTTTAAGTTTGGGCGGAGTTGTTACCCCGCCCGATGATTAAATAACTTTGATTTTATTATAAAGTTACTTTTTGCTTAAGTAATCGTGCATTGCCGAAGCGGCTTTTCTGCCGTCGCCCATGGCCAGAATAACCGTTGCTCCGCCTCTTACAATGTCTCCGCCCGCAAATATTTCGGGAAGTGCCGATTGCATTGTTTCTTCGCAAACTTCAATTGTTCCTTTGCGTGTTACCTTTATACCTTTTAAACAAGCAGGAATCAAGGGGTTTGGTGAAACTCCTATTGCAACTACCGCTATGTCTATATCAATTTCTTCTATTGCCCCTTCTATGGGAACGGGTTTTCTTCTTCCCGAGGCGTCAGGTTCGCCTAACTCCATTTTTTGAAGCCTTACTTTTGCAACTCTGCCTTCGGCATTTGGTAAGTATTCAATTGGATTATGAAGGTTCAAAAATTCGATTCCTTCTTCGATTGCGTGTTTAACTTCTTCAAGTCTTGCGGGCATTTCTTCCCGTGATCTGCGATAAATGATAATCGCTCTTTCTGCGCCTAATCTTTTTGCGGTTCTTACTGAGTCCATGGCTGTGTTT
This sequence comes from bacterium ADurb.Bin157, assembly GCA_002070375.1. Taxonomy (GTDB): domain Bacteria; phylum Muiribacteriota; class Ozemobacteria; order Ozemobacterales; family Ozemobacteraceae; genus MWDD01. The sequence goes on along the minus strand of MWDD01000057.1, from coordinate 2,946 downwards.
CCGCCGCCGACAACAGCCACAACTTTGCCATGCATAACAGGAGTATCTGTGTCGTCGCAGTTGGCGCACATAAGATTAACGCGGGTCAAATATTCGTTTGACGACATAACGCCGTTAAGATTTTCGCCCGGTATATTCATAAAGTTGGGCAATCCTGCGCCCGAACCAACGTAAAATGCTTTGTATCCGGCTTCTTTTAGGTCTTCAAAAGAAGCTGTTCTGCCAACCACAAAGTTTTTTTCAAATTTAACGCCCATTCTGGCGAGATTGTCGAGTTCTGCATCTACAACTGCATTAGGCAGTCTGAATTCAGGTATACCGTATTTTAATACTCCGCCAATGGCGTGCAATGCTTCAAATACTGTTACATCGTAACCAAGTTTTATCATATCACCTGCAAAAGAAAGTGAAGACGGCCCTGAGCCGATTGCTCCGACTTTAATTCCGTTCGGGGCATTGATTTTTGGGATCTGTGTGTTACCTGAGGTTCTTTCGTAGTCTGCGGCGAATCTTTCGAGGTATCCGATTGCTACGGGTTCTTTTTTCATTTTAAGATAAGAACATTTAGCTTCGCATTGTTTTTCTTGTGGGCAGACTCTTCCGCATACTGCGGGCAAAGAGCTGTAATCTTTTAATGTGGCTGCTGCTGCGGCAAAGTTTTTGCGTTCAATATTTTTAATAAACTTAGGAATATTAATATTAACCGGGCAACCTTCTATACAAGTCGGTTTGGGGCAATCCATGCATCTTTTTGCTTCAAGCACGGCTTGTTCTTCTGTCAGTCCGGTGTTAACTTCGCAGGTTTGCGATTTAATTCTTTCTTCGGGCGGTATTTCGTTCATTTTTACTCGTTCAATTGCGACTCTGTCTTTCATTGGCATTGAGTTTCTGAGTTCCGCGCGCCATGATTCATTTCGTTCTTGTTCGAGCTTATCTGTATTTTCAGTCATTTTAATTTTCCTTATTGCTTCCCGCAGTTATTTCAGTGGTTTTTGGCTTCTGTTTCTTCTTTTTTATAGGCTCCGAGTCGCTTTAAAAGTTCGTCGAAATCTATTTTATGGGCGTCGAATTCCGGGCCGTCAACGCAAGTAAATTTGGTTTCGCCGCCTACTGTAACTCTGCAAGCGCCGCACATTCCGGTTCCGTCGACCATAATTGTATTTAGGCTGCACTGTGTTGGGATATTATATTTTTTTGTGAGCATCGCTGCGAACTTCATCATTATTGCGGGTCCTATTGCGATACATTCGTCTATTTTTTCTCTTTTGATTACTTCTTCGGCGCCGTCTGTGACTAAGCCTTTTCGGCCGCTTGAACCGTCGTCGGTCATTACTATGAGTTCGTCAGAATATTTTCTCATTTCGTCTTCGAGAATAATAAGGTCTTTGTTTCTGGCTGCCAGCACTGTTATGACTCTGTTTCCGGCTTCTTTGAATGCTTTAACAATAGGAAGCAGGGGTGCATTGCCCACACCGCCGCCCATAGCCAGCAGTGTACCTACTTTTGAAACGTGGGTGGCTTTTCCGAGAGGGCCAACCAAATCGGTTATAAAATCACCTGTATTTAGCTTGCAAAGCTTTGCCGAAGTTGCTCCGACGGTTTGAACTATAAGGGTTATTGTTCCTTTTTCGAGGTCGGAGTCAACGATTGTAAGGGGGATTCTTTCTCCCTTTTCGCCGATTCTCAAAATTACGAAATTGCCGGGTTTACGCGATTTGGCAATTAGGGGTGCTTCCACCACAAACTTAAAAACAGTTTCAGACAATTGTTGTTTTTCTATGATTTTATTCATTCCCGCTCCGATACCGGGCCCGTGATTTTCCGTTTTGGGTAGGCTCGGTCTTTTATATCAGGTTATTGCAAAATGTCTTTAAAATCAATAAATTATATTATCTTTTATGAGTGCTTTGGGGTGCCAAATATTTGTGAGGTGGCAAAGGGCGCCGGCTTTCAGCGGGGTTGTTTAACCTAGCGTTGTGGATTTGAGGTCGAGGGTAAGTGGTTGGTCAGGGGGTGTGTTGGGGTGAATTCGGTTTGTCTTGTTTTAGTTACCGGGTGTTTTTACTTTTTCTTAATGTCTTGACAGAGTCGGTAAAAAAATGCTATTTTTTTGATACTGTAATTTCAATATGAAAGGTGTATGTGCATAGTGAAAAAAACTATTTCTTTTTTGCTCGTTTTTTGTCTTTTTGCTTTCTCTCTTTTTTCTACAGGCTGCGGGAGCAGCAGCGGTGCATTTAAATTTATCGGTGCAATTGTTGCTGTTACTATTATGGCCAGCTCAGGCGGAGCTGGTGCGGCTGTTTTTGCCGCTAACTTGAGAGGTTCAACAAAGATAGGTATAACTAAGGATGAAACAAAAGTAAATGTTTATCTTCTAGATAGAGCTAATACACCCTCGCTTCAAGGTAAACCTATACTAACTGATGGCACTGTTTCTAAGGATAAAAATGGTAATTTCGCATTTAATCTGCCGGAAGAAAAGCGTCTAGGTGTTGGCGAATATTTGTTCGAAGCATTTCATACCGGTGCTGATAAGCCGTTTTTACGCGCAATTCTTAATGTTGATGGTTCATCAAACAATCCAGCTCTTACAATTTCACCTCTTACTGAGATAAAAACAAGAGTTTATACACAATGGCTGAGTGCAAACCCATCATCGGCAAGCTATGCTAATTTTGAAGCAAACTTGAAGAAAGACACAACAAGTTCAAATAAAATCACTGAAGAAGCGAATAACTATATTGAGGATTTAGCCGTTTGGGCAGGTAAAGATGATACAGAAAAAGCACAAGACGAAATTTTAACAAGAACACTTGAAATTGTTGTGCCTACTGAAACACTAGTTCCGACAACTACCGGAACTGATACTTTTGTGAGCTCATTACCTACTGTTTTGCAGAAACATACTTGGGCTGCTGCACAGAAAGCAGATTTGTTAGGTAA
>MWDD01000056.1 GCA_002070375.1 bacterium ADurb.Bin157 | reverse complement strand
GTTGTCGAGAAAAAAGAGTATAATAGAAAAAGTAAAATGAAAAAACCCGTGCAAAATGTAAAGTTTGTTTCATGCTTTGAATAATAAAACGTGAAACAACTCTTACACAATGAACTTACTTTTACATCGTGAAACTACTTTTACATTTCACCAAGAATTATTTCCCTATAAATTGATTCGTTTTGCAAAAAGATCGTTTTCCGGAAATAGTAATCTGCGAATGACATGAATTTATTACTTTAAGACGTTTGGTAAATCGTGGTTTGAGAAGTGGCACTGTATTGAAAATGAAAGAACGCGTAGCGAAACATATTAATGGATATAATGGCTTGACTGACTGTATCTGCTGACGTATAATTGTAATAGATACGTCATGGAGAAGTGCTATGGATACAAAACTTACACTCAGGCTGGATAAAGAAGTAATTGAGAGAATAAAAATTTACGCTTCAAAGCGGCAAAAGTCTCTTAGTGCATTAACTGAAGAGCTGTACAAGTCGTTTCTTATGAAAAGTTCCGACGATTCCGAATCGGAAAATCTGTCTCCGATTGCAAAAAAATATAAAGGCATAATTGGTAACCCCGATTTTGATGCCGACGCTGCTAAATTTACTTATCTCAAGGATAAGCACCTATTATGATCAAAGCATACATTGATTGTAATATTTTGCTTGATTGGCTTTTGGATAGGGAGCCGTTCTCATTGTGCTCTGCAAAAATTATCGCATTAATTGAGACCGGAAAAATAGTCGGTCTGGTTTCGCCTCTTACTTTGGCAAATACGTATTATATAATTTCAAAAGAAATAAATAAAAAAATCGCCGATGAATTTGTCCGGGACAGTCTGCGTATCTTTTCGGTGCCGGGTGTCTCTCTTAAAAATATAGAAGAAGCAATTTTCAATAAATACAAAGACTTTGAGGATGACATACATAGTTCGATTGCCGCAGAAAACGGCGCAGATTTCCTCATAACCCGAAACAAAAAAGATTTTAAAGCCGACAAATTCAAAGTTTTGGATGCAGAAGAATTTTTGAGAATAATTGAAGAAAAATGATCAGATAAAAAGTGTGTTAATGCGGAAAATGAGGCTGTAAAGCAAGGAGTTTTTATGGCAAACTTTTGCCTAACAATTATGCATGATACTCAACGGCGATGTTGTAACAGGCAAAATAAAGGTGTTGATCAGATATGAATAAATTCCAAAATAGATCTCGAAAATCTCTCCGTGCCAAATGGTGGGATTACAGCCGGAACGGTGCATATTTTATTACAATCTGTACCAAAGATCGGGAACATTTTTTTGGGGAAATCCGAAATGGGAAAATGATTTTGTCAGGCACCGGAATTATTGCAGATATTTTGTGGCATGAAATACCGAATCGGTTACCATTTGTCAGTTTGGGGGAATTTGTTGTAATGCCGGACCATGTCCATGGAATTTTGATTTTGGATAAATCGGGTGATGTAAACCATCCCCTTTTCCCCAATGCTGCCAACCCACAGCAACAAATGGATAAAGAACCACAAACAGGTTTGAAAAAATCACAAACAATGTCAATCATTTCCCCAAAATCAAATACAATTTCAGTAATAATCAGATCATACAAATCCGCTGTTACAAAACATGCCAACCGGTTGGGTCTGAAAAATGGCTGGCAATCACTATACCATGACCGTATTATCCGGGATCATGATGAATATCAAAGAATTTCGGAATATATTATAAACAACCCCAAAGATTGGAGAAAAAATCGCTAATAAAAACGCCGCCCTGTAATTTTTCAGGGCGGCGCGTGTGTTTACCGGATTACTTCATTTCATGATAATCTTCATGAATAGAAGAATCTTTGGTTAAGCCCAAGGCTTCGAGAAGTTTGCCGGCAAGCTTGTTTTTCTGCTCTGCGTCGTGGCTGCTGAAGGTGGTTGCCTTAACTTCTACGTATTTGCCGATTTCGGGCTGGTTCATTTCGTCTAAGTTAATGAAGAAGTTGTTTTCTTCGAAAGTTACATGGAAGCGCTGTCTGTCTTTTTGAACTTCGAGAATTGAATCAGGTTTGAAATATTCGCGGTAGAATCTGAGAGAATTGCCGGCCTGAGCGATGTAGCGGCTTCTTGAAAGAAGTGATTTGGTGTCTTCGCTGATTCCGTGTTTGGCTTCGCCGATCAGGGTCAGTCTGGGTCTGACGCTTACGGTTTTGCCCGCTTCGTCTATGAGCTCGTCTTCGCGATATCTTACCATTTCGCCTGTGCTGTTAAACTTGAAATATGTGTCAAACTGCTTGTAATGCTTCTTTTCTCTGATAACAATATTCGAAGAATTCAGCTTTTCAATAACCGGCTTAAGGTCACTGACCTTAACTTTGGTTTGAATTTCGAAGCTTTCGTCCTGAGTCGCGCCCCCAATGGCAACCAACTTAGAGAGAAGCGACTGTTCGCGTTCGGCAAGGAAAGCGTCGACTTTTGCCGCGAATCCTTTTGCTTCTTCGAGCAGCGAAGTTTCATCGATTGTGAGCAGCTTTTTATCACGCATCAGCCACTTGCCGTTTACCATAACATCGCTGACATCGGTTGACTTTGAAGCATAAACGATTTGCGCATAAATGCCGTCCGCGTCGCGTTTGAATCTGGGGCTGTTGTGAACGGGCGCGAGATCTACAAGAATCATGTCGGCGCGTTTGCCCACAGCGATTGAACCTGTTATATCTTCAATGTGAATGCTCTTAGCGCCGCCTCTTGTGGCCATGTAAATGATGGTCTTCGCCGGAAGCGAGGTGGGGTCGCCTGTTTGAAGTTTGGCAAGCAATGAAGCAAGTCTGATTTCTTCAAACATGTCTAAGTCGTTGTTAGAAGAGGGGCCGTCGGTTCCGATACCTACGTTCATGCCCAATTCAACCATCTTGGTTATGGGAGCAGCACCCGAAGCCAGTTTCATGTTAGATGAAGGATTGTGCGCTCCGCCGCAGTTGTTGCGAGCCATTTCGCGCATTTCGCTTTCGTCGATGTGAACTAAATGTGCGCCCGAAAGCTTTGTCTGCAGCAATTTCTGACTTTTTGCATAACTTATAACATTTTGCCCATACTGCTTGTTAACGCCTTCAACTTCACTCGCTGTTTCGCCTAAGTGCATCAAAACGGGAACATCATATTTGAGCGCTAAATCAGCGCAAGCCTGAAGTATTTCGGGAGTAGTGGTGTAGGGCGCGTGTGGCGCAACCGCCGGCACGATAAGTGGGTGGTTTTTATATTCTTTTATAAAGTCTTCGCAAAGCTTGAGCGCGTCTTCGTAGCAAGAAGCGTCAGGTGCGGGGAACATCAATACGCTTTCGCCGCAAACAGCGCGCATTCCTGCTTCTGCTGTGGTTTTGGCGATTTCTTTTTCGAAGTAATACATGTCGGCAAAGCTTGTGGTGCCGCATCTGATCATTTCGGCGCAAGCAATCTTGGTGCCTAATACAACCATTTCGGGCGATACGAATTCGCGTTCTACGGGCATGATATAACCCATCAGCCACACGTCTAAACGCAAATCATCAGAAAGACCGCGCAATAGCGTCATAGGAACGTGAGTGTGAACGTTTACCAAACCCGGCATTAAAACTTTGCCTTTGCAATCTATAACTTCAGCGCCTTCATAAGCGCCGCAAATGTCTTTTTCGGGCCCGACCGCAACAATTTTGTCTTTGTCTGTCGCAACAGCACCCATTTCATATATATTAAATTTTTCGTCAACAGTCAGTACAATCGCATTTTTAAAAAGCTTATCTACTTTTATCATATTATTTCCTTTCGTTTTGCTTGACCATAAGAATACCATTCTATATCACTGCCGCGCCACAATTATTTTGCAACAAATAAGATTGTAATATTCCGGAATTTTTACTAATATAATGCTATGAATCCAAATGATCTGCAAAATATAGTAAATGACCTCAACGCGCCAATCAAGTCCTTCAGAATATTTGCGCTCGAAGAACTCATCAAAAACGGCGACTCCCCCGAGCTTATTCCAATTTTGCAGAAATTGAGCGAAACCGAAACCGACCAAGAATGTCTGATGCTCATCAGCCACGCTGTTACGGCAGTGAAAAACAGATCTTCCGGCACCCATGCCGATGTTAAAACCGCCGCCGATGCCGATTTTATGGTTGGTTGGGAAAATGCCGACGACGCCACGCAAATGCTGATGCTTTCAGAGCTGCCGCCGCGGTTGCCTAAAGAATTAAGAACAAAAGGCCCCGAACTGCTCGAATCATCAAAATCTCACATTGTGCAGGCAAGAGTAATCAGGCTCTTTTGCCGAACATGGCCGCACGACAAGTTTAATTTAATTGCGAAAAGTGCCGCATCTGAAAGCTTGACACTTAAACTTGCTGCCATAAGAACCTTGGTGCACATAAATCCCGAGATGCTCTTAGACGATTTACCCGCTTTGCTGAGCTCCGATGACCCTCAATTTAAGGCTCTTGCAATCAGAGCATTGACAAAAATAGATAAAGAAGAAGCCCTGAACCACTTGCAGGCGCTTTTGCTATCGCCCTCAGAAACAGACCGATTGGCCGGAATCCAAAACTGCACATTTTTACCTTTCGATATGGTTAAGCCCGTTATGCTTAAGTATTTCGCCGCCGAAAACAACGCTGAACTGCTTGTGAGAGCCGGTTGGATACTCGAAATGAACCCGGATGTTAAAGTGCCGTTCTATTTGTTCGAAATAGCAGAACGCTCAAACGAAAAAAAGGCCGCGCTTGTTAAAAAAATACTGAATGAAGCGGTGAGCCTGCTTAATAAGTCAGGGATCCTCGGAAACGGCTTTGCAAAATACACAGCCGACCTGCAGGCATGGGTTACAAAACGAAATGCTCTCAGGTTTGCAAAACAGGTTATTGCCAAACTTGATACCCAAACCATAGCACCCGAACTTGATGTTAAAATTAAGGCCGCAATACATCAGCAACCCATCTTAGACGCGTTTAAAGAGGCACTTAAATGGCCTATTTCCCAAAATGTTAAAACACACGTCAAAAACTATATAAATATTGCATCGGCACAAACTTTAGAAAAACCCGATGATAAGCCAAAAACGGCCATAAATAACGAAAAAATATCAATAAAAAAATTATTGAATAAAAATGAAAACGATATTTTAACCGAATTGTCTTCATTAGAAGAAAAATCAGCCGTTAATTCCGCAAAAGAACTTATCGAAATAATTCTTGCCAAAGAAACCTCTTACGATATCAAAAGCGCCGCGCTTAACGTAATGAGCAAGTTTAATCTTAAAGGCTTCGAAGATAGGGCGGTTAAACAAATTTCTAACCCTAACGTGTCTTTTGCCACGGCGGCAGTAGAATACCTCGGTAAAATAGACCCCGAAAGAATTTTTCCCTATTTGGGGCAGTGCCTTAAAATTGCCGATGTGCAGATGAAGTCGGCTGCACTCGGAATAATGAAAAACTTTGATTTTAATCAGGCGCTGTCGTTTTTGAACGCCATGCTTTATTCAACTGACCCAAAACAGCAGCATATGGCGCTGCAATGCATGGACCAATTCGATTTTAGCTTAATCAGAGATTGCCTAACTGAATATTTGTGCCGATGCACAACCGAAAGCCTCGCTGAGGCAGGGTTGTGCCACTTCGCGGCGAACCCTTCTTCTGAGAACGTTTATGCCCTATACAAAATTGAGCAGGCGCACGAAGGCGTAATCGCGGAACAAGCAAAAGCATTAAGAGAAAACTCGCCTGCGCCCGCAGAAGAAGTGCCCGAAATAGCGGCAAAGACCCCGACAGCTGCCGAAAATAAGATTGATGAAACGCAAAAGGTCGAAGAAAACGCAGAAACAGAGCTTAAAAACCGCTTCTTAGAAGAACAAAGAAAAAAAAGAAGCAAGAAACCTGCATATGCCTATCAGGCGCCCGAGGTTTCAAGAAGCTCAAAAGAGCAGATTGCCGCGATTTATTACTTGTTTAAAGATAAGTTGATGGCAAAATATAAATGGATCGCACTGTTCTTGCTTTTAATCGCGGCCTTCACGATCTGGGATTTCTTTGTGCCAAAATCTTCGGTTAATCAAACCGAAAACGGCGGAGCGTTAAAGGCCGGCCAATACGTAAGAGAAGGAATTGTTCAAAAAATTGACGGAACAAATGTTATATTTGTTACCACAAAAGATGAGAAATTTGTGGTGGCGCCTGTAAGAGAAGGATACAGAGCCCCAAAAGAGGGCACCTTGCTCAGAGTCTCGCTTGTCCCGTTCAGAAAGTATCCCGATGGCTCTATAGTAGCAAGAATTAGATCTATGAGACAAATAAGCAAATACTCAGAAGAGTTTGGCAATAATAAAAAATGAAAAAAGTTGAAGACTCAGTTTTGATTCAAAAAATTCGTGCGGGGGATAAACAAGCCTTGGGCGACATAATTGACCGCTATCTGCCCCAGCTTACGGCGTTTTTCAGATATTTGCGCGCGCCTGAGTCTAACCTTGAAGATTTGGTTCAAGACACTTTTATCAGAATGATGGCTAAGCTTGATCTATACGAAGACGACAAAAAGTTTTCGACTTGGCTGCTTACTTTGGCTAAAAATCTGTTTATTGACCAATGCAGAAAAGAAAGCAGACGCTCAGAAATCAGAAAAGAGCTATTTGTTGATAATAGCCCTATTGTTTCGGTAGAGGACGAGGTTGTAGGAAAATATACGGCCGAAGAACTTTTAAAAAATTTAACTTCTGACGAAAGACTTTTGGTGGAATTAAGGGTGTTTCAGGGGGTGCCGTTTTCTGAAATCTCTGAGCTGACAGGTGAAATGGAAACAACTTTAAGATCAAGATTTTTCAGGATTTTGAGCCGGTTGAGAGTTAAGAAAAATATTTAAAGCTTTACTCGGTGTCAATCGGAGCGATTGAATCGGTTTCTGATTCGGTTTTATCTTTTAACGCTTCTGTGCTTTCACCCGCACTTAAGATTTTTTCTGTGCCGGTGCTTGAAGTTACACGAACTTTGCCCGTGTCAACAAAAACAACTGTTTTTTGCCGGTTGGCAATACATCTGAATGAAGTGCCGAGAACTGTAATGTCTGCGTGAGGTGTCGAACCTCTGAATTCTGCCGGCAATTCTTTGACCTTAATAAAAAGGTCACCCTGAACTAAGTGGAACCCGCGGTTCAATATGGTTATGCGGGCCGGGCCGCTAAGCTGAGCCTTCGAACCGTCGGGGAATTCTATAGATGCAATTTCATTGTCGAAAAGAGTTACCGGGTTATCTACGGATATTTCGAGCTCGGGGTTTTCATTTACTGTTATTTTGTAAGTATTGTTGGAAGAAAGTAAAAAGTCGGATGAACCGGGAACCGGTACTGAATGACGAATCGGGGCGTAAGACACGCCGGCAGACATGGCGTATAAAACAACAGCTGCAGCGACTGCCGCCAAGGCAAAGGCCTGCCAAAGTCGGGTAAGAGAAAACTTACCCGGCCTTGCAGGATTCTGAACAACTTTGCTGACTTCTGAAGGATTTTGAAGAAGCTCTGATTCAAGCTTTTTCATGATCTTCAGTTTAAGGTGAGAGTCCGGTTCCTTTTTAAAGGCACTCTCGTGTTCACGCATTTGACCGACAACGTTTAAGGCATTTTGGCATGCAGGACACTGAGCAGCGTGCTCAAGAAGCTCTGTGGAAGTGTTGTTTACACCACTTTCATTTAGCAAAGCATCAATTGCTTCCTTGCATTTGTCGGTTAAATGGTATTTCATTTTATTACACCTTATTGTGCGATTTTTTTATCGGAACAAATCAGAACAAACCTTTAAAAGCCTTTTCAAAGTCGTCACTGATGCTGTCAAAACCTGTTTCACAAGCTTCAAATGCGTCTTTGAGAGCGTCTGCGATACCACCGGCCTGATTGCCGTATTTGTTGGCTATGTTTAATACTTCTTCAATTTCATCTGCAACTTCGTCAACTGTATTGATAGATCTTTCATTTAACGGATCTTTAATAATTTCATCAATCTTTTTTGAAATCTTTTCCATGTTGGCTTTGGATGCTTCAACGTCATCGCGTGCGGCACCTGAAAGCGAAGCAATTTCTCTGTTCAGCTTTTCAATATTTTCTTTGATGTATGCTGCTTCTTTTTTAATGTTTTCTTTTACAACTTCTTTTTCTCGTTCCGAAAGAGTTTCAACTTCGTTTTGAGGTACGGCTGAGGGCAATGTAAGATTATTTTGAGCGGTATTGCCGTTATTGATTGTTGTGGTTATGTTATTGACTGCCTTAGCTTCATTTTGTTTGCGGTCATTGCTTACAAGGGAGTTTAGCCAATTGGTGAAGCGATTGCCTTGATTAACAATAGTGGTGCCGCCGGCATTATTAGTGGTTTCTTCGGTGTCTCGAGGAGCTACAGCTGCGGCTGTCGGAGCATTGCCGGTGTTGTTGCCGACTGCGTCTGTTGTATTGAGTCTATTGCCCACATCTCTTAGAGTGCCGCCGATTCCGCCGACTCTGTCAGCTGTTGCATCAGCTTGATTAAGAGTATCCATTACTTTGTCTGCGGTTAGACTCGTATTGTTAAATACGTTTTTTGCAATATCTGCTATGGGCCCTGCAACTTCTTTAACTTTGCCGATTACGTCTTTGACAACGCCCACGCCTTTTTCGATGAACCCGCCTAAATTGCCCGAAAGATTACCTATAAAGGTTTTAATACCGTTGAAAATGGCGCCGAAATCAATACTGCAGCCCGAAAGAGTTACTGAAACAATTAGCAACAGCGATATGAACATCGCACTTCTTAAAATCGATGCAAACATAAATTTGCCTCCTCGTTGAAATATAAATGAAATTTACTTTCAAAATACTTACGAATCGTACATCAATTCTGTTGCAAAAATTAATCTTCGAAAATAGAAGTGTGCCAGTTAGGACCAAACTTGCTTTGGTTCCAGGCAGAATGAAAAAACTCAGGGTAAACAATGTCGTAATAATCAGCTAAAATTACATCTTTGTCTAATTCGTCAACCTTGTCCCCTGCTGTTTTGCCTTCCATATTGGTGGGGTGCATCGCATCAATCAATTGAAGAGTGACAAGATAATAAAACTGATTCTTGCCATGGGCATGCATTACAATTGGCTTTATTTCAAAAAAGTTTACGTGTGTACTTAAAACACGCTTATTGGTTTTTCCCGCAAAAGTTTCTTCTCTTATAAGCTGAAAAAACGGATTGTTTTTATCTTTTCCCTCTTCAATACGATAAGTTATTTTTGATACTTTTCGAAAATTTATGCCCGACATTTGATTGCTGAATATATTGTCGTAACTCTGATGAATAGGAAAGCTTCTAAACTTGTAAACATTCTTCGGAGGAGTGCCCGAGATGTCCATGGTGTAGCTGAAGTCGTAAATCCCGTCTTCGGGCATGGCAAAACAAAGCATTTTTAAGTCGGCATAAACCTGTTTTAAAACTCGACGCGCTTCAAGCGTAGTTTCAATACGTTTCATCCCTTTTAATGATGTCTGAGTGCCGGAACGCATCAATAAATATATCGGCCCCATCAATACGGCTAAGCAAGTTATGGCTATCATTATTTCTACCAGTGTAAAGGCTTTTTTATTCATTTGGGGCGCTCCATTACAACAGACTCAAGAGTAACGGATTTTCGGCTCATCATAATTTCAGCGCGGCTCATCCCTTTAACTGCAACAGTAACAATGATTTTGATTCCTTTTAAACTGCCTTCTGATACAGAGGCCAATTTGATGTTTCGCTGGAACAAATCAGCCTCTGCAGGATACTGCATATCGGCTGTTGCATCAAACGGAATATCATGGAAATTATCGTCTACTTTGTACCAAGCCGGGGGGGCCGCGCCCTCAAATACTATACTTGCCAAATAATCGTAGCCAAAACCTCTGAATACTTCAATCGGCTCTCTTGCAAGCGAAAAAGCTAAAAATTCATAGTAGGCATCCATTGAACTTTGATTAGAAGCTTGATTCATGGTGAAAAAAGACAATATCGCTATGCTCATAAAAAACATGGCAATAACTATTTCAAGTAAAGATAGGCCGAGAACTCTTCTTTTGATAATTTTTATGCTCATTCCTCTTGTTCCAAAACTCTTTCAAACGTTACCCATCTCGATACATTTATCTGATATAGATCCTCGTTTCTTTTTAAAAGAGGATTATAGGTAATTTTATGCTGCGCGTTCTGAAGCCATTGCCCCAAATTCATTTTGTCCGCAGCAATACAGCCATATAAATCTAAAGGCTTTAATGCTCTTATGTACCCGCCGATATGTGACGTGCCCATGCTTATAAGAGCAGCTTCAACCCTCTTATTTGTATCGATTGTGATTGGAAACCCGCGTGTTACCAAAACGCACACTGAATTAGTGCCTGACTTAGGCTTTAAGGCGTTCTTGATGGTAATGCCCGGGGCTATGATTACGCCTGAACCTTCAAATTCAACTTCTCCGTCTTTGCCAAGAGTCAGCGCCTCAGACATTTGTATCACACCGCGTAACTTTAGTTTGCGGGTTTCGGAATTAAAAATTCCAAGTTCGGTAAGGTGAGCATTCGTCAATTCACGACGCGCCCAAAGGTTTACATGGGCAAAAGGCACGCCGGCTGTAAGCGGGTCTGAAACGGCAGATACTTCACGGTGTTTATAAAGCTTAGGCTGAATAACAGTATTTGTCTTCTGAAAGCTTCCCTCTGTAAGACCCTTCCTGTAAGGGTAACGCAAGTCAATTCTGCTTACTGCGTCGGGGGTTGCGTCAATCTTCGATTTAATGACATCGTATACCAAAAATTTGCTTCCCGTAATGCCCATTGCAGCCCTGAATTCGTCTTCGACGGCAGGGTCATAACAAGGCATAAAATTGTTTGCAGATTTTTCTACGGTCGACATGTCGCTTGCAACCGCTGCGGTTTCACTTTTGGTCTTAGTTCTAAATCCGCTTTTATACCTAACTCTGACATTTACAGAGGCCTTAGACAAGTCAACAAAAAATCGTCCAAAATGAAAAAATCTTTGTCTAACATCGCCTTCAATTATCTTGTCGAGGCTGCTTTCAGGTTTAATGATGATTCCGGGCTCATAATATTCAGCAGACATTTGTGAGGCATTATTTGCGAAACTTTGCATATACATAATGTAATCACGGTAATCAGTCATGTTTTCTGTTTTAGAAAGATGCTCGTCGGTTATGGGTTCTTTCGAAAAGCTGAATTGACCTTCATGATTGCTCATTGAAGCAGAACCGCTCTTCGCTCCGGCATCTTTCGCGTCTTTATTGGCTTGACTGCTCAACGAACTTTGAAAACCCGGAATGATTTGGTCAATGGTCGGACCGTCAACTAAAAACAAATTTCGCTGCTTGTCTCCGGGTAATAGCGATTCGCGCGATGAATCGATGTTTAAAAAAACCATATTGTCGGAACCGGTGTTAGTCTTTGTGCCAAAATAAACTTTGCCAAACTTTTCGGGGTTAGATTCATCACCCTGTGAGATCGTTATTACGCGCTTGTCTGAAGGGTTTAAACTCAAACCTCGTGTGCTTTCAAACTCGGCCGCACCGTCACGTAAAAATAAGACATAGTCTAATGCGTAGCTGTTCGCATAGCCGGTGCGCTGCTCATTGTTGTTTCTTGCAGAAACTACAGCCACAACTTTATAATCGTGGTGTCTGATAATTGTGCAGGTCCCCTTTTGAAAAGCCGATTTAGGCTTTACAGTTACCTGTATTTCAAGTGTTCCTACACCTTCTTTGCCGTAATATGCCCCGAGTCCGCTTGAATCTACGTTTCTGAAATCTGTTATGCGGGCTTTTGCGCTGACTGACAAGTGGTCAGGGGCAGCTTTTTTTGTTAATTCTATGGGAATATCTTCGCCGATGCTGTCTCGATTTTCGAAACCTTTTGAAGACATGTCGATACTTGATTCTCGTGCGCATAACTTCTTAAATAAAGCACTGCTTACATCGCCGGTGCGGTCATGAATATACATGAAAGCTTCGTCTGCCGCTGCAGCAGCTAGTTGACGTGCAACTTCGGAGGTTTGAAACCGATGGGCGTTTGATTGCGCTTCGCGACTCATTCTGAAAAAATTTATTGCCAATAAACCAACTATTGCCATTACAAAAACGACAATGAACATAGCGATACCGTGCCTATTGCATAACTTCTTCATAGGTTATTTGGCAGGCTTCCACTCTTCTACTCGCCGACGTATTTCTTTTACTGTCGGAGAATCAAGCACCTGCTCCGCCTCCCGTCTAAGTTTCCTCGCATCTGAGTCGTTCTGATTTTCGGCCAATAAATACCAAAAATAAGCCTCAGATAAGTTTTTGGCCACACCTTCTCCGTTTTCATACATTGTGCCAAGGCTGAACTGCGCGGTCACATTGTTTTTCTTTGCAGCTTGTAAATAGTATTCATAAGCCTTGAGATAATCGCGCTCAACATGCAAGCCGCAATAATACATAAAAGCCAAATTAACCAAAGCCTCGGCATTACCTTTGCGCGCTTC
Organism: bacterium ADurb.Bin157; assembly: GCA_002070375.1. Lineage (GTDB taxonomy): Bacteria > Muiribacteriota > Ozemobacteria > Ozemobacterales > Ozemobacteraceae > MWDD01. The sequence continues at coordinate 3,112 of MWDD01000056.1, read as the reverse complement.
AGGAATAAATATTTCGGCGGCGGTTTTGTAATCACCCGATTTATACGCTTTCGAAGCATCTTTTATAGATGCCTGCTTGCCGCAGCAACCGGAAAAAACCAGCGCTACGATTACTAAAGTTAAAGTAGTTATTAGGACTGTCTTTCGTTTAGCCATAGCTTTAGCCTAACTGTTTTTATTAAAATTGTAAAGACTATATTTAATATGAGTCATTACAGCCATAAAACTTCACTCTACACGCAATCGAACTGAACTGCCAAAATTTTGTAATAATTTTTTTGGGGTAAAATGATGCGTAAAGCAGAGAAAAACGTAGCAAATCAGTAATATCTTTGCCTATTTCCTTAAAAACGGCTTAAAATGTCGATGTTTTTGTGACGATATTTAAATTAGAAGCTAAGACAGATGAGAAAAGCCACCTCTCGGCCTGAAAAATAAGGAGCAAAAAAATGAGTAAGAACAGAAACGCGCAAGATTTGCTTGAAAGAACGGGGTTGTCTGATGATTTGGCAAGAGAATCGAAGATAGTCAGGATTTGCAGACCCTTTGCAATACCTGTTTTTCAAGCAAAGCGCTAAGGAGGCGACGACATGATGATTTTAAGCTCAATGCCCAATTTGAAAATGGTATCAGATGCTGCCGAATCAAAAGTTGCCGAACCCAAAAAGGAATGTAATTGCGGCAATACAACATTCGATTTTGCTGCCGAACTTGAAAAAGCCAAAAAGGCGTTCTCGGAAGATGCGGCAAGCGCCGCGATCATGTCAACAATTAATATGTTTAAAGGAGACTCGGGCGGGAACTCATTTGCAACGCTATCGACACAAGCCATAAAAATGCAGATTCAACAAAGCCTGCAAGACCTCGAAGCCCTTGGTCTGCAAAGCACAAGCACCGTCACAAACTATGGCAAAGGCTATAACCTTTCGTTGATTCGTTCAGAAGACGAAAGTTAACATAAATTGAAGGGAAGTTAGGCGAACACTTGCACATTGAACCGCAGAAAAACTGCGGTTCTTTTTTTTGCTCGCCAACAACTTAACCCCGCCGAGTTCGACGGGGAAAAAAGTCATTTCTTACGGGTGAAAATAATAAATCGAAGCAATAAAAAGAGTTAGGGTTATGAAGGGCCAGTAAACGCTCTTTACCAACAAATTGTTTTTGTAGCACAATAAGTCGAATTTCTCAGGCCAGCAAATCATAAGCGAATTGACCGAAACAATCAAAAATACGGTGTAAATTATAAAGTAATAGAAGTCCATATATATGATTTGTTCGGCGGCCAAATTCTTTCTTAAATCAATCTGAGCAATAATTACTACAAAGAATAACGCCGCTATGCCCGATAAAATCGCACCTGCCGAAAAACCAAGCTTTTCTAGGTCAGAATCATTGCAAGAACAGGTTAACAGCAAGATGAAAACTAAAATCGCTACAACAAGCAAAGGCAATATGACCGAAATAAACGGATCCAAAAAGTTTCGCTGTATGGTGATGTTGAAATAAAGCTCAGGGTAACTGCGCGTTCCTACATATTTCTTGATGCCGAAATTGGTGTTGTAATTACCCGCCAAATAACTGAAAAAAGTCTTTTTTAGCTTCCAGCCCGGCAAAACCACTTCAGGGTCAACACCCGGCAGAAATACCGGGTTTATAAGCTCATAATTGTCGAAATCCGGGGTAAATATGATGTTCTTGTAAAACTCTTTTGGTAACATGCGTATCCAAACTGCTTCCACGTCAAACGGATACCTTAAACCCGAAAAACTCTCGCGCATAAGAATATTGAATTTCCAACCAATGGTCTTATGTTCATTGAATGTGTCTGTATACATTTCTTCAATTTCTGATTCTACCGCGTCGGGAAAATAAACTCCGGGAATTACAGATTCCGACTCATTGTCAAATGTTTGCCAGATAAGCCCCGTAATTCTGATGTTCACCGCAGACTCAATCTCAACGGTGTTTATATAAATTCCGGTCGGAATCCTGATTGGGGTTCCAAATCCTAAATTTTGAGTTTTATGTTCAAGTTCAGTTAAGTAGTTTTCTAAAATAGCCGGCTCGGTTATGGGAACTTCACTCGCATACGCGTAATCCAGATTGTTATGGCTAAATATGCACAGAGCGCATGTGCCTATTAAAAGAGAAATGCTTAACAAAGAAGTTGAATACCAAACCCTTTTTTGAGGACTTTTAAAAAATGCAAAACTGAGGGTGAACATCAATAGCGAAATTGCACCGATTAAACCCGTAACTCCGTAAAAAAGACTGTGCTGCTGTTCTTCGTTTGCCTTTAAAACCGGATCTTTAAGCATTACCGATGCAAGCGAAAACTCTGTTCCAAATATCGGAGCAGTAAACCCCCACATTTTTTCGCCGCTGTCATCTGCAAATAAATCAAATGTCCCGGCTTTGAATGTTTTTGCGTGGTCGCCTAAAATAGACAATGAGGCGATCTTTTCTTCTTTTGCGTAACTGTATATATTAAACGGTTCGTCATTCAAAGAGTCTCCCGGATAAAAAACAAAATCTCCTTTTTTATTTAAAATAAAAGAAAAACCGTTCGAAGTTAATTTCGATTTTATAAGTAAGGAGTTTATTTGGAGCCTTAATAAATCCGATTCTACATTCGAAGTCATTAAAGTGCTAATCTCTTTGGCAGTTTTCGATAGCTTTTTTGTCGATAAGCTTACAAAATTTAACTCAGACTCTTTGATGCTTTCATTGTATTGATATAATTTTGTTGTGCCAAAAATCATAAAAAATATAGTAAATAATGATAATACTGTTAAGGTCTTTTTCATCTCAATATTTCCACTCCTGTTTATTCGTAAGGAACATATTTTCTTATTAAATCGTCATTGTGAGTTGTTAATAAACAACCCCCTCCATCGATTCCAATGCCTAAAATAAAATCGTTAACGGTAAAACTAAACGTATTCAAATAATTGCCCTGCGCGGCTTCGTTTTGCTCTCCGAATTTTTGCAGACTGAAGTTTGCGTAGTCTGTCACATACAGAGAGCCCTCAAAGTCTATTGCCAAATCAGCCGGAGCATTAAATTGACATGGATTCGAACCGGCAACTCCGCCCGAAGACGAGGTGTGCCA
>MWDD01000055.1 GCA_002070375.1 bacterium ADurb.Bin157 | reverse complement strand
GCGCCTGTTATAACCCTCATATTTGCCATGCAGGCTTTTAGGGGAGACTGCATTCTTGCTTTTTTGAAGTTAGGAATAGACATTGCATATATTATGGCGATGATGAGCAAAATCAGCATGACAGAAAGAAGAGATCGTCCCGGGCTCTTAAAGAATAAAGTTTTGAAAGTATTTATTAGAGGAGAGAATAGTTTTTTGAGAAACTTTGAAAAGCTTTTTTCAAAAAATATGCCTAAGATAAGTAAGAATAAAAACGCTGCAATGGCAAGTATAAACGGCGACTTTGCCAATTCATAGGCTAAGTATGCTATTTCGACGAAACCATCTATTAAGAATGGGGTTGTAAATTTTTCTGAATTTTCGACAGTGCCTTGATAATTGAACAGTTGATAATTTTCGGGAGCAAAAATATCCCAATCAAATTTAGAGACCGGTATGTCTATTGCCGGGCCTGCGAACTTGAGTTTGCCTTTCCATTTCATTTGAGGGATAGGCTCTTTGATCATTATTTGAAGTTTTGTGCTAATCGGTTCTTTGGTTGATCTGCTCATTTCAAGCGGAATTTGCACAGTTCCGGGGATTTTGCCGTTAACAGTTTTTACAGATTTTCCGTCTCTTAGGGTTGATATTATTTCTGCGCCTGAGGCGAGTTGAAGTTGCAGATACTGCTTGTTGTTGTTTCTGATGGCTAGGTCAACGAGGGTGTTGCTGGTTGAGTTTGTGGTGAATGTTGTTTTTAGGAACATTGTGTCTGCTACAACAGTTTTTTGTTCCACTTCTTTATATCTTTTTATTGAGAGTTTTATTCCGGTCGGGCAAATTGAGTGGTTGTATGCCATTATAATTGGCCTTGCGGCTTTTTCTTTGAGTTTTGCCGGCAATTCAATCGGATCTATTGGATAGACGCTTTCGTGAAGTTTATAGTCTTTTTCTGTGGAAAGTTGAATTTCAGAGGAGCTCAAAGACTCAATTGCGGTGTTTCCAAGTTCTCTTTCAACTCCCAGGGGTATAATTTCGGGTAATACGAGAGATTCCGAGTCTATTTTGATGTTTTGTTCATAAAAAATATCGATTGAGTATCTGTCTCTTTGTTCGGTCATCAGGTCTATTTGGAGCTTTTTTTTATTGCCTTCTCTGATGATTTTCTGTGCATATTGTCCGGATGCTTTCACGTCAGTTACTTCAACATCTGAGGGTATTTCAAAAATCAGTTTAGAAATGGGGGCTTTGCTTATGCTGTATTCTATTGTTTTTTGGCCATAAACTACTGTTTGTCCCACGCTAAAAATTGTTTGTGAATGGGCATAAACCAATGGGTTAATTATTGTTATGGGTTTTTCGGGGACGGGCGTTTCAATCGGCTCATCTTCGGGCTCATCTTCCGGTTCTTTTTCAGGTTCTTTTTCTTTTTTTACCTGCTGTTGCAAGAATTTATGCCGCCATCTGATGTTTATGCTGTTGTCTGAGCCTGCCCAACCAATAAACTCACATCCGTTGTTGCTTTTTGTTTCAATTACGCTGTAGTCGCTCAGGGTTGTATAGTTTACGGCAATTACTGTGTTGGGCACCTCAAATTTTACAAAAGATGCCGTGCTTTTGCTAAGATTGAGAATCAAGCTGTAAAGACCTTCATTGTTTTCGATTGGCAGAATAAAATTAATTTTACATTCATGAAGCCCTTTTTCGATTATAGGAACTTTAAATTCCGATTCGGGCCAATTATTATCTTCATTTGCAGAGATCATTGGGTTTGTTGTTATATATTTGTCCCAGTATCCTGTTGTTTGTCCGTATTTTGGTGTTTGCTTTATTATATTATTTTTAATATAGATAAAGTCTGTATTTTTCCAGCTGCTTGTTATCGAAATTGGTTTATTGTTCAGAAAAGCTTGTTCTACTGCGGCTTTCCCGGAAAATATAGGAATATCCGCGTATCCCTCGGTAAGTTTTTCGATAGTAAAGTCGGCTTCAATAAAAGCAAGTTTTTCGCTTATTCTTCCAAAAACCTTTATCGATCTTATTATGTGAGGTACCGGCGGTGTTAAGTTTGGCGTGTAAGAGCTTAACAGGTCAATGTTTTTTTCTTTTTCTGTTTTGAGTTTTTCGAATTCGTCAATCGGCAACACAAAATATTTACCTACGTTGTTTTTCATTATTTGCGTTAAATCATCATAGGCAATCATTGTTTGAACGGTGTTAATTTTTTCTTTGGCATTAGCCATCGAAATAAACAAGAAAACTGAAAGAAAAAAGAGTACAAAACCAAACAGCTTAGTTTTCATATAAGCTCCCCCTATGTTACACACACTTAATAAAAACTCATATTAATGTTTTATATGAGTTTGTTATTTCTTTCCAATATCACGATGAATTCTGTGTTTTCTGATGTTATCACAGACAACCGTGTTATACAAATATTCCGCAAATGCCACCGATCGGTGTTTTCCGCCGGTGCAGCCGATTCCTATTTGAAGTTTGCTTTTTGGTTCATTTATAAATTGCGGAATTTGAAATTCAATGAATCCAACTAGTCTTTGGGCGTATTGTTTAGCTATTTCAGAAGAAAATATATAATCATGTACCGGAGTATCCTTTCCGGTTAAATTCTTAAGATTATCTATATAAAATGGATTTGGAAGAAATCTTACATCGAACACAAGGTCGCAATCTAGCGGAACTCCGTGTTTAAAGCCAAAGCTCACAAAGACAACCGACATGCTCCTGGGTTCAAGTACTCCCTCTGAAAATTGTCTGAGTTGTTCTTGCAGTTCTCTTCCGTTAATGTTGGTAGTATCTATAATAAAGTCTGATTTTTCACGAGTGAGCGCTAACATTGCTTTTTCGTTTCGAATGTCGTCGTTAACTCTGCCGCCTTTGTTAAGCGGGTGTTTCCTTCTGGTTTCTGAGAATCTTCTTATTAGTGCGTCTTCTGATGCTTCGAGGAAAAGTATTCTTACTTTAATACTCATTTCTTTTATTACTTCTATTGAAGCAAAAAGATCTTCGAAGAAACTTCCGCCTCTTGCGTCTATAACTACGGCAAGTTTTTTGAGGCTTTCGTTTGATTTGAGACAAACATCTATTACTTGTGGCAACAATACCGGGGGGACGTTGTCCATACAAAAATATCCGGAGTCTTCATAAAAGTGAGAGGCGGTTGTTTTTCCTGCTCCTGATAGGCCCGTTATTATAAGCAATTGAAATGTTTCGGTTTTCATTTTTTATCCTAATATGTCAAGAACAAGTCCGCGGACTTCGTCTAAAGAGCAGAGCAAGTTCATTGCTTTGTTGTTGTCAAACGTTTCTTTTGTCAGTGATGAAACATCTGTTTCGAGAGAGTTTAATATTTGATATACTTTTTGCTCTCCGTTTTTCTTTGCTCCGAACTCCTCTTTCAGAGAAAGAAAATCGTTTTTAAGTTTCTTAAGAAACATTCTAATAGATTCTTTGTATGAATTCAAGCTTTCCTCTTCGGGATGCTTTAAAAATGCATTTCCGAGTTGTTTGACTTTTTCTGTAATTTCTTGGATAGACTCATCAAATTTATTGATGGTATTTGTTTTAAAAATATTGGTAAAGGATACGCTTTCGCTTTTTTTATCTGAGTTTGAAGCGGTTGTTTTGTTTGTGTTTGTTGAAAGGTTTTCGTTTGTAAGATTTGATTGTTTTGTTGAAGATACTTTAACCATCAATCTATTCCGCAGAGAACAACTTTGTTTCTTCCTGTGCCTTTAGCTTTATACAATGAATTGTCGGCTTTTTGTATCAGTGAGTCTTTTGAATCGGCATTTAATGGGAAACCTGCTACACCTATTGATATTGTGCATTTAACCGGTTGTTGTCCATAAATTACAGACTGGAATTCGTGTTTTGCAACATCGCTTCTTATTCTGTCGGCTACGATTTTAGCATCTGCTATTGTTGTTTCGGGAAGAATTATTGCGAATTCTTCGCCGCCGTATCTGGCTGCTATATCTGTATTTCTGACGTTTTTCTTTAAAATTTTGCTGACGTCTTTAAGCACAGCATCACCCTGTTGGTGACCGTATGTATCGTTAACCAGTTTGAAGTGGTCTATGTCGAGCATGAGAAGAGAAATTGTGGAGTTATATCTTCTGCTTCTTGCGACTTCTTCGTCTAATCTGAAGTGGAAATATCTGTTGAGGTAAAGTTTTGTTATTGAGTCTGTTATTGCGAGGGAGTAGAGTCTGGCGTTTTCGAATGCAATAACGGCTTGGGAGGCTATTGTGGCAAAAAATTCCAGATCGTTGTCTGTGAATGCTTGGCCGTTTATTTTCGCTCCGACTTTAACAATTCCGTATAGTTCGTTTTCTTTTAGCATTGGGATATATGCAGCGAATGGCAGATCTCTGTTGACAGTTGTGTAGGTTTGGTAGCTTTTTCCCGAAATTTCCTGGGAGAATATGGGTTTCTTTTCTTTTTCTATTGTTGTCATTGCCCAGGTTTCGGCGGGGTTTTTGGATAAAGCTTCAATTTCTTCTTGAGCCATTCCTTTAAATGCTTTAACTTCGAATTCGGGCGAGTCGTCCCCTTTTAATAGGAGCATTCCGCTACTTGCCCAAACTGTTTCTAAAAACATATCTATAGAAATTTTTATAAGTTCGTTTAGGTCGAGGGTTGAGCTTAACACTTTTCCTGATTGTTGCAGAGTCATAAGGTTGAATACTTTGTGATCAAGCTCGTTTTTGGTTGCTTCAGAGTTTTCAAAAAGGAGGGCGTTGTTTATAGAAGTGCTTGCCAAGCCTATTATTGCCTGGTAGAGCTCAAATTCGCCTGCTTCGAAAGACTCTTTTGCTTTTTTCTTTGTCAGTATCAGAAGACCGACAAAATGGTCTTTAATTCGCATTGGGAAAATTATTTTAATTTTTCTTGCTTCATCAGTTTCGAACTCGGCAGCCATAAGAGTGGATTCCTGTTCGGTCGGTTGCCAGTAACCGTCGCTTGAAAAGGCTTTTGCAACGATTTGATTGTCGGAATAAAACTTGAATTTAGCAAATAGTTCGGGAGGCATTCCGATCAAGTCTTTTACGGAAACCATGTCATTTTTATCGTTGTAGAGTAAAAGACCTGCGCCTTCTATTGAGAGTCTTTCGGTAAAGATTGTTATAAAGTTTCGTGCAAGAGTATCAATATTAAGGCTTCCGCCCATAGATTGGCTTGCATAATAAAGAACAGAGAGCGAATCTACTTTTTCTTCGAGTTCTTTATTGATTTCACTTATTTTTTTCATGTAGTCTTCAATCGCAACATGAGACTCAATAAGATTTCCTACAATGTTTTTAAAACTTCCCTCAATGTCTTCGAGGCCTATCATTTTAAGGTCTTTGAGGCTGTCTGTGGTGTTTCCGTCGATAACTTTATCGGCTACTTCCAGAAATCTGTGTAAAGGTCCAAAAACGCCTTTTTGTATGGCAATGTGTACTATCGCTATTGTTACAATTCCGAAAACAGCGAAAACGGCAATATTCAGCTCAATATTTGCCATATAACAAAAAAAGTAAACTGCAATCCAAAACAGCAGCAACTTTATATCAAGCCTTATAACTATGTTTAATTTGATGTTAGACATTTTGCGTTAGGTGAATTCTATAACAACAACAGACTTTAACGCAACAAAAATTTAAATACGTATAAACGGATTAAGGCAGGTCAGTAAACTTTTTTTTCAAAGCGCAGATGATTTTGTCTGATAATTCTTGGGCTGTGCCTGAGGCATCAAGTTCTATGAAGCGTTGTGGATCGTTTTTTGCAAGAGTTTCATAACCGTTAAAAACTTTGTTATGAAACTCTTTTGACTCTGATTCAATCCTGTCAAGTTGCTTTGCTCCATTATGTTTGGCTCTTTCGAGACCTTTTTCGGGGGTGATATGCAATAAGATTGTTGCATCGGGCAAAAAATCACCTAAGAATGCATGATGGATTTCGCTTATTTTGCTTGGGTTCAATCCTCTCGCAAAACCTTGATAAGCCATGCTTGAGTCAAAATATCTGTCACACAAAACCACTGTTCCCTTTTTTAGTGCCGGTCTTATTACTTTTCTGAGGTGTTCGCATCTTTGAGCGAGCATCAAAAAGAGTTCTGTTTCGGGCTCAAGGTTTCCGCAGTCTTTATTTAGGAGAGTTTCTCTTATTTTGTCGCCGGCAAATGTTCCACCCGGTTCTCGGGTGGTTAAAACATTGTATCCGGCTTTGGCAAAAAAGTCTTTCAAGAGTTTAATTTGTGTTGATTTGCCGCTGCCCTCGGGGCCTTCAAAAGTAATAAAATAGGGTTTTTTCATGTCTGTTTTACACAAACTTATCAGCTGAGTTTAAAGTAATCGTCAAGTTTGGTTAACTTGAAAACATTCATAACCGCATTGTTTAGGTTGATTATTCTAAGTTCGCTGTTATTTCTGTATAATTCTTTTTTTATATAGACAAGCATTCCGAGACCGGAGCTGTCGAGATAGGCGACTTTTTTCATGTCAAGAATGTATATTCGTCCTTCGGATTCAATAGAATCAACTATTTCGCTTTTTAAAGCTTTGACATTATGGACATCAAGTTCGCCTTCAATCAAAAAGGTTATTTTGTTTTCGTTTTCATTTAATATTCGTTCTATTTTCACTTGAGCCTCCGCTGCATTTTTCCGAGTCTAATATTTTAACCATTTGCAGACGAACCTCACCGGTTTTTGTGTCCGTAACATAGTTAACGTAATCCATAATATTTTGCATTAAAAAGACACCATACCCGCCTTCTCTGACCTCTTTCAGATTTCTTATGGGGATATTGCAGGGTTCGAACCCCGGGTCGCTGTAAAGCAGTTCTATTACAAACACGTTGCAGCTGCTTTTAAGTTCCATGTCGAAAGATTTTGTTTCGTCAAATTTATAAGCATGTTTGATTATGTTGGTACATGCTTCGGTGGTGGCGAGTTTGACACCCTCAAGCGTGGTTGATGTCAGGCCTAAATGCTGAACGCAGGCGACAATGACTCTTCTTATGAGCGCAAGAGTACCTGAATTGCTGCGAAGATGCATCTTAATACAGGTTGCGTTTGCAGGCATTTCTTCAACTATTTTTTCTATTTTTTGTCTCACTGAATGATTTTTCCGGGCGAAACAAACTAAAGCTGGAATATCTTTATTGCCAACTCCGGCTCTAATAATATCATGTTATAGCCCATTGCGTCTACTATTACAGATTTTCCGAGAATCTTTGCTGTTTTGGCTGACAGCAAGCAGATCTCAGCGTCGTCAGGAGCCAAGAACCTTGCTTTTTCAATGAATCCGAGAGCTTTGTCGGTGTGAGTAATGTCGGAGTTTGCGAGATGACAATAAGCAACCGCCATGTAAGCTATCGGATTATTTGGTGTTTCAAGTAATATTTTTTCGCAAATTTTTAAATTATTATTTGCTGCTTTCATTTTGTCGATTCCGGTGAGGTTTTTGATTTGGCACATTGCCATGCCCCATTTTACCCAATTGTTTGCCGCCGGGTGGTTAGCGGCTTTATTCCAGGTTAGAAGGGCTCTTTTTATCCATTCATCGGAATTTAGAGCAAAATTGCCGGCCAGTTCTTGTCCAATTGCGGTTTCGTAGAGAAGCCAAATGTTTTCGGGATTTTTTTGCATTTTTTGAAAATGCTCGGAAAGTAAATTAAGTAACTCGTTTTTACTGCTGTTTTTTGATATTTCTGTGATTGTTTCGAGAAGTCGTCTTCGGTAAGTGCCGTTTTCAGGGAACAGCTCACAGAGTGATTTGTAGCATTTTCTCGCTTCGCCGTACTGTTGAAAGTTTTCGTGTAATTTTGCCAGGTTATAAAGATTTTTTGAATCGGAAGAATTTTTAACAATGTTTCTTGTGTGCTCGATTGCTTTTTCGGTGTTTCCTCTAAGTCTTTCGCAAAAGGCCAGGCCTTTTATTGCCCAAATATTATTTGTACCGAAACGGGCGAGAACCTCGTTAAAAACTCTTTCTGCAGCTGCTAAGCCATCGTCTTGGTATCTGGATTTATAAGAAAAAATATAGTTTGCATAGCCTCTTATTAGCAATGGAACAGGTGATTCAGCAGGGTTTAACGAAATTTCCTGCTCGGCATTTTTAACCATTGCTTCTATGACTTCTTTGTCTATTCCTACGCTTCTCATTTGGGTTCTTTTGATTCTGAGAAGCATAAGTTGTGCTTCGAACTCATTTGGGTGATCTCTTGTTATTGAGGCCAGCAAGTCTGTTGCCAGAGAGTATTTGTTTTCGTATTCATAAACTCTTGCGAGTGTATAGGCTGTTTTAAAATCTGAGGCATCGAAGTTTCTAAGTTTTGCAAGTGTTACAGAAGCTCGTTTTATGTCAGCTGTTTTAACGGCGATTTCAGCCATTTTTTTAACCCAGGCCGGTTCGTTTGGCATAATTTTAAGCGCTCGCTCAAGTCTTTCTGTTGCTGTCATAAAAAAGTCGTTTTCGAGAGCTTCTTTGGCTTGATTATAGAGTTTTTCACCTTCTGCGCGTGCTTTTTCAAGTTTAATCAGCTCAGGCGCCTGATAAGCTCTAACACAAGTTGGGTCGATTTTAGAGGCTTTTTCAAAAGCATCTTTTGCTTCGTCGAAATTTCCCATTCTTATGAGTGTTTCACCGTAATCGCACCATTTTTCGGCATTTTCTGCTTCTATTCCCAATAGAGCTTTTTGGGAAGCGGCTTTGAGTTTAATGTTTTCGGTTGCCGTGGCCGTACTAACGATGCCGTTGTGTGCCCAAACGCAGTTTTGGTTTGCGTCTATTGCATCGGTATAAATTTGGCAAGCTTCTTCAAAACGCTTTAATTTTACGAGTATTTCACCGAAATTTTTCTGAACTTCGGGATTATAAGGGCTCATTTTATGTGCTTTTTCGATATATTTGAGAGCCTTATTGATCTCGTTTTTTTCTTTAAAATATAAGCAAACATTCAGAAAAATCTCTCCTGTTGCTAAGTTGTTGTTGTTAAGAGATGCAAATGTTTTTTCTGCTTTTTCGTCCAACCCCATTGAGTACTGCAACTTCCCGAGTTCAATAAGTATTTCGGGGTTCTTGGGTTCTATTTCGTGGGCGCGCTCAAATTCAAGCATTGCCCTGCCTTTTTCGTCCGTGGCCAAAAACGCTCTGCCCAAACCGATTTGCATTCTTACATCCTTAGGAAAAGCCTTAATTGCCTCTGAGTAATTTTTGACCGCGCCATCGTAAAACTTTCGCGCAAGCATAGTTTGCCCCATTAAAATGTACATTTCAGATGTGGCCCCTGCAATTTTTTTATAATGATTCAAAAATTTTTCAGCCTCTTGCGCGTTATTAAGGCTCAGGTAAATGCTTGCAATTTTTATTATGACCTGCGGGCTGTTCGGGTTCTTTTTAAGCGCTTTTCCAAGCCAAACCAGCGCTTCTTGCTTTTTTCCTAAGCCGTATAGCAGCTCAGAAAGATGAATCACTTCATCGACATTGTCAAAGTCTTGTTCTAAATGCTCTGTCAGAGCCTTTGCCGCGTCTTCGGGCCTGTTCATTGTTTCGTATATTTTCGCCGCTACTTTTAATACAGCCGAATTTTTTGGGGAAATGGCCTTAGCGGCTCTGAGCGTTGAATACGCCTGTTTTGTCTTGCCAAGCGCAAGCTGGGCTTCGGCAAGGTTAACGTAGCTTAAAGGCTCATTTGGAGCCTTTTTTAAGGCAATCTCAAGTTTGTCCAAATCTGCTTTAGTTATTTCAATTTTACTTGCTGCCGAAATTTTTCCTGCAGAGGCACTCGCATTGTTCTTTTGGTTCTCATATACGGTAAGGCCGCATTTTCCGCAAAAAGCGCCTATTCCGATATCTTTTCCGCATTTTGGACACAAAGCCATTTTTACATCTCCATTGGTGCCGCTATTCCGAGTAGGTCGAGGCCGGCGGCAAGTGTTTTACGTGTAAAATTACAAATTGAAAGTCTTGATGTTTTCGTTTTATCGTTGTCACAGTTCATAACCGGGCATTTGTCGTAAAACGAGGAGAACATGGAAGCGAGTTCATAAAGGTAATTGCACAGAATATGCGGTCGTAAATCATTTGCCACTGTTACAACAGCCTGCGTGAAATCCATGAGTTTGATTATCAGATCACGTTCTTCTTGTGCGCTTATATGAACTTCGCTCCTAAAACCTTCTATTTCTATGTTGCCTTTTCTGAAAATCGAGCAAATTCTCGCGTGTGCGTATTGCAGATAAGGCGCCGTGTTACCGTTTAAAGCCAACATTCTGTCAAACGAAAAAACATAGTCGTTATTTCTGTTTTGAGCTAAGTCAGCGTATTTTATGGCTCCGATTCCGGTCATTAAAGCGACATTTTGTTTTTTTTCTTCGTTTAATGAAGCGTTCTTTTCGTTAACTACGTTGTAGGCTTTATCAACAGCTTCTTTTAAAAGGTCGGCAAGTTTAACGTTTTCGCCGCTGCGAGTTTTTAAGGGTTTGTTGTCTTCTCCGAGAATGCTGCCAAAAGTTACGTGTTCAAGCTTAACATCGACATTCGGAAGGATCTTTGCATGTTTTGACGCCGCAAAAATTTGCTTAAAATGAAGGGCCTGACGGGCATCTGTAACATATATGATTCTGTCTCCCTTAAGCGTTTGCGTTCTGTGTCTCATGGCTGCCAAATCAAAGGTTGCGTAGTTGTAGCCACCATCGCTTTTTTGCACAATTATCGGTAAAGGTTTTCCTTCTTTGGTTTTGAATTCATCGAGGAATATGCACAAGGCGCCTTCAGATTCTTCTAATACGCCTGCTTTTCTCATGACTTCGACAGTCTCGGCGAGCATATTGTTGTAGAAGCTTTCGCCGCATTCGTCTTCGGGTTTTAACTTAACATCGAGCTGTCCATAAATTCTATAAACTTCGGTCATAGAGACTCTTACGACTTTTCGCCATATTTCTACAAGCTCTTTATCGCCCTGCTGAAGTTTTACTAAGCATTCGTGGCAAGCCTGTGCGATTTGAGGGTTTTCTTTGCTTTCGGCGGTGGCTTCTTTGTACAGTTCTTCAAGTTTTGCCAAAGGCAGCACCTGCTCTAACGGAATGCCGTCTTTTTCGGCCGCTTCAATTATGGGCTTGGCTTTATAGACTACCATTCCCATGGGGAGACCCCAGTCGCCTAAGTGGTTTTGTCTTATGACTTTGTTTCCGAGGGCTTCGATAACCCTTGAAAGCACATCGCCTATAATAGTTGATCTTAAGTGCCCCACATGCATTTGCTTGGCTATGTTAACGCTTGAATAATCAATAATTGTAACTTCAGGTTTCTCGTTTTGTACGTCTAATACTGTGTTTTTTGAAATTTTTTCGTTAAAAAGCTTTTCTATTATCGCGTCTGTCAAAAACATATTGATAAAACCGGGTCCGGCTATCTCTATTTTGGCAAACCAATCTGTTGCTGTTTCAAGCTCTGCTTTCATTTCTTTGGCCAGCTGTCCGGGTGCACATTTTGCAACTTTAGCCAGTTTCATTGCCGCATTCATGGAAAAATCGCCGTTGTTTTTGTCGGGCGGAACCTGTATGTCAATAAAATCGAAGTCGGAAATATTGTATTTTTCAAATGTTTTGGCAAGTTTTTTGTGAATTAGTGTTACGAGTTGCTTTTTCATGATTTTACTTATTCTTTCTGATTCTTTATTTGTATCAGGCTTTAGCCTTGAATGTAAGCCACAGACCGACTATTCCTATTATTATGTTCGGGAACCAAACTCCGAAAAATGGAGACAAAAACGCTCCCTTGGCCAGAGCTTTTCCCGCGCCCATCAGCAGGTAATATATGAATATTATAACGACTGACATGCCCACGCCGATTCCGCTGCCTGAACGGCTTGTCTGAGAACCGAGCGGTGCTCCGATAAGCACAAAAATAAACGCTGCGAACGGAATAGAAATTTTAGACCAAAGTTCTATCCAGTGCTGTGTGATAATTCTTTCTGGCATTCCGCGCATTTCGCTTTCTTTGATGAATTTATAGAGTTCGGGAAGGCTCATATTGCGCGCGCTTTTGTTTTCGGGGACATGGTCGGGGTTTACATAGTGAGTGTCAATCGGGTAGTTCATGACCTCAAAATATGTATAATTTCTGTCTTCTCCGCTTAAGTGTATGTTTGAAACACGTCCGTTCCAAAAATAACAAACTCCGTTCTCTATTCTGGCTTTTTCTGCTTCAACAACTCGCGGGAACCCTTTGCTTTGCCCTTCATACATTACTACGCCAAACATGTCTTTTGATTTTTGATCAAATTTTCTGACGAAAAACTTTCTTCCCGGCCCTGCTTCAAAGAATCTGTTTTCGGCTATGGCAGGCAAAGGGCGTTTTAGTGTGACTTCTCGTCTGAATAATTTTGAGAATTTTTCGTTTGCTACCGGAACAAGTTTTTCGTTAAAAATCAGAGTCATTCCTGTAATAAACAGGCCTGCTGCGATAGAGGGCGCGACAATTCTCGCAAAACTGTAGCCTCCGGCTTTTAAGGCAGTTATTTCCGAGTCTGATGACATTCTTCCGAAGCCGACCAAGTTTGCGAGCAGAAGTGCCATAGGAAAACTTATAACAAGAGTAGGCGGAAGGCTATAAATAAAGAAAAGTGACACAACGCTCAACGGAACTCCCTTTGCGAAAATCAGATTCACGAGTTCCATCATAAGGTCGATCAAAAAGATTGCAATAAAAAAGGCCATTCCGAAGAGAAATGGTTCAAGCAATTCTTTGAGAACGTATTTATCTATGGTTTTAACGAAATTTAGTTTAAGTTTCATTTTGATTTCATCAATTTACAATAGCAGGGCGACTTTTTCAATAAGTTAATTTGTGTTAGAATATTTTGCCGCCGATTGCGGTAAACTTTTGTTCTTAAAAGGCAGGCTATACATGATTAGGTTTGAATGTGATTATGCAGAGGGTGCTCATCCGCAGATAATAGAACGACTCGTGGCAACTAATTTTGTTCAGACGCCCGGTTATGGTGAAGATGTTTATTGCGAGGGCGCACGCGACACAATTAAAAAGCTTTGCGGCAACGAAAAGCTTGATATACATTTTTTGGTTGGAGGAACACAAACCAATACTACCGTTATAGCGTCTGCGTTAAGACCTCATCAGGCAGTTGTTGCAGCTAAAAGCGGTCATGTGAATGTTCACGAAACCGGTGCTATTGAGTCTACGGGGCACAAGGTCATGACTGTTGAAAGCGCAAACGGCAAGATAACGGCGTCGCAGGTAAGAGAAGTTTACAAAGATCATCTTAACGATCCAAACTATGAACATACGGTTCAGCCTAAAATGATCTATATTTCTCAATCTACGGAATGCGGAACGGTTTACACAAAGTCTGAGCTTGAAGAAATAAGCCGGGCATGCAAAGAGTGCGCGTTTTATTTGTATTTGGACGGGGCACGCTTAGGTTACGCGTTAGCTTCTTTGAAGCAAAGTTATGGCGAAGAGCTGTCTTTAAAAGATTTGGCAGAGCTTTGCGATGTTTTTTATATAGGCGGTACTAAGGTCGGAGCTTTGTTTGGTGAAGCTGTGGTTATCAGAAATGAAAGTTTAAAAAAAGATTTCAGATACATCATGAAGCAGCGCGGTGCCATGCTTGCAAAAGGGCGATTATTGGGAATTCAATTTTCTGTTCTTTTTGAAGAGGGGTTATATTTCAAAATTTCTGAGCACGCAGTTAAGATGGCGCACAAAATTCGTGACGCATTTTTGAGTAAGGGTTTTAAATGCGCATTTGAAAGCCCGAGTAATCAACAGTTTTTTATTTTGCCCGATGAAGTAATCGAAGAGCTTCAAGGCAAATATAAGTTTGAGTTTTGGTGCAGGCACGATGAAAGCGCTTCTGTGGTTAGGGTGTGCACTTGTTGGGCCACCAAAGAATCAGATGTTGAGTTGTTGGTGTCGGATATAGAAAGATATCACTTGTAAAAATTAGCGCAAATCGTTAAAATTATTGCACTTACAAGATTAAGGTATAAATTTTATGCAGAATTACTATCATCTGCTGGGTGTTTCTAACTTTGCTTCTTTTGAAGAAATTGCCGCTGCTTATAAGCAGAAGCATAACGAGTTGTTTTCATCGGATTCGCCATTGGCGAATATTCCTAAGCTTAGGGCATTAAAAGAAGGCTTTGAAGTTTTGGTCGATGAAGAAAAACGCGAAGAATACGATGAAAAGCTGAACGCGTATTTAGAAGACATTGATGTAAAATTTGAAGAAGCTATTAAAGATATCAGCTCAAGAGACTTACAGTCAGCGATAGAAAAAATAAACTGGTGCATAGCTCGCAATCCCGGAGAAGCTGATTATTATGAGTCTTTGGGGCTTGCTTATCGTCTCGGCGGTGCTTTAGAGAGCGCCGTCAACGCTTATTGGCAAGGGCTTAGCACAGGGCAGCGTAAGGCTTTTTTCCACAGAAACTTGGGTGACGTTTACAGGCAACTGCACGACGAAGACAATGCGGACACCCACTACCTTGATGCGGCAGAGGGTTTTAAAGAGATTCTCAAGGCTGACCCTAAGAATAGCGAGGCTATGGAGCAACTTGCGGACATTTATACTCTGATAAGGTTTTACGAAGAGTCTTATGAGTTGTATCGGCAGCTGATTGCGTCGCATCCTTATGACGGCGATTACCATCGCGGGGCGGGGGCGGCTCTATATGAATTAGAGCTTTATGAAGAGGCCGAGAAGTTTTTGCTTGAGTCATTGCGTTTGAAGCCCGGTGATTCGGCGAGTCTGCTTTATTTGGGGCTTGTTTATTTTAAGCGGCGTTTGCTGGGATTAGCCGTTCAAACCTTGCGTGACAGTTTAAAGACGCGGCCGAACCAAGACGACGTTGTGCAGCTGATTGCGCAAATCGAGAGTGTACGAAAGGAAATTGGCAAAACCGTTGAAGAAATTACCTACGATCCGGCGCCCGATGCTTATGTTGAGGGGTTTGTGAAGTGGTATAATCCCGAGACCGGCATGGGTGTTTTGACTTGCGATGAATACCCCGAAGTTCTGCTTCATTATACGGCTATAAAAGACGAAAACTGCGTGGTTTTGAATAAGGGCGACGCGGTGAAGTTCGGAGTGGTTCGTGATAATTTAAGTCCTATCGCGGTGCAGGTTGAAAAATTGGGAGAACCTTCTTTGTCAGACGCAATGCCCGGAGTTATAGAAAAGTTTGATGCCGATAAAAAAATGGGTATAATAAGATCTTGTGACGGAAAAGAAGTCTTTTTCTCTTTTTCGGCTTTAACTCAGGAAGCGGCTGATGAGCTTTGTGTCGGCTTGGGCGTTTTGTTTGAGAGTAAGGGCGTAACGGGGCTTGATGACAAAGTTTCGCAGCAGGCTGTTCGAGTCAGGGTTAGGAAAAAACGGGTTTTGCCTGTTCAAGAATGATTTTGTTTCATGTGAAACAGGCTTATTGGTTTGGGGTTTGTTAATTCGGGACTTGTTGGTTCCGGGCTTGTGATGTGAGGGTGAAAAAGGCGTTTTCCAGTGAATCGTATTTTTGCAAAGCCTCTTTTAGAGTTGCGCTGATCATTAGCCTGCCTTTATTGATTATTCCGATGTGAGTGACGGTTTTTTGAACCACTTCGAGAACGTGGCTTGAGAAAATAACCGTGGTATCA
>MWDD01000054.1 GCA_002070375.1 bacterium ADurb.Bin157 | reverse complement strand
CTTAGCCGAAACGGCGTCGACATTCAGTGAAATGTTGCTTGCTGACGGGATACTGACCAATCCCAAAACCAAAGACGCAGAGAAGCTCAACGTAGTAACAAACACCATTAATGATGTCATCGCGTTTTTAATTGATATCCCCATACGCTTCTTCTTTGAAAAAGCTTTTCATGAAGAACGCATGAAGAACGAAGTAAGCGTTTCTAAGTTAAAAGAGCTTATGAGCAAAGCCATGCAGAATCAGTTTGGCAGTTTGCTTGAAAAAAATGGTGAAAATCCCATGTTCTGGGCATCAAAGCTTCACTTCTATGCTACAGAAGTCACGTTCTACAATTTCCCCTACTCTTTTGGATATCTATTAAGCAGAGGTCTTTTTGGAATGTTCAAAAAAGAAGGCAAAGACTTCTTACCTAAATATGAAGCCTTCTTGAAGTATTCAGGCAGCGATATGGCACATAAGGTCGCCAAAAAAACGCTCAAAGTAGACCTTGAAAGCAAGGAATTTTGGAAAGAAGCTATAATGAGCCATGAAGAACCTCTTAAGCTTTTTGAAAGCCTTGTAAAAAAGGTTTTGCCCCGATAATGTCAGATTGGCCAAGAACCAGACGCACGCTTATTTTACCGAAGCGCTTTAAAGAGCGCTTCGGCGGTAATGTGTGCGTTGCTTTTTTTGATGCGGATCAAACTTTAAGAACTTCAAAGTCAGGCAAGCCTTCGCCTCACGGAGCCAAAGACACGGAAATTTATTCTCATTGCACCGCCAAGCTTCTTGAGACGTCTCAAAAAAATTTCCTCCTTGCGATTGTTTCAAACCAGGCAGGCATAAGTCTGAGTCTCATAAGCGAAGATGAAGTAAATGAATCTTTAAATACAACCATAGAACATTTTGCTTCACAGGGCGTATTTTTTAATTATTACGACTTTGCAGAAAACTATGATGATCATCGCAAGCCAAACACGGGCATGGCTTTATTGCTTGAACATAAATTGAAAGAATCAGGGCTGACTCTTGACTGGAACAACAGTTTTATGGTCGGAGACGCCGCATACAAGCGAAAAGTCGACATACAACCGAACGGCCAGCCCGGCACAGACCATTCAAACACCGACAGGCTGTTTGCTGAAAACATTGCAAAAACACATAAAGGTTTTAAATTTTATCATCCCAGAGAGTTTTTTGGCGCCCCCGACACAACAAAACGAGGACAAAAGAGATGAGCACACCGAATATTTTGCCCGGAACCATAATTAATGGCTGCAAAGTTCTTAAAGAAATAGGTTCCGGCGGTATGGGAACCGTTTACAAAGGTATAGATGAAGTTTTATCAAGAAATGTAGCTATTAAAATTATGCACCAGCCCGGGCAAAACAGCACCGGCAAAACACGGTTTTTAAGAGAAGCGTCAGCCATTGCAAACCTTGACCACAAAGGCATCATAAAAATTTATAGCTACGGCGAATATGAAAACCGGCCTTTTTTTGTTATGGAATACGTTAACGGCTGGTCATTAAAGGATTTTATAAGCCGCTATAATTACATTCACAATTCGGGCACAAACCCTGAAGACTTAAGATTAGCAGGTTATATTAAAGAAAATGATATCAACGGTCAGTTCTTTTTACACGACCACATCGAAAAACTAACCGAAGATCAGATTTATCCAAAAAAAGTAAGAAAATTGCTGACCACTGCGGTTTCTGCCCTTGCAGAAGCGCATCGAAACGGCATTATTCACCGAGATATTAAATCTTCGAATATTTTAGTAATAAATGATGACAATTTAAAGCTTATAGACTTTGGATTAGTTAAACAATCAGGAACAAGCGATTTAACAAAAGACAAGTCATTCATGGGAACCCTTTCGTATGCAGCTCCTGAACAGCTTATGGGCGAGCGGGGCGAAATAACTTTTAGAACAGACATTTATTCCATGGGCATAGTTATGTATGAGCTTGCAACACTTACACACCCGACCCAGTGCGATGATGAGGCGGCAACAGTAACAAAAATAGCACTCGGAAACATAACTCCGCCAAGACAAATCAACCCGAATATATCTCAAGAATTTGAAAAGATCATAATGAAATGCCTTTCGAAAGAACCGGCAAAAAGATATGCGAACGGAAAAGAGCTTGAAAGCGCCCTTTTAAACACAGCGAATGATGAAAGCTGGTTTTCGAGTTTTACGCAAATGCTTAGAGGGTGGTTTGCAAAAGAAAACAGTGTTCCGACACCAAAACCGGCAATTGAAGTTATCAGCGCTTCAAATATTGATCCTGAAAAAGAACTGTCTCCCGCGGAGGTTTTTCTTAAAAGCGCACGCAAAAAATTCTATCGCAAGTTTGCTGTCATGGAAGCAATCGACGACTTAAGACAAGCCTATGAGCTTGAAAAAGCCAACACAGACATTTTATTTTTGCTTTGTTTTGCTTTAATGACCGTTTCGGCAAACTCTGATCTTAAAAATTACATAAACAGAACTAAAGTTGACAATGCCGATTGGTCGCCTCTGCAAAAAGGTAAATTTGAACTAATCGAGACGCTTTTTCTTAACAGAAACTACGAAAAGGGCTTAAGAATAGCAGAAAGGTTGAGCAGAGTTTACCCAAACGACTACGACCTGCAAATGGCAGCATTTTTGTGCCTCGAAACACTTGGAAACTACCCGAAAGCAATAGAAACCGGAAAAGCTATTGAAAAAATTGGCAAACAAAATAATATTGTCCCGGTGGTCTTAAGCGAATGTTATCTTTCGATAATGGACTTTGATAACGCCATAAATGCTCTTCAAGAACGAATAAGCAAATACCCCGACCTTTACAATCTTCAGCTTAAGGTTATTCAATCTTTGCTTTTAAGCGGCAAATGCGATGAGGCAAAAGAAAGAGCAAAGCAAGTATCTGACAAGGACCCTCAAAACATGTTTTTATTAATAACCCTTGGCAGAGCATTAGCTTGCAGTAAAGATTACGAAAAATCTTTTGAAGCATTCAGACGCGCCGTAGGCGTAAAAGGGGATGACGGACTGCGTGCCTGGGGCTATTATTCTTTGTATCTGCTTTCGGAGCTGATGGGAACAAACGGAGCCAGATACCTCAAGAAGGCAAAAGAACTAAAACCCACCATGAATTTTTTATCTAACCCCGAACTTAAAAAGCTTGTTGAAAAAGAAGATATAATAAGCATTCAAGAGGAGCTGTACAATAAACCCTGGCTAAGAGCATTTCAAAACTACGCGCACAAAATCTGCATTGATACCATGAGCATAAGATCTCATACAATCGGCAATTATGGCGTGGTATCGATGTTTGAAATCGACCCTTCGGGCGCGTGTTCACATCACAGACTATTTTGTAATTTTAACCCATACGACGTAGAAGAGCAGTTTGGACAGCTTTGGCTTAGCCAAATGCCCGTAAGTGCTTTTCTAGACAAAGAAGGCAACATAGTTACAACCGCCGCTTATAAAATAGAAAACCCGATAGAAGGGCATTTGATTTCGTTAAAATTTGATAAACCCTGGGAAGCAGGCTCTACAAGCTACATTTATTGCAGACAGCCTGACTTAGAGCTCATAGAAGAAAACGGAATCGTTTCGTTTGAGCTGCCCCCCCTGCCCCAACCGGCACGAAGAGAACAGGCTTTTTTGGTTGCCTTACCTAACAACGCAGAAATCCAAAGCCTGACAAATGTGCCCGACGAAAAAATCGAATACAAAGGGTACAGCGTTTTATGTTTCAAACCGCACCTTCGGGCGGGGGAAACATTTAATTTTAAAATATATTTTAAATATAGTTAAATTAATTTCAACTTTCGCCGAAATCGGTAATGGATTTGTTTGCCTCCTTATTTTTCAGTCCGGGCTTGTTCCCGGATTTTTTTTGTACATTTTCCAAACAAACACTACTTAACACTACTTATATTGACTATTCAAATTTATCATGTATAATAAACAGTATGACAACAATAAATAAAAAAATAATCTGCACAATACTAGCTCTCTCTTTTATGTACACGACACAAATTTTTGCAGCGAGTGATTTCAACGGCCGCGAAGGGCTCATTAATGGCCCCACAAAAGCAGAGAGAATCGTCGTCACGTTTCCGATGAGCGTCGGGCTCTTGTACATATGCGATTTAGCAAACAACATCGTAGGGATTCAAACCAGAACAATGCATTTGCACAATCAAAAATTCGGCGAATTTTATCAAACGATTTCGCCTAAATTGGCAGAAACAACAGATATCGGTGCCATAGGCGCCTCTAACATAGAAACCGTATTGCGACTAACTCCTGATCTCGTTATGACTCAAACATACGACAGCAGTGTATCTGCAATGATAAACGTATTAAACAAAAACAAGGTTCCGGTTTTGATGCTGCAAGCATCGAACGGAAGCATAAAAGACTGGCTGAGAACAGTGGCCGTAATCGGGGAAGCTACCGGGCGAAAAAGCCGCACCGATGCTTACATTAAACATTATGAAGATTGCTTGAATTTGGTTAAATCAAGAATCGCGAATATTCCTATTGACTCGCGGCCGAAAGTTGCGCTTGTAAACACAAATCGCGGCAACATGATCTTAAGAGGCAGCCGCACAAGATTTTTATATGACTTAATGGAAAAAGCCGGGGCGAAACTGATGGAACGGGGAGAAGACCCCGCCGATTCCGGAACCTGCGCCGAAATTTTATTCGCCTTCGATCCGGATATTATTATCGATGATTCGCGCTCGAACGAGTTTTATAACACCTCATGGTGGAACCTTCTCAAGCCCGTAAAAGAAAATAAGGTTTATTTAACCCCGCAAGACGACCCGCAAGCTTGGGTCACCAACTGGAGCCAGCCGACTTATTCGTCGCTCGGGCTTCTTTGGCTTGCCAAAATTATTCACCCTGATACATTTAAAGACATAGACTTAAAAAAGGAACACGACAAGTTTTGCAAACTTATGTACGGTCGCGTTTTAAATCATTATGGCACTGCTTTTTAATATTTAATTTTATTTAGTTGCACAAAGTAGTAAACAGTGCTAATGTTTTATAATAATAAAACACTCTAAGTAGTGTTAGTTTTTAAGGAGAGTTAGATGAAACGTTTTAAAAGCATTTTAAGATACGCGATCTTTTTGTATTTGGCCGCAATATCTGCGACTATTTTTGCCGTCGATGCCGTCGAACCCGACGACGAAGATTTGGTGTACATCATTCCGTCGTTGGCCGTGGACGCTGACCGTGCAACATATCAAGCCATCATATCACGCCCGCAGGATGAAATATCTTCTGATAAAATGCAAGTATTGAGCACACACAACCCGGTTAAGATGATCAGATCACAGAATTCATCAATAGTTACAGGCGGCGGTCTTGGCGGAGCCACAATAAGCCCGGCCATAAGAGGACTTGAATCTCGCTACACAGCGGTAACTGTTGACGGGGCGTCTGTAAATACTCCCTGGAACTGGTCTTCGCCTATTTCGGGGTTTCCTTTAAGCAGGCTCAAAAAAATTAGCGTTGCCAACACAGGCTCCTCGATGATTTACGGGCAAAACACAGTTGCAGGCGCCGTAAACTTTGTTTTACCGACCGCAAGGGACTTAGAGGGGTTCACTATTGTTCAGGAAATCGGCGGCGAAGGCACCAGTCACAAAGAATATATTTTTGGCTACGCCGGAGAAAAAAGTGAGCATTTAATAGCTGTTTTCGACGACATATATGACGCTGACCGAAGATTTGACAACGGCGCCGTAATAAACAACCGAAACGACAACAGAATGTTTTTCTATAAAGGTTCTTATGATTTAACTAACGGCTGGAAATTTAAACCGACCATTATGAGCAACACAGGTTCTATAAGCGTCGGCGACGCTTGGGGAACCTTAGAAAGATTTGACCCCTGGAAAATGTCATTGTACAACTACACACTTGTTAAAGATTTTAACAACAACTCAAACTTATCTTTGCGGTACACAAAATATAACGACTATTCACAAGACGTGTTTTATAACGACAACGCAATGACCGTCGTAAAGAATCCGGGACAAGTCGATGGTACAACTAATGTAGACATGACTACCGCTGAAGTCCTTTATAACTTCGAAGCCGACAAACGCAATTATATAAATGTCGGCGTACAAAACCAAAAAGTTAAAGACAGTCACGATTCCGTTTCTGCCGACTACTACAAAAAAGAATTAGACAACACTTCTATTTTTGTTGCCGATTCATTCAGAGCTTCAAGCAACCTTGATTTGCACGCAGCATTGCGCTCAGACGAAGACTACGAAGGGGACCGCGACGTTTCTTACTCATTGAATTCTAACTACTCTCTCTCTGACAAAACTTCTGTCGGCTTCGGCTACAGCAAAACAATGCAATTGCCCACTCTCCAAGATTTATACATGGGCGGCAGAGGCAAGACATACGGCAACCCCAACTTAAGCAAAGAGCAAGCCGACAACTATGAAATCAGACTTTCGCAAGAACTTTCCGACAAATGGAATTTCAACATCACTCACTATAATTACGACGTTGAAGACAAAATCACCACCAAAACAGCCGGCGCACTTGGTTTAACGGGCAAAACCTGGTTCAGAGACAGAAAAGGCGCCCCCGTTGTTCTAAAAGCAGGCGACTTTGTTAAAACCAACGTAGAAGAAGCGGAAATATCCGGCCTGGAATTCGGTCTTAACGGCACTATAAACAACAACTTCGAACTTTGGCTAAGCTACACAGATTTTGCAAAAGCTGAAGACAAAGCGACAAAAGTCAGATTTATCGATGTGCCGGAATACAGAGCCACCGCGGGCCTTGTCTACAAGCAAAACAAAACCACCGCAATTGTCTCTGTATCGCACCAGGGCGAAATCAAAGCAACACAAGGCTACAAAAAGATTGACGCTTCAACCATAACCGACTTAAGCGTAAGAGAGCAAATCACCGATGACTTCGCTCTTTACGTGAAAATTGCCAACATAGGCAATGACTCAACGGCGGTTTTAAGCCAAAATACTCCCAGCAGAACAATCGCGCCTAACGCTTATTATTACGAAGACAAAAGAATCGTAACCATGGGCATGGAACTCAAATTCTAAACCAAAACAGACCAAATAACAAAAGAGCGGGCTATTAAGTTAGTCCGCTCTTTTGTTACTCAGCTCACTGATTCAAACGCTTAAACGCACACCGAAACAGGCATAAAAAGGCTATTTTTATCGGTTTTAATTTCTTTTGCCTTAACCTGAAATATATCAAGCAATAGTTTTTCGTTGATTATATCGCGAGGTTTGCCGTCTGCGGCGATCTTACCCTCATGAATCACAATAACCCTGTCGGCGAATTGCACCACATCGTTTGGCTCGTGAAGCGACATTAAAAGGGCAACCTTGCGTTTTTCTGATATCCGCCGAACCAAATCTAACACAACAAAACGGTTTTTAAAATCAAGGTGCGTGCTTGGCTCGTCGAGTATAAGCAGCTCAGATTCCTGCGCCAAAGCCCGAGAAATCACCGCCAGCTGCATTTCGCCGCCCGATAAAGAGTTGTAGGGCCGGTCGAAAAACTTATAGGCTCCGGTCTCTTTCGCGGCATTTTTAACCACCTCTAAGTCTTCTTCGCGCGGTATGCCAAAGACTCCCAAACGCGCGTATCTGCCCATTAAGACGAAGTCTCTTACGGTAAAAGGGAAAAGCGGTTCGTGTTTCTGCGGCACCAAAGCCAGTTTTTTTGCTATTTCGACTCTTTTCAATTTTTTAATTTCAGTTCCCGCAAGTTTAATACTGCCCTCATAGCCCTCAGTAAGGCCGCTGACCAGATTAAAAAAAGTCGTTTTGCCGGCGCCGTTCGACCCAAGCACCGCCACCTTCTCACCTGTCTTAAACTCGCAGTCTAAGCCGTTAAGAACAGAGTCTTCCGCTGAAGGATATCGGTATTTTAAACCGGAAACTTTCAGTAATGAGTCTTTTGCTAGTTCCATACCGCAGTTTCCTTTTTGCGTAAATAATAAATAAAAAACGGAGCGCCGATTATAGAGGTTATTATCCCAACCGGAATATCACCGGTTGTAATGGTTCGAGATATGTTATCCGCAACCAGCAGAAAAATCGCACCAAGCAAAGCCGATAAAGGCAACATGGTTTTGTGATCGGGGCCACCAACCGCGCGAGAAATATGCGGAATAACAAGCCCAACCCACCCGATCACCCCGCTGCGCGCGACACACATGCCAACAGCCGCGACAGACAAAAACAAATAAAAACTTTTCCAAAATTTAATGTTCATTCCTAAAAACGACGCTTCCCGATCGCCCATAGCCAAAACATTCAGCTGCCAAGCAAAAACTATCATCAAAACAATCGATATCGGAATCAAATAAATAACGTAGTCAAGGCTGCCCCAGTCGATGTTCCCAAAGCCGCCCATCATCCAAAAAGTTATAGCCGGAAGCTGCGTCTCTACATCTGCCACGTATTTAATTATTCCAACCAAAGATGTAAATAAAGACGAAACAATTACACCCGCCAATACCAAAGAAAGGCGCGGCATATACCCGTCAGGACGCCTTGCAATGGCAAAGGCCGCCAACACAGCAACCAATCCGCCCAAACCGGCCAAAATATCTATCGAATATGCGATATGCCCAAAAAACACAATGGCGACGGCAGCACCAAACGAGGCTCCGGCTGAGATTCCCAGAACAAAAGGACTAACCAGCGGATTGCGAAAAACTCCCTGAGAAACGCCGCCGCTTACGGCCAAAGCCGCGCCAACCATTATAACCATCAGCATTCGCGGAAGCCGCAAATCAAAAACTACAACCTCTTCGTAATTATCTGTTTGAGGCATTTCAGTGTTAAACAAGCGGTTTCCGAGCATTGCCAAAACCTTTTTAGGGGCAACAGAGTAATTTCCCACATTTAATGAAAAATATGACAATAAAATTAATAACGCAGTTAATACTACGAAGGTAACAGTTTTTTTCATAATACCAAATTCTACTACACACTACTTTATGCGTCAATAAATTATTATTTTTGCTCTAAAAGCTCTTCAATCGCCTCAACCCGGTGTGCCGGCGACATCATGGCGGCGCCTACTCGACTCTTAATGGCTAACGATTTAATTTTATTATTTTTATAGGCATTTTCATTTGAATTATCTGCGAGTTTTTCGACAATTTTGTTTGTCTCAACTACAAGCGCATCAAGACGCCTATAAAACTGTTCTGTCTGAGTGCTCGCGTGACAGTTCCTGCAAGTTTCTTGCATCATAAGGCGCTTATCACCCCAGTTATCGGTGTGCGTGGCTTTCAATGCCGCTAATTCCCATGAAAGCCTTTCAGAAGGATTATGCGTCGACTTATGCCCTTCTTTGGCAGCCGCAAAGTGACAAACAAAACAGTCCGGCCTCATAACAGGCTCATTTAAAGAGACAAAACCTTTTACATTCATATCGGCGCTTTTCGCGTATGCCTGCCAGCTCGCCCCGTGTTTTGAGTTTTTCCAAGCCTGCACTGCCGGCGAGAAAGAATTTGAATGACAAGCGACACAAGTATCAGAACTTCTGACACGCTCTAACGAGTCTTCATGAAAGCCATGGCAAGCGGCGCAGTTACCGCGGCTGCCGTCTGTATTGATTCTTCCGATTCCGTGGTTTGGCCAAGATTCGTCTACCGCCTTTCCACGTTTCAGGGTTGTTTCGTTTCCGTGACACGATGCGCAGGTTGTTTCAAAAACAATAGGCGAAGCCTGCCTTATGGGGTTATTCTTAATTCTGTCAAAAGCCAACGCGTGTGAAGAAGAAGCAAAAGAAGCGTATTGTTCAGTGTGGCAAGAGCCACAAGTTTTAGGTGTTACAGGCAGTTTTACACAAAACCCGAAATGCCCGGGCACCGCCGCAGGGTCGTTTGGCTCGGCCGCGTGGCACTCGAAACATCCGACTTGATTGGCGGCGTGTTTGGTTTTTTCCCAACTTTCTATGAGCTTAATCTGCCTCGAAGCGTGACAATTAAGGCATCGCGCCGTCTCATCGGTCGTAACAGCCTTCGAGACATACTTTTCAAACACGCTTATATGGTTTGAACCGGCACTGTCGGCACAAAAACCTGTGCCAACAGAAAGTAAAAAACTGAATAATGTTGTTATAATTTTATTTTGCATATTAATAATCAAATGGGTCAGAGTATATTCTATCAGAAGAAAAGCCTTTGTTGAAAAGTATTTTTTCGCACGCTTCCATCATGGGCTTGGGGCCGCACAACATGCAGACTTTATTCTCTACGGTCTCTATTTTCGCGTTCAAAAGCTGATGCACCATTCCCTCAAACCCGACCCAACCGTCTTCAAGCGACGGCGCCGAAAGAGCCGGAAAATACTTAAAGTTTTTGTTCGCCTTTTCAAGGTCTTTGAAATGTTTTTCCATATAGAGCCCCGACCTGTTTGCGGCTCCCTGAAAGAGCATTATTTTTACGTTGCTCCGGCTTTCTGTCAGCGCAGCCACAAAAGAACGCATCGGAGCTAGCCCAACACCGCCCGCAACCAGCACCAACTCGTTAGCCGCGTTATTCAAAAAATCTTTCGGCAAAACCATCTCGCCAAATGGCCCGCAAAATTCAAATTCGTTGCCAACAACCGCCTTATGCAGCAAATTACTGACCAATCCCTCGTCTACAGCCTGAACATCAAGCGTAAAACAAAGCTTGTCGCCCGGCGAAGACGATATTGAATAAGACCTTACAACTGTTTCCCATGGCAGCGGAACGCGCACCTGCACGTACTGTCCGGGTTCAAAGCCCGGCAAACCGCCTTTACCGCACTCGAATTCCAGAATTTTAATTTTTGGGGAAACGGCCTCGGCTCTTATCAGTTTTGCCTTAAATGCTGCCGCCGAACCTGCTTTTTTTTCAACTTCAATATTTAGATCCTCTCTTACCTTTACCTGGCAAGCCAATCTGATGTTTTCTCGCGTTTCTTCGTTTGTTAGCTGCATCTTTTCGAAGGTTGTGAGTTTGCCGCCGCCTGAATTCACTTTTAACGCGCACTTTTTGCATGTTCCTTTTCCACCGCAAGCCGCCGGCAAAAAGACCCCGGCCTCGAAGCAAGCGCTCAAAAGGCTTTGCCCCCGCTCAGCTTCATTTTCTCGTTTATCATTAATCGTCAGCTTAACTTTGCCCGATTGTTTTAAAAAGTAATTAGTAACAATTACAAAAGCGCAAAGCAAAAGCACAAAAGCATTGATAAGCAAAATGGTCAAAATAAACTGCATTACAGCCCCACCCCGCTTATAAATTCCGCAACACCGCCGAAAGCCATGGCTAAAATCGCCGCGATCACCATTGTTACGCCGATTTTACCAAGTTGCGAAGGAACTTTGTCAAAAGAAATGCGTTTTTTTACAGAGGCCGTCACACATATTACGAAAGTCCAACCTAAGCCGCTTCCCAATGAATATATCGCCGTTGTGAACAAATTATATTCTCTTAGCATCGAAAACATGGCAACACCTAAAATTGCACAATTCACGACAATAAGTGACAAAAATATTCCAAACGACGTGTAAACCGCGGGAAAAAACCTGTCTAACAACGCTTCTAAAAACTGAGTTACAGCAGCTATAACAAGTATAAAAAACAACAAATACAAATACTCCAAGTTATAAGGCGCCAAAACATAGTTATAGATTATATTATTGGTGCACGCAGTAATAACCATAACAAAAGTAACGGTAACACCCATCTGCAAAGAGGCCTCAAGATTGTCTGAAATAGATATGAGA
Source organism: bacterium ADurb.Bin157 (assembly GCA_002070375.1). Taxonomy (GTDB): domain Bacteria; phylum Muiribacteriota; class Ozemobacteria; order Ozemobacterales; family Ozemobacteraceae; genus MWDD01. The sequence continues at coordinate 3,984 of MWDD01000054.1, read as the reverse complement.
GGGCACGTGCCCAAAAAATAATATAAAAGCACGTTTTCAACAATTGCAGCGGTGAAAAATATATTCAAAAACATTATAAAAAGGTTATCTGTCATTGCTATTCACCTTTAAACCACCCTTTCACGAGGTTTACAAAGTATAACATCGCCGCGAAAGTTAAAAATGCTCCTGACGGGGAATTAAAAACACGGCATGGCACATAAGAGCCGGGCATAACATGCAACCCCCACAAAGTGCCGTTCCCCAAGCTTTCTCTGAAAAATGCAATGCTCAACAACACTAAAAAATAGCCTATCGAAACACCCATCGCGTCAAAAAATGTCTCTTTAGGGCCGTGAGAGACGGCAAAACCCTCGCAGCGCCCCATTATTACGCAATTTGTAACAATCAACCCGACGTATTGTCCCAATGTTCGCGCCATATCGGGGTAATATGCTCGCAGAAGCTGTTCAACAGATATAACCGCCGTAATTATTATCAACATATAAGACATAAGTCTAAACTTGAACGGAATTTTATAACGCAGAATCGAAACAATAACTGTGCTGAATATGGTAGTAATACCCACCATTAACCCCATAAAAAAGGCCGTATCGACTCTGCCTGTTACCGCCAATGTCGAACAAAGCCCCAAAGCAAGCACAAAAACAGGGTTAGAAGAAAATATACCCTTAAGCATTATCTTAAGATTACTCATTTTCTTTCATATCCCCCGTTATTATTTTTTCACGCAGTGCCAAAAGCGCTTTATTCAAAAGCTTTTCTACGGACTTTGAACTTGCGGTGGCTCCGGTCACGGCGTCAAACTGATTATTCATAATTTTATAAGAAGCCATTTCCACGCCGTTTTCTCCGTTTAAACCGGTGAATTGCTCAACAAATCGGTCTTCTGAAATCTGACCTCCCAAGCCGGCGGTTTCGTTTTGCTCAACAATTCTTAAACCTATTATTTTCCAACTTGAAGAGTCGAGCACAAAAGCTAAAGTTATTTCGCCCCACATACCGTTTCCCGAAGCTTCACACGCCCATAACTCGGGGTTGTCGACACCACGCCAAAACTTTATTTTGCCGCTTTGACGGCGCACAAATATTTCTGAAAAGGCTTCAATCAGCCGGTCGTCTGAGGGCAAAATATCTTTGCCCAGAATTTTAAGAATTGCATCGGCTGTGCCGGCGCTCAGCTCTGCTCTTTCACCTACCGCGCTGCGAGTGGCCAACAACAAAAACGCGCAAAACGAAGAAAGAATTAACATAAACAAAAGGTCTTTTAATGAGTTTTTTAAACTACCTTTCATATTTATTTCGCCGCCTTAACAAACATTGCTTTTATGTCAGATATAAGGGGCGTGAGAATCTGCATAATCAAAAAGGCATAAACAGGCAAATAGACATTTTCGGTATTAAAAGAAAACATTACAGCAAAAAAAGAAAAAATTAAAGACGCTGCGAGCTGATCGAATCGGCCTTGCGAAATTGTCTCAAAATCATAAACCCCGACAAATAACATTATTGGAACGAAACCAAACAAAAGAGGGTAAAAACTTTTTATACCTAATGCAGGTTCAAAAACAAAATGAGTTATTAAATACGAAAAAAGCACGGTAAAACAGACGCAGCCAATCACCCAAAGGCGGCGCCGCTTAAATATAAACGAAAACAAAAGAGAAAACAACAAAATTACTGCACCCCTTGAAGCGCCAGGAACAGAAGGCAAATGAGATGAAACCGAGGCTTTAACCGCGGAGTCGAGGGGAACCGAAGCGTATATCTTCCATAAAGGTTTTGAGACAGGCATGCCCGAAGTCCAAGTTTTATAGCCGCTATTGACGGGTAGCGGCCGGGAAACATTCAGAACAGATGTATACCCATAACCGCACATCATAAAAATTACTGCCAAGATAACCGGATTGAAAAAATGGTTTTTAAAACCGCCGAAAGCGCCGAAACAAATTAAATAAGCCGAGACAAGAACAAAGGGAATCAGCCACAGAGAGAGCGACAAAGGAAAAAACAGAGGAAAAGCGAAAAAAAGAAGCCAACCGAATCTGCCGCTAAAAAAATCGTTAGTATCTTTCCCGGAAAAATTAAACAAAATTCTAAAAAAACCAAGCAATAAACCGGTGCCGACAGAAATGGCCACCGCTGCCGCGAACTTTTGTCCAAAACGCCCAAAAACAGAAAAATAATAAAAAAACAAAAAAACCGCCGCACATATATCAGGCATCAATTCAGTGCGTTTTATGGTTAAAAGTTTAGCGGCTTTTTTCATCGCTGTATTTTATCAAACTTGCAATAACAATACAAGACAACTAAAATGAAATAATGCTTATGCAAATTTAAGAAAAAAAATTATTGGCATGAAAACAACAAATAAAACATATGTAATTTATGAGCCGAGTATGATGCGCTACGTTTACAAGCTAGGCATAATGACTTTGATAGCCGTTTCTATTTTTGCTGCTTTTTTTGCCTGGTTATGCGAAGAACCGTTAGCGAGTGATGAGTTTAAGAAATTAATCATGGAAGCTATCCGGCCTACCCTTAAAAAAGCAGTTATGGGCGGCCTGATAATGATATTCTCGTATTTCGTATTTTTTCAAGCCGGATAAAAGTTCCGGGGTTATGATGACAGTAATTTTAAAGAACGGCAAAAACGTAGAAACAGAAAATTTTGATCCTAAACTTTATTCCCAAAGAATTGAAGTCATAAACAATAAGGCTAAAGAGCTTGCCGATACCATTGGCTGCCGCTTTTTACCGGGCGAACCCGGAAAAAGAGTTGTTTCAACTATAAAAGCAAACGGCACAATATTTTATGAATACGAACCGGCCAAAACACGCTACTAAAACTGTTTAATTTTTGCACATTTTTCACGTTTGCAAAAAAAACGCTAATGAAAGTAGGGGGAGGCTGCCGATACATGTAAGGGGAACTATTTTTAGTTTTCCGATAAGGATGTACAAATCTACTCATGGAGGAGTAAATATGACTGTTTCAGCCTACGCCTCAATTGCGTATTCAAGAGTCGGAACGCGTATGTCACAGGCACTCGAAGCATTTTTCCCCGAAGATGGCAAAGTAAGACAAAACAAAAAGTCAGATTCAAAGGGTTCGATTGCTCAAGACTTGGTCTCTCTTTCGCCGGCGAACCAAATGCGGCAGACCATAAGTCACTTCAAAGAAACCACCGCCTACACAGAGATGAACCTAAGTATTGATATTAAGATTCAGAGTTCACTCGAAAGCGAAGAAGGAATCAAAGAAGCGGTTAGCGGCATGGACAAAATGTTAAGGCTTATCAGTAAAGACGAAGATGAATACAACTCTGTAAAAACTCAAATTACTGATCTTCTGTCTGAGCGCAGCAGAATGACGAGCGCATTCAATGATTCGGGATCTTCTGTCAGCACTGCCGAAAGCAGTGTTCAGGACCCGTTTGATGATAAAGATATGCCGACAAACAAAGAAGAACTTAAGGCTCACATTTTTAAAATGATGCTCAAAATGAGCAAAAATGGCGGCGACGTTGACACGGAATTTGAGCCGGGTTCAAAAGAAGAATCTCAGTCTTTAAGCAAAGCTTTTTTTGCGGCAATTTCAAGTGTTTTTACTTCTACGACCAAGGTAGAGGCAGCAGTGCAAGTTCCGCCCAAGATAAATGCTTCTGCGGCACAATTCCGTTCACAAACAGAATCTTCTTCATTGCGCGTCGAAGAAGTTACGGCGCAAGTGGCTGACCCGCTGGTACTGGATCTGAGCGGAGAGGGCATAAAACTGAGTAAGGCCGGTGAGGGCGCGTATTTTGACATAACCGGTGACGGAAAAAAAGAAAATGTCGCTTGGGTAAGAGAGAACACGGCATTTTTAACATATGACAGAAACGGAAACGGAGTCATTGACGACGGCACAGAATTTTTTGGCGACCAGAACGGCGCTGCGGACGGCTTTAAAGAACTGGCAAAATATGACGACAATAAGGACGG
>MWDD01000053.1 GCA_002070375.1 bacterium ADurb.Bin157 | reverse complement strand
TTGTTAAAAATAAAAATACGGTTGGCGGTTTTTTTCGGGGGTTCGATGATTTTGCCGTTTAGTCGTATTGTCGGCAGCTTGTTTTCGTCTACGGAAAAACCCTGTGCCACCGTTTCACCGTCTGCGGTTATTCTGCCTTCGGATATAAGTTTTTCGACAGCGCGCCTGGAATCTACGCCCCAGTCAGCGAGTAGTTTGTGTAGTCTTATCATTTATGCTTTCTCGTCAGAATTTTGCGCCCCATTTGCATTGCAGGGTGTATTCCATTTTTCTGCCGTCTTCGGTGTCGAAGAATTTGCCTCTTTCGAAAAATGGTGCAGATATGCTTCTGATGCCGTTTAATATCGGAAACAAATCAGAAAAAACAAGGCCTGATTTGTCGGCGATTCCTTTAATGGTTACGTTATCGCCAAAGGTAGTTTCGATCATTGTCACGGTTATGTTTTTGTTTTTGCCTTTGTTTGAAACCCACGGCAGACGAGAATCTTTGCACAGATTGCAAAATGCGCTTACTTTTTGTGCATTAATGTTTGGCATGTTTTCGCCGCAAACAAGGCTCATTGCTATGGCTGCCATCTCTTTATCACGACCGAATATCGTTATTTTTTCGATTTTAATGTTTTTATTGTCTACAGAGGTTATTAGATCGCAAATCTTTGCGTAAGGAGCTGAAAAAGAAAAATCACAGGTTTGAGAATTAATGCTTTTGGGTAAAACAGTGCCAAATTTGTTTTCTAATATTTTAATTGCGTCCAAAAACTTATAATCAAGGTCTTGGGCCTGTGCACCCTCAGCAAAAACAAGAAAAAGACAAACCATATAAAGTAACAATTTTCTCATGCTTACATTCCCCTCTCAATTTCTCTAATGATACAGTATATTTGAAATCTATGCAAAAAAAAAGGCGGCGATTACGCCGCTTTTTTTATTTTTGTTGTCAGAATTTGCTGTAAATTTCTGTCCAGAGGAGCTGTTCGTCCTGCACCTTGCCGTTTAAAGCATCGCGGCACGAACTGTTGTCGGCAGCGGTGAAGCCGGTTCTGATGCGAGTGTTAGCTCTGTATTTGTAGCTGTGCTCGATTGTGGTTATGCCCATGTCGAGTTTGTTGAAGTTAGCGGCGTTGTAATTGTCAGGGGTTTGACCGACAGGTATAAAGTCGCTGTTACCGTTGTTCTTTCTTTCTTCAACTTTGTCATAGGCAAGTCTGAGTGTGTGTCTCTGATCGTTGGGGAAATATTCGGCCTGAATTTTAAGGTCTTTGGTGTTGGCAAAATTGTTTTTGATTCCGCCCATGATTCTGTCTATGTCGTCGAAGGGAGTTTCAACGCCGTCATAAGCTCTTTGATCATTGTCTAAAGCTATGCTGCCGTTGTATTCGGCATTAGCTGCGGTGTAAGCAACTTTTACCGCAACTCTCTCGCGGGGGTCGTCCCATTTGAGAGCGAAATGGTGCATCATTCCGTTGTCTTCTAAGCCTATCCAGGTGCCTGCAAATCTGTCGATTTTGGTGTTTGAATGAACGAAGCCCAGGTCGTAGTCGAGATGAGTCTTGTGACACAAAACGCCTTTTGAACCGAATTCCAAAATTTCTTTTTCGGCATTTTTGGTGTCATTTGCAACAGCGCCGGCGGCGTTTATGTCGTCTTTTTGAGTCTGAGCGTAATAACCGAAGTAAAGGTTATGTTTGCGTCTTTTTGCATCTATGTTCAGGTTCCAGATGTGGTGAAAGTCGTTTGAAGTTGTCGCGTAAGTGCCGTTTTGTCTGTCATAGATGAGGTTAAGAGCCATATCAAGGTCGCCGACTTTTCTGCTGTAGCTTACCGCGTCAACGTAGTCGTTAAGAACAAGAGCGTTGCCGTGTGTGTAAAAATCGCGGCCGAATCTCATGTTGCCTTTCGCGAAATCTTCAATGTGTATGTAGGCAATATCAACGTCGTTTTGAGAAGTTACGGAGCCGCCCATGGAAGATACGCCGGTGAAATCTCTGTTACCGAAGTTTTGCAGGTAAAGGTGCCAGCAAACCGAAGCGGAAACTTTTTCGCTTATGTTCGCATCGATGGTGAAATTCATTTCGCCCGAGGTATGAACGTTATCACCGGGGGTTTGGGTTTTTACGGCGTCGGTGTGCAGAAGTCTGAATTCTCCGCCGATTCTTACTTTTTGGTTTTTATCTACAGTTTGTTTTTTTAGTTGTGCGGCATCTTCTTTTAATTGAGCCACTTCTTCGTTAACAGAATTTAATTCGTCGAAAAGTGAATTGACGTTGGTTCCCAATAATGATAGTTCATCGGCAAATTCGAATGCAAGTGATTCTAACAGCTCTATGTCGTCTTTGGTCACTTGGCTGTGGTCGATTTTAAGAGCCTGTTCTACGTTCGCGAGCATTTTAGCCGTGAGCATTGCCATTGTGTATCTGCTCAAGGTTTTATCGCCCTTGAAGGTGCCGTCGATGTATCCGAGAAGTATGCCTTTGCTTTGCAGTTTCTCGATTGCGTCATAAGCCCAGTGATTTTCGGGTACATCCGAAAAAGTGCCCGCCATCGCGGTCGAAAAAGAGACAAGAACCAGCAATAATGCCGGAATCAAAATGAAACGTTTCATTGGCGCTCCCTAGTTGTTTATATATTCACGGCAACAGATTATAACGTTTTAAAATAAAAATCAAGCTTTCACATCGATAATGTGCCCCGGTAATTTATTTTTTATTGACCTAACAATGTATGACTGGTATTATCTCAACGTATAAATATTAGCAGAAAGAACTTGGGCAATGACTTTGAAAAGCTTTCAAAACATCGGCAGCGACCTGTTTTTGGCCGGGCTTAACAATTCCAATTCCGGAAACTTGAGCGTGCGTAAAAACGACAAAATGGTTATCAGCAAGACCGGTTCGATGCTTCACCGCCTTTCTGAAGACGATTTAATCGAAACATCTATTGCCGCCGAAGACGAAAACACCTCAAAGGCTTCACGAGAATACCCCGTTCACAAGGCTATTTACGCCGCAACCGACGCTAATGCCGTTGTGCATGCGCATTGTCCGAATTTAATCGCGCTGTCATTTTATTCAGACGCTTTTAAGCCCATAGATGCCGAAGGTTGTTATTATTTTCCGGACGGTGCCCCCGTAATCGTTGCCAAAAACGCTATCGCATCCGAAGAAGTCGGCGAAAAGGCAGCCGCAGTTATAGGGAAATATGGTGCGGTTGTTGTTCGCGGTCACGGAGTTTTTGCGGTCGGCGCTGATTTGTGCGAGGCCTATAAAAGAGTCAGCAGTCTTGAGCACAGTGCCAAGATCTATAATATATATTGCAATTTGAAATCATCATAAAAAGGAACATGTAAAAAATGCTTTTCGAAAAACCCGAAAATACGGTTTCAGCCAAACGCGAAGAAGAAATATTAGAATTTTGGAAAAAAGAAAACATATTCAAAAAGTCTGTGGATAACCGCGATGGCACTAAAAAGTTTGTTTTTTTCGAGGGCCCTCCGACTGCGAATGGCACGCCTCACCCCGGCCATGTTTTGACAAAGGCTATGAAAGACCTTATTCCGCGCTATAAAACAATGTGCGGGTGCCGGGTCGATCGAAAAGCCGGCTGGGATACCCACGGGCTGCCCGTAGAACTCGAAGTTGAAAAACAGCTCGGACTCGAAAACAAACAGGGAATCGAAAAATACGGCATTGAAGCTTTTATCAAAAAATGCCGCGAAAGCGTTTTTAAATATGAAGCACAGTGGCGCGAAATGGTCACGCGCGGCGGTTTTTGGGTCGATATGGATGACCCTTACATAACCTGCACAAATAATTATATCGAAACAGTATGGTGGATGCTCTCGAAATTCTGGGAAGAAGACATGCTCTACGAAGGGCACAAGGTTGTTCCTTACTGCCCGCGCTGCGGCACCGCTTTGTCTTCTCACGAAGTTGCTCAGGGCTACAAAGAAGTTGAAGACCCTTCTGTTTATGTAAGATTTACCGTAAAAGGTCAGGCGAATACATATTTCTTGGTTTGGACCACAACGCCCTGGACACTCATTTCAAACGTGGCTTTGGCTGTGGGCAAAGACATTGAATACGTTAAAGTTAAGCTGAATGAAGAATATTTGATTCTCGCAAAATCAAGACTTGAAGTTTTGGGCGGCGAGGGTGAAGTTGTAGAAAACTTTACCGGCAAAGATCTGTTAGGCATGGATTACGAGCAGCTGTATCCCTTTGTTGTGCCTCAGAAAAAGGCTCATTACGTAATTGCCGGCGATTTCGTTTCAACCGAAGACGGCTCGGGTATAGTTCATATTGCTCCGGCGTTCGGCGAAGACGACTACAGGGTGGGCAAAGAAAACGATTTGCCGGTTATTCAGCCGGTTGGCTTAGACGGTAAATTTACTGCTGAAGTTACGCCTTGGGCAGATAAATTTGTGAAAAATGCCGACCCCGAAATAATTAAAGATTTAACAGAAAGCAAAAAACTGTTTAAAAGCGCTAAAATTAAGCATACTTACCCCTTCTGCTGGCGCTGTAGCAGCCCGTTGCTCTATTACGCAAGACACAGCTGGTTCATCAGAACTACCGCGTTCAAAGATGAAATCATCAAAAATAACGAAAAAATAAATTGGTTCCCCGAACATATCAAAGAGGGCAGATTCTTAAACTTCTTAGAAAATATGATCGACTGGGCCATTTCTCGCGACAGATATTGGGGCACTCCGCTGCCGATTTGGGTTTGCAAAGATTGCGGACATCATCACCTTGTGAGCAGCATTGCCAACTTAAAAGAAATGGGCGAAAACGTAAAAGACGATATCGAACTGCACAGACCTTATGTTGACGAAATCGAGCTCAGATGCCCGAAATGCCCCGGAAAAATGAAGCGTGTGCCCGAAGTTATCGACTGCTGGTTTGATTCAGGGGCTATGCACACAGCGCAGTGGCACTATCCCTTCGAAAACAAAGAAACTTTCGAAAGCCACTTCCCTGCAGACTGGATATGCGAAGCGGTCGACCAAACTCGCGGATGGTTCTACAGCCTGCTTGTTACGGGGACTTTCCTGCACAAAACTTCGCCGTATAAAAATGTTACGGTGTTAGGGCTTATTTGCGACAAGAACGGCGTTAAGATGAGCAAATCGAAGGGCAACGTGCTTGATTGCATGGGCCTGTTCGACAAATACGGCGCCGACGCGGTGCGCTGGTCGCTTTACAGCGGCACGGCCCCCTGGAACACCAGAAGATTTTACGAAGAAGCTATTGCTGACTCGCAAAAGCGCTATTTGGGTACTTTGCAGAATGTTTACAGCTTTTTTGTGCTATACGCGAATATTGAGAATTTTAACCCGTTTAACCACAATATACCGGTGTCAGAGCGCCCCGAAATCGACAGATGGATAATTTCACGCTTTAACCACACGGTCGAAGAAGTGCGAAAATCACTTGAAAAATACGAAGTGGTTTGGGCGACCGAAAAGATGGAAAAATTTGTCGATGATTTGTCGAATTGGTATGTGCGCCGCAGCAGACGCAGATTCTGGACAAGCGAAGGCAATATTGACAGTTTGAGCGCGTTTTTAACACTTTATGAAGTGTTGGTCGGAACAGCGAAATTGACCGCTCCGTTCACGCCGTTTATCGCCGAAGATATATACAGAAATTTGGTTTGCAGGATTGACAATAAGGCGTTTGAGAGCGTGCACCTCTGCGATTATCCGGTCAGTGACGAAAGGCTGATTGACGTTGATCTTGAAGACCGAATGGAATTTATTAGCCGCGTTGTGACGCTTGGGCGCGCGGCCAGAAACGAAGCTAACTTGAAGGTTCGTCAGCCTTTGTCTGAAATGAAAGTCGTTGTTTCTGACAGCTTTGGCAGAAACGCTCTGAAAGATATGGAACATCTGTTGCAAGAAGAGCTCAATATTAAGTCGGTGACTGCTGTTGAAGATTCTTCGAGCCTTATGCGGTATGTTGCAAAACCAAACTTCAGAAATATCGGTAAGGGCCCCTATAAGGCAATGATGCCGCAAATTAAAGCGCATCTTGAAAACGTTAACGGAAACGAAGTCAAGAAGCACCTTGAAAGCGGAGAATATGTATTCGAAATAGACGGCAAGCCGGTTACTCTTAAATCTGAAGAAGTGGAACTGCAAGCGTTGGCCTCAGATGAATACTCTGTTCAGTCAGACGGAAAACTGAGTGTCGCTTTGGTTAAAACCCTTTCGAGAGGGCTTTTGCTTGAGGGGTTTGCCCGCGAGTTGGTCAATAAAATTCAATTTATGCGAAAAGAGCAGGGCTTCGATATAGTGGACCGCATAAGGGTTGCTTACGCAGTCTGCAACGCCGATGAGCAGAATGATATCGATGAGGCCCTCGAAAACTTCGGTGAATCTATAAAAGCAGATACTCTCGCCCTTAAAATCGAGAGAATTGATTCAGATGCGGTTGAATCATCTGAATGGAATATCAACGGCATTAATGTTAAGCTTGCCATAACCAAGGAGACTAAGTAATGAAATTCAGAATAGGTCAAAAAGAGTTGTCTGAAGTGGTTGCCGTTGTCAGCAAGGCCGTTGCTGTTAAGGGTATAAAGGCCATTTTGTCTAATTTTCACATAACCGTGTCTGAAAACAAAGTCCGCTTTGTGGGTACTGACCAAGAAGTAATGATGATTTCTTCTGTTAACGCGAATGTTGAGCAAACAGGCGTGTTTACGATTCCCGCAAAACTCTTGCAGGAAATAATCTCAAGTTTGCCGTCGGACGAAAATTCTGAGGTAATGTTTGAGCTCGAAGATGAAGAGTCGGGCCGCATGGCTATAAAGAGCGGGAGAAGCCGATTTGAACTTCAAATTCAGAGTGCCGAAGAGTTTCCTCCTGTTCCGGTAATCGAATCTGAAGGCAGTTTTGTTGTAAACCGCGAATCTATGCTTCAGGCCCTTAAAGAAACTGTAATAGCGATTAACACAGAAGAAACAAACCCGGTTCAAAGAAGCATATTTTTTGATTTTTCAAACGGCGATGCTCCGGTAATGGCTTCTACAGACAGTAAGCGTTTAGCTGTTACAAAAGTTAAAGATTTGGTATTGCCCGAAGAATTGCGCAAAAGTTTTATTGTGCCCGCACGCGCTATACCCGAAATAATGAAGCTTCTCGAAAATCGCGAAGAAGTTCATTTGGCTCTTTATGGTTCTCAGTTATTGTTCAGCACTTCAAAAGACCAGTTTATAACAAGATTGGTTGACGGGCAGTTTCCCGATTATGCGAGAATTTTACCCAAAAGTTCAAGCCATAACGTAAAAATGGCTCGCAAAGACTTGGTTCAAGCCTTTAAAGTGGTTGCTCCGATTGCTCGAAATATAAATGGGCAAGTACAGTTCGATTTCGGACAAAATGAAGTTAAAGTTTGGTCAGATGCCCGCGAAAGTGGCTTGGCCGAACACTTTATTCCCTGTGAATTAGACGGCGAACCTATGAATATTGCGTTTAACGTTAAATTCTTGCAGGATTTTGTATCTTCGATTGCTGATGAAGAAGTAGTAATAGAAATGACCACTTCGAGTTACCCCGGTTTATTTCGCCCGGGTAACCCCGATTCAGATTTCAAATACGTTGTTATGCCCATGTTTGTAGCTCGATAAACCTGATGTATAAGGGGTGTGTGTATGGCCGGGACAGATTTGAACAGATTGCAAAAAGATCTTGGAAGCGATAAGTCAGAATTACGAAAAGGCGCGCTTGCCGAGATAAAAAATTGGAAAGCTGCCGATGCGCTTCCGATTTTGGTTGATCTATTAGACCGAAAAAACGACGATATACTTATAGATGTAAGCAAGGCTATGCTTTCGTTTAAAGACGAGGCGTTGCCTTATTTGGTAAAAGCTTTGACTGCTTCATCTTGGGCAGTCAGGCGGGGTGCTTCGGTTGTTTTGGCTAAATTGGGCCCTTCTACGTTTAACAAGCTTTTGAATATGATACCCGAAAATGAAGAAGACGTGGATTATTGGATGGTGCAGACCTTAGGCAATATGGGGCGAGAAGCTACCCAATATTTGGCCAAGATATTTAAGCACAGCAATATGAAAGTGCGTCTCGCGGCCATCAGAGCTGCTCAAAATATTGAAGACCCGAGAATGGTCGAACATCTGCTAAAGCTTCTTGAAGAGCAAAGCTGGCCTGTAAGAAAAGCTGCTTTCGACAGCCTTGAAGAAATATATACCTGTAATTTAGACGCGGTTGTAGACGCTCTTGAACATAGCAGCGAAGAAGCCCGTTTTTGGATAATTAAACTATTAGCTCAAGAAGAAAATGCTGAATTTATCGGTAAATTTGAGCGTATCGTAGAAACTTCTCCTATGGAATCAAAAATCGAAGCCATTAAGGCTTTGGCGATGATAGAAAATTCTGAAGCGCACAGACTTTTGGTCAGTTACCTGGCAAATAAGTCATGGATTATCAGAAAAACTGCCGCCGATGCCATATGGGAACAAGGAATAGGCGTTTCTGAAGAGCTTATTTCCGCGATAAGAGGCACTAATGTCGATGCCCGTTACTGGTCTGTTAAGCTGCTTGGACAATCAAGAGAACCGCGTATCTTTGAAGAGCTTGTGAAATGTCTTCAAGACCCTCAGACTTCTGTTCGTGTCGCGACCTGTCAGGCATTGGGTTCATTGGGGGACAAACGCGCTTTGGCACCTCTTATGACAATGCTGAATGACGAGTCAGAAGATGTAAGAACAGCAGCTATACTATCATTGAGCCAATTGGGCGATCGTGATTTTGAGCCGGTTGTAAAAAATGCAATTCCTGCACATATCAGACAAGAAAACATGATAGCTTGCGGCAATTGCGGTAAAATGGTAGGCAGAAATTTCGCGTTTTGTCCGTTTTGCTTGGCTGCGTTGAAAAATCCGACCTGCAGAGTATGCGGCAGACAAATGCAGAGCGGTTGGAAAGGATGTCCTAATTGCGGGACCCCTGCAAGCTGAGTAAAAAAAGATTGACATTTTTTTTTGCTGCTGATAACATCAAGTGCCTGTTATATTCGTACATAATCAAAGGAGTTTTTTTTAGATGATTACTCTGTTACACATAATTCATATTGCTGTTTGCGTTGGTTTGATCGTAATAGTGTTGCTTCAGGCTGATAAGGGCGAAGGACTTTCCGGGGCTTTCGGCGGCGGCGCTTCTTCTACGATCTTTGGCGAACGTGGCGGCGGCGGTTTTATGTCAAAGTTGACCACCATCATGGCCATTGTTTTCATGTTGACTTCTTTGATTATTGCTGTGTTTGTGCCCAAATGGCAAAAAAATACCGTTGTTAATTACTCTGCGCCGATAAGTGCTCCTATGAGCAGTGATTCCATTCCGGTTTCTAACCCTCTTGGAATGATGCCTTTTGGCGGCGGAACGATCGTTTCTGAAGAATCCGCGACCGAAGCAGTTCCTCAGACGGGCGCCCGTGAATCCGCTCCGATTGACAGAGCAGACCCACCGGTAACAGAATAAAAGCGTAATATAAATGCGGCGTATCAAAAAAAGATACGTCGTTTTTTTTATTTTAGTAACTTTGTGTTATATTGTTTCGTGGCTAATTTAAATTTAGGAGCAGAGGAATGCAATATTTGACTGTTATTATTCCGGTATTTGTAGGCGTTCTTTTTTTTGTGTTGGCCTTTTTGGCAAGCCGATACAGACGATGTCCGTCGAATGAAATTCTTGTAATTTTCGGTAAAGTCGGAAACAATCGTTCTTCACTTTGTTTACATGGCGGCGGCGCTATGGTTTGGCCGGTATTTCAAGATTATGAATATTTAAGTCTTACGCCTATGACTATAAGTATTCCGCTGCAAAATGCGCTCTCTTTGCAGAATATCAGGGTTAATGTGCCCTCTACCTTTACCGTCGGTATCAGCACAGACCCTGTAATAATGAATAATGCCGCCGAAAGATTGCTTCATCAGCCCATGTCTGCAATCGAAGACATGGCCAAAGAAATCATTTTCGGACAACTTCGCCTTACTGTAGCTTCTTTGACAATAGAACAAATCAACCAAGACCGAGAAAGCTTTTTGGATTCGGTTCGTAAAAACGTTGAACCTGAATTAAACAAAATTGGTTTAAATCTTATTAACGTAAATATCACAGACATTACGGATACTTCTAACTATATTGAAAGTATAGGTAGAAAAGCCGCTTCGGAAGCAATCGAGCAAGCAAAAATCGATGTTGCCGAGCAAGAAAAATTGGGTGCTATCGGCGAATCTAAAGCTAACAGAGAACGAACGGTTGAAGTTGCAAAGAATACGGCAGAAGCAGCGATGGGCGAAAAGGAATCAGAAGCCGAGCGCCGCGTCTTTGTGCAGAAAAAAGAAGCTCTGGCTGTAATAGGCGAAGCAGAAGCTAACAGCGAAAAAACAATCGAAGTGGCCAAAAAACTTGCCGAAGCAGAGATGGGACAAAAAAACAGCGAAGCCGAAAGACGTATTTATATACAAAAAAAAGAAGCGGAAGCAATCAGAGGCGAAAATGAATCAAAAGCTTCTATCGTTCTTTCTAATTCCGAACTTGTGATAAAAGAAGCCGAAGCGCGAAAAAATGCCGAAGTTGCTGTAAGAGCTGCTCAGGCGGAAATTCAAAAAGCCCAGTATTTGTCTGAACTCGAAAGACTTAAAGCTGAAGAAATAGTTAAAAGAGAAATAGAAAGACAAAAAATTGAAATCGACGCGAGGGCGGAAGCCGATAAAATAAGTATTGAAGCTCAGGGCAGCGCAGAGGCACTTTTGAAAAACTACGAAGCCGAAGCGGAAGGCGTCAAAAAAGTGCTCAGCGCAAAGGCTGCCGGTTATTCTGAACTCCTTAAAAGCGTCAATAATGACCCGAAAGCATTGGCAACATTGTTGATGGTAGAAAAAATCGAATCGATTGTCGAAAAACAAGTCGAATCAATTAAGAATCTCAAAATCGATAAAATCACTGTCTGGGACTCAGGCTCAGGTGATAACAAAAGTTCTTCCACTTCAAACTTTGTTTCAAGCTTCGTAAAATCATTGCCGCCTCTGCAAGAAATCGCAGGCATGGCAGGTATTGAATTACCCGGTTACCTAGGAAAGTTACAAGAAGAATCTAAAGAAAAGGATCAGAAAAACTCCGACGATTCTTTGAGGGATTTTAGCCCGGAATCGGGCAACAAAAAACGTAAATAGTATTGACAAATTAATCTTTTAGGTGTAAAACTTACCCATGAGTTCTGACTGACTCGTCGGTCGGTTTTTTCTTTTTTATCTAAATATTAAGGGGAAGTAATGCAGCGTAAGAATCCCGATAAAATGAATAAAATTATTGAAATGGCAACTAAGCTGTTTTCAGAGCGAGATTATCACGATGTTAAGCTTGATGAAGTCGCGCGGCTTTCCGGAGTCGGAAAAGGCTCAATTTATACATATTTTAAAAGTAAAGATTATTTGTTTTTTAAATGTTTGAGTCACGGAGTGGATGAGTTTACTTCAAAGGCGCTTCAAACCATAAAGAATGAGAGCTTTGACGGCGCTTTCAGAAAACTAATCGGTATGTTTGTCGAAGTTTTGGAAATAAAAGGCCCCATGTTCGCCAGCGCACGCAAGCATGGCCCAAAACTAAAATTTTCCGCAGAAGAATACAATGAATTTATTTCTATGACCAAGCAGGGAATAGATGTAATGACAGTAGCTTTTAAAAAGGGGCTTGATGAAGGTTTATTAGACGACACCTTTTTTTCGCCGCGTCAGATGGCAATAGTTTTCCAGGGCTGCTTTGATATAAGCACCGCGTTTATTTTTCACGGTGAGCGCCCATTAAACGAAGATCAATTGTATGAAGTTCTAATGAGAATATTTAAAAAACAGAGGTTAACATGAAAATATTTAAAGTTATTATATTGCTTGTTTTGTCGGTCTCAAGTGCAGCCGCTGCCGAAATAGAAATTCAGCCTTTAGATAAGGATCTGAACCCGGTCAAAGAAGAAATTTCCTTTGATAAATACAATTTCAAGCTTGAAGATGCCGTTAAAATCGCTTTGCGACAAAATCGAAGCGTGATTGATTCTGATATTTCTTATGATAAGGCTTCAAGCTCCGTTGGTGAAGCGAGAACCGCTATGAGCACCAAGGTTTCTGCCAATTTCAAGCAAACAAGATTGGGTTACCGGACCGTCATGGCCGCAACAGGCGCTCCTTTGAATAAGAAAGACACGCAGAGCTATTATGCCGAGCTTTCTCAGCCTTTGTTTTTAGGGAAAAAGGATCGCGCTGCTCTCGAATCTGCACGAATTGGCAGAGATATCGCCGGTTTTTCCAAGACACTCACAAAACAGCAAATTATAATGATTGTAAGTATGAGATACTATTCGTGGCTTTTTGCGAGAGCGGTTGAGTCTGTGGGCAAAGAAGATCTTGATTTGGCTCAGGCGCATTTTGAGCTTGTCAGTAAAAGATATGCTGCACAGCAAACATCAAAATATGAAGTTTTGCGGGCAGAAGTCAGACTGACTCAGTCTAAGAGTGCTTATTTAAAGAGTCAAAATGATGCAAAATTGGCCGAATTAGATTTGTTAAATGTTTTGTCTTTGCCGATTGATGGCGGCATAGATACAAAGGCAAAGCTTGTGGCGATAGACTACGAAGCCGAATTGGATAAAGATTTAGAAACGGCCAAGAGGGTGCGCGAGGATATTAAAATTAAGACAAAAATGCAAGACATCGCACAACAGACTATGGTAGCGGCTAAAGGCGAGAATCAGCCGGTTGTCTCATTGTGGGCGCAATATGGTGTAGAAGACCCTTCGTCGAGATATTCCGGGGCTTTTAAAAGAGATGATTATTGGATGGCAGGTCTTGTTATGAATGTGCCGATTGTCGATGCGGGCCTTACAAAAAGCAAGGTCGCAAAAGCGCATACAGAAATAAGAAAAGCCAAAAATGATTTAGAAGATACATTAGAACAGGCTGAACTCGAAATCAGGCAGGCAGCGTTAACCTTGCACAGTTCGGCCGAAATTGTCGCAGCTCAAAAAGAAAACATGAAACAGGCAGAAGAAACGGTCAGGCTTGCGAAAGTCAGATACGAAAACGGAATCTTTACTCAGGTTGATTTGTTCGACGCCGAAAATGCTTGGTCAAACACCAAGCTTCTTTATAATCAAGCTGTATTAGGGCACCACAACGCCAGATTAGCCTATCAATTAGCTGTTGGTAATCTGGGGCGGGAATTGTTAAAATAAGGAGAATATATGAAGAAAGAAAGCAGTTTATTTACTCATAAAATAATCTTCAAAGTTTGTTTGTTTGTTCTGATAACCGTAATTATATACGCAGGTATAAGAGTCAGTGTGTCTGCAAATACCGATGAAGTATCATCTAAGACTGTTTCGATTAAAAGCGATGCGGCAATGTCAGAAGTGCCGGTTTTTGCTTCTGAAGTAACCCTCGGTACTGTAAGCAATATTATTAAGACTTCGGGTGAAATCCATCCCATATATGGAGTAAACCTTAACCCCGAGGCATCCGGTAAAATTACAGACTTGTATGTTGATGTGGGTTCAGCTGTGAAAAAAGGCGAAAAACTTGCTCAAATAGATAATAAAATACAAAAGGCCCAGTTTCAAGAGGCTGATTCCGTTGTTACAGTAGCGAAATCTGCAATTAAATTGCAGGAAGTGCTGATCGAAACATCAGAATCAAAACTTGTGGCTGCTAAGGCCTCATTAGATGCCGCCGAATCGGCTCTGAAAAACTTATCGTTGACAAAAGCGCGCTTAGAAAAGCTGTTTCAAGAAGGTGCTGTTTCAAGACAGAGTCTTGATGATGTTGTGGCGCAATTTGACGCTGCCGGAGCAAGATTTACCGGGGCTGAATCAGATATGAAGCTCGCGGCTGACTCCATTAAAACAGGCCGGATGACATTAGAAATGCGCAAGGCAGAACTTATCAGAGCAGAAGCCAACAGAAATTCCGTGAAAGTTTTATTGGATAACACAGTTGTAATAGCTCCGTTTGACGGCGTTATAACGGCTCGTCACGCAGATCCGGGTGCTATGGCAAGTATTGGGCAGCCAATTTTAAGAATTGAGCAAGATGACCCGGTTAAGATCATATGTTCGTTGGCCGAAAAAGATCTGAGCATGATTCGAAATAAAGATATAAATATTATTATAAATGTAGACTCTCATAATAAGGCTTTTGAAGGGGCCATAAGGCAAATTTATCCTACAGTAGACCCTGTAAGCAGAACGGGCAAAGTTGAAGTGTTGGTGCCAAACAAAGATAAAATGCTGATGAGCGGCATGTTTGCAAATATCAATTTTGTGGTTGAAACTCACGAAAATGTGCCCGTTGTGTCGCGTGATTCGCTTTTGAAATATGACGGAAAATTCTATGTATATGTTATCGAAGATGGAAAAGCTGTTAGAAGACCTGTCAGAACCGGCATAACACAAGACACAACCGTTGAAATACTTGCAGGTTTAAAAAGCGGTGAAACTATAATTTCGAAGGGCATAGAATTTATAAGAGAAGGAAGCAGAGTATCTGTTGCCTCCGGAGACAATAATTTATGAAACTCTCTGAAATAGGGGTTAAATGGCCCGTAACCACAAGCATGATTTTTATCGCCATTATTATTTTGGGCGGTTTTTCATTTACTAGAGTCGGTCTCGATTTGATGCCTGATTTTGATATTCCCGTAGTTACTATTATTACTGCTTATCCGGGAGCCGGGCCTCAAGAAGTAGAATCACGAATAACCGAACTTATAGAATCAAGAGTTTCATCTGTTGAAAATGTTGATGAGGTTAAGTCAAATTCAATTGAAGGGGTTTCGGTTGTCACTGTTAAATTTAACTGGGAAACAAATTTGGCAGATGCAACAAACGATATAAGAGATAAGCTCGGCCAAATTCGAAAAAGACTGCCTGATGCGGCAGAAGACCCAATTATAATGAAAATTGATATGGGTTCTATTCCCGTTTATATTATGGGTGTCACAGCCAAAGAAAGCTGGGATAAAATAGACCGAATCGTCGAAGACAAGATCGTTGACCGATTAAAGCGTTTGCCGGGGGTTGCTTCGGTATTGGCAGAGGGCAGTCACAAAAGAACGATAAATGTCAGACTGAATCGTGAGCGTTTGCAGGCTACGGGTATTACAGGCAACCAGATCGTGCATATTTTGAGAAGACAGAATATAAGCAACCCGGGCGGCCATCTCAAAACCGGAAACATGGACTTTTTGATAAGAATACCCGAAGAATTCAAATCGGTTGAAGAGATCGGTAACGTGGTGGTATCAAATAAAAACGGTATAGTCAGACTTCGCGACGTGGCTGAAATAAAAGACGATTTTGCCGAAATTTCTGAAGATATAGTTTTAAACGGCGGCGCAGCAATGGCCGTTATTGTTCAAAAACAGTCTGACGGCAATACAGTTGCGGTTTCTAACGCGGTCAGAGAAGCAATTCCCGAAATTCAAAAGACTTTGCCCGCTGACGTTAAAATTTCTGAATTTGTGGATACTTCAAACTTTATCAGAAATACGATAGACAATTTGAAAAACTCCATTCTGATGGGCGGGATAGGTGTGTTTATAGTAATCTTGCTTTTTATCAGAGACTTCAGAGCCAGTTTAATTGTGGCAGTTACTATACCCACTTCTTTGATAATAACATTCTTGCTAATGTATCTTAATGATTTCACTATAAATCAAATGAGCATGTCGAGCTTGGCGATAGCGATAGGTATGGTTGTCGACAATGCGATAGTTGTAATTGACAATATCAAGCGCTATCTCGAAAGAGGGGTTAAACCCCGGGAAAGTGCCATTTGGGGCGCAGCCGAAATGGGCACTTCCGTTATTGCCTCGACCTTAACAACTGTCGCAATTTTCTTGCCGATCGTTTTTACAACGGGTATTACGAAAATTATGTTCGGGCAGCTTGCCATGATTGTTTCGATGGCTCTTATTGCCTCTTTGTTTACGGCGCT
>MWDD01000052.1 GCA_002070375.1 bacterium ADurb.Bin157 | reverse complement strand
CTTGAGACAGGCACGCCGGATGAGGTTCGAGAAGCTGTGAAAGTTTGTATGGATGCTGCTAAAGACGGCGGCAGGTATCTTATTATGCCAACTGCAGCTCCTATAAATATACCTTTATCACCGAAGACAGAACAGAATTACATTACGTTCATAGAGAGTTCACTTGAATTTGGACGATATTAAATTAGTAATTTAAATAAGATTTTTGCCAAAAAGGTGATATGATTAAGATATTAATCAAGCATTGACCATCTTCCTATATGCAGGCAACCATCGAATATTTACGAATAATACCCGACCAATTTTATCCCAACACTGCAGCGCTGAAAAAGTCGCGCTGCACCAGGCGCTGCAGCATACAGCCGCGAGGCGTCGCAAGGTCTCGCAATTAATTTTTTAGAAGTCGGATTTAAGCCTAAATTTTGCAAAGGCTTGCGACGGGTTGCGATGATATGCGAGGCGGTGCGAAGTTATATCCAATGGGCGATACAAGACTCGGATTGAGGACTCGGATTGGAGATTTATAAGTATTTGCAAATAAAGAGCTTATAAATTTAGCCAATTTGTAAAGTTGTCCCGTTCGGGGAGATTGTCCCCAATTGAAAAAATTGGCGGACTTTTTTTTGCGCCAAAAGAGGGGTTTTGAAACTCACCTAACTATCGACCTATCCGCTTGTTACAAAATATGTTACGTAAAAAGTAGTCAAATTCTTTCGTGCAATAACACCCCCAAAACTCTCGACCTGTTAACCCAAAACTGAGAATCTCCAAAAACTCTCATACTCTCCGATTTGCCGACTAATTGGCTGAATAATCCTGTTCCATTTGGGGTATATTTAAAAAAGTTTGACTACTTTTGGTTTCTACCAAATTATTCAAGCGGTAGTCATTCAAGGGAGAAAGATCTTTGTTATCACACAAAAATCCCTGCGTTTGAAACTTTGGTTCGTTTTTGCAGCGTTACATTTCTATCGAAGCAGGGAGATGTCGCAACCCTTGTGCTATTTTATGGTAAGATGGATAAGCTCAAAACAGCTTAGAAATAACTTGTTTTCATCATCTTTAATGGTAAAATCTGGATATAATTTTATTTCTTATGGATTGAGGATACAGCAATGGCGGAAAAATTGCCTGTTATATTAGATAACCGGAATGACAACACTGTTTTAAGTGCGCTTCAAAAACTTCTCCCGAGTCTTCAGAAAATTGATATAGCGACTGGCGTTTTTGAGGTTGGTTCTTTGTTGCAACTCGAGGGACTATGGCAGCAAGTGCATAAAATCAATATTCTGATGGGTAATGAGACAACAAAAACAACACAAAAAACAATAGTACAAGCATTAATTGAAAAATCAGACAGCAGCATTGAGATAGAGAAGGAAAGAGATGATGCTTTAACCGGTCTTCCCGCTGTACGTGATGCAATAAAAACCAATCAAATTGCATTAAAAACATTCACGAAATCCAAATTTCATGCAAAAATGTATTTGATGGATGCAAAGGAGCCGAGTCCAGTAGATTTTGCAATTGTAGGAAGTTCAAATTTCACCAAACCAGGGCTATCTGAGAACATTGAATTGAATCTATTTACCACCGACCAGGCACATATCGCAGGTCTGACTAAATGGTATAAAGAATTATGGGCAGAAGGCGAAGAAGTCAATTATGATATAATAAACGTTATAGAACGGCATTTGGCAGAGCATAATCCATTTTCAATTTACGCAAAGTCTCTATATGAGTTTTTTGCTGGACGCGAAAAGCCGCAGGATGATTGGGAACTTAGCAATTCAGTTATTTATAATAAACTTTCTCAATATCAAAAAGATGGCTACCATCGAGCATTGCAGATAGCAGATCAGTGGCAAGGTGCATTGATTTGCGATGGTGTTGGTCTTGGCAAGACTTTCATAGGGTTAATGCTCTTAGAGCGTTTTATACATGAAGGTAAACAGGTTCTTTTAGTGGTTCCGAAATCTGCCCAAGAAAGCGTGTGGGAGGCCAATATACGCAGGTATTTAGAACCCCATTATCCACGTATAGCAAGGCATTATCTTGATATAGAACGTCATACAAGTTTTGGAAGAGAAGGTTTGATAAAATCATCAGATTTGGAATTCTACAAAAAAGAGTCAGATGTAATAATCATTGATGAGGCACATCATTTCAGAAATCCAAAAAGTAACCGAGGTGAATTATTAATGGAATTGGCAAATGGTAAACAAATTTTTATGCTTACTGCCACACCTATAAACAATTCACTCGACGATTTATACCATTTAATAAACTATTTTGCACAAGGTAAAAAAGACCATTTCGCAAGTATCAGAATACAAAATCTTCGAGGTCATTTCCTTGAAAACGAAAAAAGAATGGAGAAAGAAAATCCATCGATCGATATAACTGAACTTGCCGAAGAAAAAGATTTTCTACGAACGGATGAACTTCTTAAAAACATTTTGATTCAGCGAAGTCGTTCTTATGTGAAGAAATCCGAAGGTGTAACTGATAATGCTCCAATTTTTCCTGTTAGGCAAAAACCTCGCGTGATCAATTATTCTCTGAAGATTGTTTATGAAACACTATATGGTGAAATACGGGAAGCTTTCGACAAAAAGAATCCTTTCTTGTCATTAGCCATTTATAACACATCTGCGTACCATAAAGACCCGGACAAACAAAAAGCCGAATATCAGAAATTAATTATAGGGTTGATTCGGACACTGCTTTTGAAGCGGCTGGAAAGCTCTTTCAAAGCATTTGAGGCCAGTGTTGAGGATTTACTTTATAAGATGGCTGACTTTCTAAGGTACTATTCGCCTAATTTATTTGAAGCATGGGATACTACAAACCGCAGATGGTGGAAGTTGGTTCAAGACCATATAAATCAGCGGCTCGAACGTGATGAAGCTGGAACCGAAGATGAAGAAGAAGATCAAATTCCAGATTTCCTGAAAGATTTTAAGGCAGAAGATCATAATATGGAAACGCTACTTGCTGATGTTCAGGAAGATATGAAACTCCTGACAGAATTTCTCAGCAAGATTTATCGAAGATTTTACAGCAAAGAAGGTGAAAAAGAAGATCCAGCTAAAGACGAAAAACTCCAAAAGCTTATTGGTCTTCTTGAAACAGATGAATTACTGAAAGGCCAAAAAGTTTTAATCTTTACAGAATTCCGTGACACCGCTAGATATTTGGCAAGACAGCTTAATAATGCAGGGTTACAAAATGTTGAACAGGTTGATAGCGGCAGGAATGTCAAAAACAGGGAGGATATTATAAAAAGATTTTCTCCGTATTATAACTGTTTCGATGGTGGTAAGAATCTTTTCGGCGAAACTGAACTTTCGAAGGCCTTGGATAATCCTATTGACATCCTTATCACAACGGATGTGTTGTCGGAAGGCTTGAATCTACAGGATGCGTGCCTTATTATCAATTATGATCTGCATTGGAATCCTGTGAGACTAATGCAACGAATTGGTCGTGTTGACCGGCGACTAAATCCACAAACAGAAGTAATGATTGACAGACCAATGAATTTAAAAGAAAAAATTTATTTCTGGAATTTCCTGCCGCCTAAGGAACTTGAAGAGTTACTGCATCTAAAACAAAAATTGGATGGCAAAATTTTAAGAATTAATAAAACTCTGGGTATCGAAGGCGCTTTATTAACGCCGGATGATCCTGATATGGCGCTTAAACTTTTTAATGAACGGTATGAAGGTAAAGAATCTATTGAAGAATTGATGAACCTTGAAAGACAGAGAATAGAAAAAGATTTGCCTGAATTTTGGCGGGAGCTCGGGAGTCTGCCAAGAAGATTATTTTCCGGTAAAAAGGCAGCAGACGGTTTTGGCCCCATTGTAAATCAAAGAGGTGATCAAATCGCACATCTCAGGGTTAACGGAAGAAAAGGTGTATTTGCCTGTTATCGTATGCCTACAATAATAGGGCCTTCAGCGAAAAGTCTGATGGAAGTAAAGTACGATAAAGCAGAACCGGAAAAGGAACAAACTGCTGAAGTTCGATGGTATTTTTACAATGCAGATGATAGCATTGTTACTGAAGACCTTGAACGTACATGGACAGCCGTAAGATGTTCAAAAGATACACAAAGAATTGTTCAGCAGGGTGTTACGAAATTAGCTCCTGCTCGGAAAGCTATCGAAAAACACATTAAGAATACATATCTCAAAGATGTTCAGGCACCAATTGGCGCAAAACCTGTATTGTTAGCATGGCTGGAGATTAATTAATGACGACACCGCAGCAGATACAACAGGCTATCGAAGCAGTAAATGACCAGCAGTCTTTCATTCAAAAACTTCTAATAGATACTTTGGCCTGGCAAATACCTGCCGGAGTAGAAGAAATAGAAGATATTTCATATGGCTGGACTCAAGATCAATTAAATGCTGAAGACTTAGATCAAAATGTAATAGGCGGACAAATATATCAGATTCAGCCTATGCATGATGACCAGCCGTGGGGTATTTTCATAGTTGAATTTAGAAATGAGGCAGTTTTTACAAAAGGTAGAGGATTAACGGGCCCTTTACGAAAAGTTTTAAGAGGACTGGTTCCAAACCACAGAAGGCAGGCAAATCGTCCAGTGTGGGACAAAGAAAATCTGTTATTTATTTGCACTCATGAATATAAATATTTCCGTTTTGCGTATTTCAAATCCCCAAAAGAAAAAGGCCACGCCGAACCATTGACGATGTTTGGCTGGTCTCCAGATACGCCGGCTCGAACATGCTGCACAATGAATCTGCCGCATTTGGCATGGCCTCAAGACCCGCAAAATACAAACAAATGGATAAAAGATTGGTCGCAGGCATTTAATGTAGAATCTGTAACTAAAAAGTTTTATGACGATTATAAGCAAGTTTTTGAAAATTTACAGGCTGCCTTAAATCTTAAAAAAGAAGACGACAGAAAAATGTTTGCGCAGGTTCTTATGAACAGGCTTATGTTCCTGCGGTTTGTTGAAAGAAAAGGCTGGCTCAAATTTGGAGAGGCCAAACCGAAGGAATATCTTAAAAATTTACATCAGGCTGGAAATTTAAATGGCCTTTCTTGGTACAGGAGCAGATTACAGGTATTATTCTTTGAAGGGCTGGCTACGCCTGATCATAATAAAGAAGATGTAATCGGACAAGTGCCATACTTGAATGGTGGTCTTTTTACTATCACTCCCTGGGATGAACGCGCAGGAGATATAGATGACAGAGTCTTCGAGCCCATACTTGGAACAGACGGCTTGCTTTACAGATATAATTTTACAGTAGAAGAGTCAACGCCGCTTGATATTGAAGTTGCAGTTGACCCTGAAATGCTTGGTAAGGTTTTTGAACGACTGGTAACTGAACGCAAAGATACGGGTAGTTACTACACACCTCGAACAGTCGTTTCATTTATGTGCCGAGAATCCCTGAAAGGCTATTTTGGCGGTGAATATGCTCCGCTTATTGATGAACATAAAACAGATAATATTTCTGTGCCGCAGGCAAGAGAACTCCTGCAAAAATTAGATGAAATAAAAGTTGTCGACCCTGCCTGTGGAAGCGGTGCTTATCTTTTGGGTATGCTTCAGGAACTGTTTACTCTTTCAAAAATTCTCGATACTCGCGCCGAAACAGACGATCCACATAATGACTATCAGCGAAAAATGCAAATTATTCATAATAATATCTATGGTGTAGATTTGGATGATTTTGCAGTTGGTATAGCACGACTTAGATTATGGCTTTCGCTGGCAGTTGATTTTGAAGGTGACGAGCCTGATCCCTTGCCAAACCTTGATTTCAAAATTGAAGATGGCGACAGCTTAACGGCTCCTGATCCAAGTGGAGGTTTTCCAACTACTTTTGATGCACTTAGCCGCATAAAGAAAATAGAGCAGTTTGATGCCTTAAAAGCTGAATTTATGGATCCGCGAAAAAGAGCACAGCATCCACAACTTAAAGAACAAATTGATGAATTACGAAAAGAAATTGCTTCTTTTACACACCAGCGGCAAAAAATCAAAGGTTTTGACTGGCGTGTGGAATTTGCCGAGGTATGGAGTCAAAAAAATGGTTTCGATATTGTAATTGCAAATCCTCCTTATGGAGTCGATGTTGATAATGCAGTTCGCAATCAATATTTTAATCAAAAAAGTGAGAATGAAAGCGGGCAATCAAAAGATACTTATGGTATCTTTATAGCAAGAGGGTTGCAGCTTTTACGTCCATGCGGAACAATGTCATATATTGTTTCAGATACATGGCGGACCATAAAATCGCATAGACCACTTCGGAAAAGGATTCTTGAAAATACAACTGTTTTTCATGTTCTCGATTTGCCACCGTGGATTTTTGATGCGACAGTAAATACCGGTATTATCACTTTACAAAAATTAATTGCTCCTCAAGACCATAAATTGATTGCTGGTGATTTGAGAGGAATTGAAAAAGATGATTGGAAAACTCTTTCCGATAACCTTATTGCTGTTTCAGGTCATGGGCCGGATATTCAAACAGAAATCTCAGCTCGCTATACGTATCTACAGAATGTTATCACGAATTTTGAAAATCTGCCATTTTTTATAGCATCACCCCTGATATTCGGTTTTATGATTGATCAAGCATTTGAAAGGTTGGGTAAAACTTACGCCAGGATAGAAGGTGAAAAGGTTTGGAACGATGACGGTATATGCATGATCGTTTCAGGAATTAAAACTGGCAATAATTCTAAATACGTTCGCAAGAGAAATGAAAACGTTCGTGGTTCTGATTTAGATGTCGCTGACATGGATAGTGTACTCACGGATCATGAAATTATAGAACTTTCAGATGAGGAAAAAGAGAATGGGATTAAATCTTCAGAAAAATTTCTTGTGCCAATGGATAAAGGAAGCATTTCTGATTCTGACAGTGGTTGGTTGCCAAATTATTGGGTTGAAACTGAATACTTTGTGGATTGGAGTTATGAATCTGTTTTAAGCATGCAAAATGAACCTCATTCGGATTTAGCAAATCCGGAATTTAGATTTAAAAGAGGAATTACATATTCCAGGACAGGTCAATACGCACCTACTTTTCGCCTATCTTCTGGAGGAATTTTAGAGTCTAAAAGTTGTGGATTATTTGTAAATGATTTCGACGTTGAACTATTACTTGGTATTCTTTGTTCTAAAGTACTACGATATTTGGCAAAAAATTATGTAATGCATAGCGTAGAAACAAGCGTAGGAACTATAGGAACATTACCTATAAAAAGGCCCGGTGCGGAAATTGCGGCAAATATAAAGTCACTTGTTGCAAGAATTATTACAAATCAAAAAATTAATCCAACATATGCATATTATGAAAATGAACAAAAAGAAATCGATAAATTAGTATATCAGCTTTATGGGTTGAATGAAGGCGATATCCGGGAAGTAGAATTATGGTATTGCCGTCGTTATCCGAGGCTTGCCGAGGCACAAGGGGCGTTAGTAGAGGTAAAGGAAAAATATTCAGCCCATTTGCAACGCTGTCAAAGGATTCTTGAAAAGCAGCCTGCATATTGGAAATCAAATCCGGTTTTGCAACTTATTGCAGAGGGCGAAAGCCATAATTTGGAATTTAAAGAAACGTTGGAATGGGATGTGAGACAGAACCAGCATGCTGCATATTTAAACAAAGAAAGCCTCAAAACTATTAATGCTTTTCTCAATACCGATGGTGGGACGCTTCTGCTTGGTGTTGCTGATAATGGCCAAATAATGGGTCTTGAACGTGATTTGCGGCATGTTCATAGGAATAATTTAGATGGTTTTGAATTAAAGCTGAGAAATTTAATACGTGACCATTTGAATCCATCTCCAAATAACCATGTTCAAATCAATTTTACAGAATTGGCAGGAGGTACTATTTGTCGGGTGGATGTTAGACCATCTGCGACGGTGACGCATTTTGGCAATGAGGTATTTATCCGTGATGGCAATGGCAGCCGTAAACTCGAAGGCCGTGCTTTAACTGAATGGATTACGCAAAGAAATAGATAAAAGATTTATTGAAAAGAGATTATGGCAGATCCAAATAATTGTTCGATAATTTTTGATTTTTTGCAAGGACCACTTTCAAATTTTATTTCAGCTGTAGTTGGAGCATTTATTGGAGGTGGTCTTGCTTGGTTTGGTACGATTTTCGCGGTTAAGCAAACATATAAGAATGACCTTAAGAAACGCGAAGTCGAACAAAAAGAGCAATTGAGGGGTTTCTATAAAGCGTTAAAGACAGAAATGACGTCTTTATGGGAATCATATATGTGGGGTATAGGAAATGATATTGAAAAATTACCGGATGGCAGTGGTATCGAAAGATATTATCCTGTTACTCAAGAATATTTCATAACATTTCGCGCGAATGCTCATCTGATAGGCCATGTCCAAAATGATGAATTGCGAGCATTGATGATTAAGACATATATTAAAGCACAAGGTTTAATTGATGCTTATCGCTTGAATAATAGGTTTAATGAAGAGTATGAGCAGTGGGCTTGGACATCTGGAAAAACACAGAATTCACAAGATATAGAACATGCTAACGCTATGAAAAAATGCATAATAGAATATGCAGCCGCAATAAAAGAATTACACAATGAACTGAAATCACTTGTTCCCGTCTTATGTAAATCCTTAGAAGAAAATTATCTATGAGAGACATAAGTGAACTCTAAAAAAAAATGTGGCTAAAAAGAGAAAAAATCTTCTGACTATAAAGTAAAGAATGGCAACAAAAATAAAAAAATGTAATCTCCGGGAGTTGATTAAATTCATTGAATCAAAGCATGTTGCTGTGCCGGAGTTTCAACGGGGTTTTATATGGAAGACAGGACAAGTAAAAAAACTTTTCGATAGCCTTATAAAGCAATATCCCGTAGGCAGTTTTATTATTTGGGAGACTAATAAACGTATTGACGCCAGAACATTGGATGGCGAAAAATTACCGCAAAGGAAATTTCTTATATTAGACGGCCAGCAGCGACTTGCAAGTATGTATTATCTCTGTCGACAAAAGAAATTTGTTGAGCCGCATGTGAAAGATAAATTTCATGAGACTTGCGACAATCGTGAGAGACATGTTATCGATTTTGAAAAATTTTATATCGACAAGGGGGATCACGGCCCGATTCTTGAGTATGCAAGAGAAAGTTCATGCAAACTGGATTTCACAAAACTTTTCAGGCTTGTTCATAAAAATTATCGGCTTCCTGTAATAACGATTTCATTGGATAATTACCGCCAGGCTATTGAAGTATTTGAACGTATTAATCAGGCTGGTACACGCATCTCAACAGAATCAATATTTCTATCTGAAACATGGAATCAACATTCGAATATAGGCAAAATTTTACGAACATGGAAAAAACAAAAAGGTAAATCGCTTACCAGCGGCATCGATACTGTTATTTTTATTCATGTCTTTGCAATAATTTTACAGTTGGAAAAACGTAAACGACAAACTGTTGAAATAGGAATTAAAATATTAAAAAAGATAGCTGAAGATGTTCATAAACATCCAAGCAATCGATTCCATAAAATATTCAAAAATGTTATTGGTTCTGTTGCACATGCTGTTACTTATTTGAAAGAAACTTACGGGATAATTTCTCTTAGTGAGTTGCCCTCACAGACAATGATAACTATTCTAGCAATTTTCTTTTACTATCACAAAAAGGCTCTTTCGAAGAAGCAGGCTGTTGAACTGCGAAAATGGTTTTGGAGATCATCACTTGCGAATCGTTACATTGGTTCGGGTTATTCACACCATATAAGCGTTGATTCAAATCAAATGCGAGAACTTGCCGAGCATAATCGAAAATTAAATATTCCCAAAGTCTCTACGAAAATTTTTGCTAAAATCAAAGGTGTTGATATACGTGCAGGTCGATCAACTTATCGAAATATTATTAAGCAGGCGCTTTGGCAGCAAACACCAAAATTTATAAATGAGAATAAAATCAGCCGAGATGATGTCGAATCAGGACAGCATAAACCTGAAGACGACCACTTTTTCCCATATCACTTGTACCGAAAAGGCATTATTGGGCAGGAAATCAACAATATCTTAAATATACATTTTTTGAATGGTGATGAAAACAGCAAAAAGAAACATCGACTTCCTTCAGAATGGTTGAAGGAAAGGATTAAAGATATTGGTGCAAACAAATCTGCTATACAGAAATATTTTGCAAGTCAATTATTGCCGTTTAGGACAATTCAAGATGTTTGCAGATTTGAGAATGCTTTCAAAAATAAAGGGTTTAAAGCAAGACAGCGTGAATTTGCAAAAAGTTATAATCGATTTCTATGGCGAAGATTTAAATTGTTTGCAAAAACGTTAGATCGCTTACAACTGGGTCGATTAAAATAATTGAATTCAAAAAAGTTTTTTAACATTTTGGCTTTTATAATTAGAGTTGAATATGGCAATAAATAATAAACTTAGAAAAGTACTCATCGATACTGCAAAAAAA
This sequence comes from bacterium ADurb.Bin157, assembly GCA_002070375.1. Classification (GTDB taxonomy): domain Bacteria; phylum Muiribacteriota; class Ozemobacteria; order Ozemobacterales; family Ozemobacteraceae; genus MWDD01. The sequence goes on along the minus strand of MWDD01000052.1, from coordinate 6,388 downwards.
GAGGGTGGCACAATTTCATATAGTGAGGCAGGAAATATTGTCGAGCTGAATATGAATAGTATTGCTGATCGTACTACATTGGCACACATGCTTGGTGAAATAAGCTGGTTTGAACATGAAAATAATCGACCTCTTCTTTCTGTCGTTGTGGTGCATGGTAGTGACGAAATCACACCAATGCCGGGTAAAGGTTTTTTCAATCTAGCTCGTGAATCAGGTAAAATGAAGCCTGATGAAGACGTTTTAGGTTTTTTCATAGAAGAACTTAAAAGAGCGAATAATTACTGGTCTAAAAATGATAAATAGATCCTTTTTATAGGAGAGAAAAAATGATAGAGAACAATCCAACCAATGTCATGGCCGCATTCGAAATTTTGTTAGAAGAAGTCGAGGCTGAAATTGATTTTGTTAACCATGTTGGTGCTAAGGGATTTGAAAAGCGAGACTATGATAGTGTCAAAGAAGCAATGGAACATGCCGGTAAAATAACCGCTTTCCGTGACAGGGTGCATTCGTTAAGAAAAGAATGGGAAACGCTTACAGCAGCACCTGTCAGTCAAGAAATGGAAGAACAACGAAAAGAGCGACAAAATTTGGGAAGATTACAGCGAGGGCTACGCACACGAGAAGAATCATATTATAAACCAATTCTTCAGACTCTTATAGAGCTTAATGGTTCAGGAAAAGTAATTAATGTTCTTGATAGGGTCGGCCAAATAATGAAAAATACTCTTAAAAAACCGGATTATGAGCCATTGGCGTCCGGCAATGATACTCCTCGTTGGCGAAACGCTGCTCAATGGGCACGTAATAGTATGGTCAATGATGGTTTGTTGAAAAATGACTCGCCTCGTGGTGTCTGGGAAATTTCAGATAAAGGGCGGAAGTTTTTAGAAGGTTAAGACTATTATCTATTGTGGAAAGAGATTTGTGTCTGAAATGATACTCATAAAAATAATAGGAAGAGATTATTTCCAGAAGTATACATTTTAAACTATAAGAGAAGGGAGATGTGATGGCGTATTTTGATTCTCATTATAACGATGTCAAGCTTGTTCAGTCAGAGCCGCATCAGGTATTGGGTTTTCGCAATGCTCAAATTGGTGCAATTCATGCAATTGCTGCTCACTTCACTGTAGAAGATCGTCCTGCCATTGCTGTTCTTCCTACAGGATCTGGTAAAACAGCAGTATTAATGGCATCTGCATTTCTACTTAGAGCCAAAAGGGTATTGGTTATAACACCAAGTGTGTTAGTACGAGATCAAATTTCCCATAAATTTTGCGAACTTGATCCATTAAAAAACATCGGTGCTTTATTGCCGGATATTCCCTGTCCCAAAGTACTAACTGTCAAAAGTAAATTAAATTCCGTTGATAAATGGTTGGAGCTTCAAAAGTATGATGTTATTGTTAGCACGCCTAATTGTATAAGTACAGGATTTGATAATGTTTGTAGCCCTCCTGATAATATATTTGACCTTATTCTTGTCGACGAGGCACATCATAGTCCAGCAATAACTTGGCAAGCTATATTAGATCAATTTCCAAATTCAAAAAAAATACTTGTAACTGCAACACCTTTTAGGCATGACCGAAAGGAACTAAAAGGAAAATTTATCTATTCTTATTCAATCCGACAAGCTCATAAAGATGGTATTTATGGAGACATTGAGTATGTCCCGGTTCCGCCTTCAAATATAGACGAAGATGTTGCAATTGCATCCAAAGCTGAAAAAGTAATTAAAAAAGAACGAGATAGTGGTCGTGCAAGTGTTCTTCTCATTAGGACTGATCAAAAGAAAAGGGCAAAAGAATTACTTCGCATATATGAAGAAAATACAAGTCTCAAGGTTAAATGTGTGGATAGCAGTTATAGTGAAAAGTATGTTCAAACGGCACTAAGTGAATTAGAGAATGGGCAACTGGATGGTGTTATATGTGTTGATATGCTGGGAGAGGGAGTCGATTTTCCACAATTAAAGGTTGCAGCTCTGCATCGTCCTCATAAATCCCTTGAAATAACTCTTCAATTTATAGGGAGATTCGCTAGGACTAACGATCCCAATGTAAAAAGTGCAAAGTTTATTGCTGTGCCGAATGATATAAAATTTGAAGCTGAGCGAATGTATAAAGATCGATCAGCTTGGATTGAGCTTGTTTCGAAGCTCAGCGAGGCAAGAATAGAACAGGAACAACGTGTATACAACGTTCTCGATGGATTCAAACAAACAGAAAATTTACCCGTAGAATCAGGTGAAATATCCCTATACGCTTTTCGGCCCTATTTTCGCGTGATGGTATTCAACGTTAATGGAACCGTTGATTACCAAAATGGTCCATCATTGCCTTCGAATTTTAATCTAATTGATAAAGAGATAAATGAAGAAGAATCAACGTGCATAATTGTAACCAGCGAAGATGCTTATCCTTTATGGACACGTCATGAATATTTTATGACGACAAGTTATCATCTTGCCGTTCTATATTATCATTCAGAAAGTAATTTATTATTCGTATATTCATCTCTTAAATCTGACGAACTTTGCCGCGAATTTGCTAAAACTGTTGTGCATGGAGCTGTAACTTCTGTTCCCTTGAATGAAATAAGTAAGGTTCTTCTTGACCTTAATAATTTGAAATTTTTTAATGTGGGTATGAGGAATCGCGCACATGGTAATAGACAGGAATCGTACCGCATTCTTGCAGGAGGAAATGCCGATCAAGCAGTCAGTGAGATGGATGGCCATCTTTATAATCAAGGACATGTTTTTGGAAAAGGTGAGGATAACGGAATAAATGCAACAATAGGCTATAGTAGTTCATCCAAAATATGGGTAAACCAACAATTTCAAATTCCAAATCTGATTGATAAGTGTGCTGATTTTGCAATGAAAATAATGAGTGATAGGGATCCAAAAACATATACTCAACTCGATTATTTATCTAAAGGGAGAACTGTTGATCAATATCCTGATGATATTGCCGCGATAGATTGGAACTACCGCGTTTATCAGTCGTTGCCTCGATGTATAGTAGTTCAGGATGGATATAGAGATGAGAGCAACCTTCTTGATTTTACAATTAAATTAATTAAAGTTGATGCAAGAATTCAATATCGTTAACTTTTGTGGTTAGTTTGAATGGTAGTGAATCTGTCAGATTGAAAAAGGCAAATCCTGAAACATGTAGGTTAATCATTGATCGCCTTGGAAGGGAAATGACTATTGAATCTTATTTGAATGCTAATCTTCCGGTTTTATACACAGCTAACTTTAGTATGATTGAAGGCAATCAACAATTCGATGGACCCGACATGCAAATAGAAAGATTTGATGATAGTGTGATTGAAATATTAGATTGGGATACGCTTAATGTTGATATTACCAAGGAAGTAGGTATCCCGCAAGACGGCAAAATAACGATTCATACATACTTTGAAAACCAACTTGTACTTGAAAATGATTTTGTGTTTTATGACCATACACAAGGTGAAATAGCTGATTATATTACATTTAAAGAGAACGATGATCATATAAAAATCGGTCTCTACCATTGCAAGGCTTCTGGAAAAGAATCTGCTGGGACAAGAGCAGAAGATTACTATGAGGTATGTAGCCAAACAGTAAAATCAACTCGCTGGGCTGGCGATATTATCAGGCTCAGAGATCATATTGCTCATCGTGATCGAGATGTGGAAAGAACACGTTTTTGTGGTTCTGGAAATCTTGATGAGTTAGACAATTTTTTAGAGCAAACGAAACAAAAAACTAAACGGTTCTGGATCACGATTATTCAGCCTGGAATATCTTCTAGCAATTTTGGCCCATACGCTCAACTTCTAACAAGTGCGCAGAATTATATTAGAAGGAGTAGGGGGCACGAGCTAGCTTTGATATGTTCGGCATAGCAGATTTATAGAATTAGCATTATACTCTTTAATTAAGCAGGTATGGCTTTCACTTCTGTAAATCAATTGATATTATTTTTACGCTTATGCTATCTTGGCACTGCTTGATTGAGATGCAAACTTTGGCAGTGCATTAATTGCACCTGCCACATCAAGCAGCGTCGGATCTGTATAAATATTCATCGTAAGGTGCAGCGATGAATGCCGCATGGCTCCTGAGCAATGCGTGGTGTAACGCCGGTTTTGCTGAGATAAGTTCCAAATGTATGTCATAAGGCGTGAACATATAGCGTTCTGCCGCGATCATCACATTTTGTAATGTCGACGGCAATAAGATTATTGGGTAAAGATTGACTGATTTACGTGCATTGGCTCAAAAGGTTACAAGTCAGCGGAAAGATATACTCAAATCAGTTTAAACTATTTTTAAAACGTATAAAGATTTTACATTGAGTAATATTTTTGTAAAATAGTACATATGGAAAACTTTGAAGACGAAAAATTTAAGGAATACTGGCAGAAAACTGAAGTCATTCGTGAATATCAGCAGATTTTATATACATTTGGTGACATGAGGTTGCCATATGTATTTGTCGCTGAGCATCATAGTTATAGTGACAGAACTGTTGTTAGGAGGGGGGTATTGTATATCCAAAAACCGAGCATACTTCTTCCGGGGCATCATAATGGTCCTGAATTCAAAGAAGGTTTTGAACATTTACACAATCTTCCCCAGGATGCAGCATTTATCATGAGGTCAATGGGTTTGCCATATTCTGCAATCAATAATAAACAGACCGCACATGAGGAACTGGAATATGGCAGATTGCAGGCAGTTATTGACAAACTAAACAATAGATTAGCACAGCACGATGATACAGGCACAGGGGTGATAAAGGGAATTATAAATGGCGCAGATATTTCCCTAATGAGATACTCGATAGGACTTATGATCAAGTCTGCACCTGAAAATCTAAAACAGTTTTTTGATCATATGCGACGGCAAAGAGGTGAACCAATTAGACTTGATGAAAAAATCACCGATGAAGATATTGAGCGGCTATTTGGCTAATGGCAAGATATATAAAAATTTAGCTGGATAGAATAAATGGATAAAAAGAATTGGACATTTAAAAAATATTTTCGCAGAGAAGCATATGGCTGGAAAGGAACGGCCAAGGCTTCTAAACGAATGGCGGAAGCTGTTTCAGAAATGAAGAAAGCTGCCAAGAAAGACTCTGCTCTGGCCGGTGAAGGAGCGATAGAGTTATTTGGCCGGCTTTATCCTGCTTTGATGCAAATTGACAGTTCATCCGGGGTATTGGGAACGGCTATGAATAAGACTATTGATTCGCTGATTCCTTTTATTATACAGGCAGATTGGGATATAAATACCAGAGGAAAGCAGTTGGATAAACTCTATGAGGCTATAATTGAAGATGGATGGGGAACATTTGACGGGCTTAGAGACTGTTGGGGAGAAATATGTGTCTACCCCGAACTTGCAAATATATGGGCAGATAGATTAATCGATGATGTAAAGGAAGTGTTTTCAAAGCAAGGAGCTTCCTTTTTTAGAGGCTCAGATATGTGCCTATCCTGCCTGCTCTATACGAAACGATACGAAGAATTGCAGGCTCTTCTGGAAACCATAAGTAGTCCTTGGTGGACATACAATAAATTCGGGGCTATGGCGTTATTAAATCAGGGCAAATATGATGAGGCTCTGGACTATGCTGCGGATGTTAGTTCGGCGAGCAGAACAAACAATGACCAGCATGAAATAGATGATTTCTGTGAATCTGTTCTTATTAAGAAGGGCAGAATCGATGATGCTTATGAAAAATATGGTTTGAAAATCCCCGATTATGGAACCAACCTCAATATTTACAGAAATATCTGCAAAAAATATCCAACCATCGACAAGCGAAAAATATTAATCGATTGTATTTCAAAAAAAGGTTCAAAAGGAAAATGGTTTGCATCTGCCCGGCATTCAGGGTTCCTCGATTTGGCACTGGAATGTGCAAAAGCCTATGATGCTGACCCTAAACCCCTGCTGAATGCTGCTGATGATTTATGCGATTCGAATCCTGAATATGCAGTTGAATTTGTAGTTGAAGCCATTCGTGCAATGCTGACGGGCAGCTTTTATGAACCTATTGAGCAGTTTGAGGTAAGAGTTGCTTTTCGTAAGCTGACGGAAATTGCCAAAAAGAACAATCTTCATGGTTTAGCAGGCAAGCTGTTTGATAAGATGCTGAAAGAGAACTGGCACAGGAGCGATAAACGTCTCATTACTGTTTTTGAAAAAGCGGCTAATGTTTAAAACTCTAAGAACTTTTAGATTTAAAAAAGCATCTGAATTCTTGACATGCTCTAAAACATACTTATAATCAATATACATGAACAAAACCGTGGAGCCAACATGTCAGCAACTTTTAGCAGCTTTCTTTAAAGCATATCCAAACCATAATCT
>MWDD01000051.1 GCA_002070375.1 bacterium ADurb.Bin157 | reverse complement strand
ATGCTGCCCGAACGCGAAACCGTCTACGATCAAACGGCCGCCGACCCCGATGTGCTTTTTTCCCGTATTGCCGCCATGTCCTTGGAAGGGCGTCTCGGAGGCCTTGTAATTGCTCCGGTTTCGGTGCTGTTAGAGAGGTTCTTTGCTCCCAAATTTTGGCTCAAAGAATGTTTCGAAATTAAACAGGGTGAGCAAGTTAAACGCAGCGAATTTATCGACAGACTCGTAAAAATCGGTTACAAAAGAGTTGCAACGGTCGAAGAAAAATCGACATTCGCCGTAAGAGGCAGCTTGATAGATCTTTTTCCGCCTAATTCAGAATTCCCCTTCAGACTTGATTTTTTCGGCGATGACCTCGAAACCATAAAACTGTTTTCGCCTCAAACTCAAAGGTCTTATGATAAACGTGACAAAATTTATGTAACTCCGGTTTTTGAATTTGTTACAGACCAAGATGAATACTCAAAAATCGAGGCTAAAGTCGAAGCTGAAATTCCGACCCTCGATGAACGGCGCGCAAGTTTGCTTGAGCGAAAACTCGAACACTTCAGAACCGCCCCCGACTCGCGCGATTACAAAGAGCTTCGCCCTTTTGTGCACAAAGGCGACGGTTACGTATTTGACTATTGGCAAGATCTTCACATTATTATTGATGAAGCAGACCAAACAATTCAAGCATTCGACGAGGTGTTTGAAAACTTTGAGCGCAGATTTGAACAGTCGCAAGACACTACCCCCTTAAAGCAGCCCCACGCATATTATCACAGGCCAAATGCTCTTATAGATCTATTAGATAAATATAAATACGCCAAGATGACGGCCTTCTCACCGGTTTCAAACTCTTTGTTCGAGAATGTCGAATACCTCACGCCGCCCACCGATTCCTCGCGAGAAACACTTTTAAAAGACTTAAGAGCCCTTATCGAAGCTAATTGGTCGGTTGCCATAGCTATTGAAGACGAAGGGCGGCTAAATAACCTTCGCGGGCTGCTTGGCGAAAGAAAAGTTAAGATTCATTCCTCGGTTCAGCCATTTAATCTTAAAGCCGGTTCGGTTTTGTTTCTGAAAGGCCGCGCGAAAAGAGGGTTCAAAGACCATAACCAAAAACTTGCCGTTTTCGCCGAAGAAGACATATTCATGGGCCCCGCGCGCGAAAATACAGCCAAAAAACGCACCGCCGCGAAAAATTTGATGCAAATTGACCAAATGGTGCCGGGCGACATTGTGGTCCATTCCGATCACGGAGTTGCCGAATTCAGAGGCATTCATACAATGACAGCCGGCGGAAACACCAGAGAATACATTTTTCTCCAATACGCGGGCGCCGATAAACTATACGTTCCCACCGACCAGGTTCATAAGGTTTCTAAATATCTAGGCGCTGAGGGGCACATACCGCGAGTTCACAGCCTAAATTCAAAAACCTGGGTGACCCAAAAAGCCAAAGTTAAGAAAAACGTCGAATATATCGCCCGCGAACTGCTTGAGCTTTACGCGGAACGAATCGCCAATAAAGGCTTCGCTTTCGAAAAAGACAACGACATGATGCGTCAAATGGAAGATAATTTTCCGTTTATCGAGACTCCCGACCAAATGAAAGCGATTGTCGCGGTTAAAGAAGACATGGAAAGCGAATCCCCGATGGATCGCCTCATTTGCGGCGATGTTGGTTACGGCAAGACCGAGGTTGCCATGCGCGCGGCTTTTAAAGCCGTTTGTTCCGGCAAGCAAGTGGCGGTTCTCGCGCCTACAACACTTTTGGCTTTTCAGCATTATCAGAGTTTTTTGAAAAGATTCGAGGGTTTTCCCGTTTCGGTCGATATGATTAGCCGATTAAGAAAGCCCGCCGAGCAGAAGGAAACCCTTGCGAAGCTCAAAGCCGGCACTCTCGATGTGGTAGTCGGAACACACAGAATTTTATCGAGTGACATCAGATTTAAAGATTTGGGTCTGTTAATTGTCGACGAAGAACAGCGCTTTGGGGTTAAACATAAAGAAAAGCTCAAAAAGATCAAAACATTGGTTGATGTGCTGACCCTCACGGCTACTCCGATACCGCGCACCATGCAGATGGCAATGTCGGGAATTCGTCAAATCAGCATTATAGATACTCCGCCCAAAGACCGGCGACCGGTTAATACTTATGTGGCGCCGTTTGACGCCGGTTGGATAAAGCGTGCAATAATTGAAGAGCTCAAACGCGGCGGGCAAATATATTACGTATATAATCGTGTCGAAACTATAGACAAAAAAGCCTCCTTTTTGCGCGAGCTTGTGCCTGATGCGCGAATAATAACCGCTCACGGGCAAATGGACGAAAATGAAGTCGAAAAAACAATGGTCGATTTTGTTAAGCGCGAATACGACATACTTGTGGCCACCACAATTATCGAGTCGGGCCTGGATATCCCAAACGCGAATACGCTTATAGTAGACGAGGCCGAGCGCCTCGGACTCTCGCAAATGTATCAGCTGCGCGGAAGAGTCGGGCGAAGCGCAAGACAAGCTTGGGCCTATTTCTTTTATTCAAAAGGGAAACGGCTTTCAAAAGAAGCTAACGACAGGTTAGAGACCATTGAAGAGCATACCGCGTTAGGCTCAGGGTTTAAAATTGCCATGCGCGATTTGCAGATTAGGGGCGCAGGTAATATTTTGGGCGAAACTCAAAGCGGGCATATTGCGAGCATCGGGCTTTCGTTATATATGGAAATGCTCGAAGATGCCGTGGTTAAAGCCAAAACCGGCAACCGCGCATATGAAAAAGTTGATTCGGCAATTGAAATACCCGTTACCGCGTATTTTCCGAAAACCTATATTCCCGAAGAAGAAACGCGCGTTGAACTGTATTCAAGGTTGGCACGGTGTAAAGACCTCGAACTTTTATCAGAAATTAAAGAAGAGTGTGAAGACAGGTTTGGCCCGCTTCCCTCAGAGGCTTTGGCCTTATACGCGATCAGCCGTTTGAGAGTGCTTGCCGTAAAAGCTAATGTGGTCAAGGTTACAAGAGTAATCAATCACTTGAGATTTGAATTCTCGAAAAACAAGCTGCCCGATATCGGCAGAGTTTTTTCTACCGGCTCAGACATTTTGTCCGGCGTTTATTTTGACAGCTTCGACCCTAACGCCATAAATTTGAAAATTGACGACAACGCTACCGAAGTTATTTTTGACAACGCTGCCAATCTTTTAAATATCTTTGCCGACTCGTTTTAAATCAGTTTGAGTTCGGTTTGGGGATGTGTCGGTATAAAACTTCGGCTAGCGCGATGCCAAGCGCTGCTGTTATGAATTGAATGCCCAGCACCGGTATTATAAGCCACTGAAGAGTCGATGTAAGGTTTAGATAGCCCAGTAATGAATAGCCGACAAAAGAGACAAGAAAACCTTTTAAAAGTGCCGGAAAAAGCACTCTCATAAGGTAAGACGACTCTTTGCAACACTTAAAAATGTATATGTAAGCTATATTCCCGAACAAAATCACAGGAACCAGCGGCAAAAGCGGCGCCGCCAGTGTTCCCGTTAAAAATGCTCCGATAGGGGACAATATTGCAAGCACATACGCGTGTTTGTGGCTTGTGTATAAAGTTGCAAAAATAAAAATGCTGTTAACGATTACACCCAATACCGGCGTTGGCAATTTAATAAACTGTAACGCAATAATTATGGCCAGTAAAAGGCCGGTGGTAGTGGTGTTAACGTGCCGCATTAAACTATTTTTCGAGAGCTTTTCGCAATAATACTCCCGCCATCTGTTTGCGATACGCTTTCGTGCTTCTGATGTCGGTGATGGGGTCAGCCGTTTCGCGTGCTGCTTCCGAGGCTTTTTGTATGACTTCTTCAGTCAGCGGATGCGCGGCGTTCTCAAGAATTTCTTCGGCTTTTTTGCTTCTTAATACTGTGGGGGCTACAGAGCCTAAGGCTACGCGATAGTGTTTTTTGCCGTCTTCCCAGGTTGAGAGGGCAAGATTGATTTTAGAAATGGCCAAAGCGCTTCTTTCGCCTAATTTCATAAATCTGCCGGTTGTTTTTCTTAAGGGCAACACAAAGGCTTCTATAAGTTCGCCGAGCTGCAATACGTTTCTGCCCGGTCCGGTGAAAAAGTCTTTAATATCGACTGTGCGCTGTGAGGTTCCGTTTGTTATCAGAACCTGCGCGTCTAACGAATAAAGCGCCGGAATGCTGTCGCCTGCCGGCGATGAATTGCCCACATTGCCGCCGATTGTCGCCATGTGTCTGATTTGGGTTGCGCCTACGGTGTTCGCCGCTTCGACCAAGGTTGGATAATTTTCTTTTATAATGGGGTTTGTTGCAATTTCTTCCATTGTGCAGCCGCTGCCGATAATTACTTTGTTGTTTTCATTTATGATTTTGTTAAAAGGCAGGTTTCCGACGTAAACTACCGCTTTCAAATTCTTGAAAAAGCCGTTTTTTATTTTGACAACCATATCGGTGCCGCCTGCTAAGGGCATGTATCCGTCGTTTTTAAGCAAATCGGACGCTTCTTTTACGGTTTGCGGTTTAAAGATTTCATAGTTGCTCATTTGTCATTCACCTCTGTCAGCCGCATTTTTTACCGCAGCTTCGATTTTTCTGTATCCGGTGCATCTGCAAATATTGCCCGCCAGCGCAGTTTTAATTTCGCTTAATGTCGGTTTCGCGTTATGGCTCAATAAATGGTGTGTTGCCATTGTCATTCCCGGTATACAAAACCCGCATTGCACAGCGCCTTCGTCTGTGTAGCCCTGTCTGATCTTTTGCATTAGCTTGTCATCTTCAAGCCCTTCGACAGTGACTACCGAGTCGGTTTCGTTTAATGTTGCGGCTAACTTTAAGCAAGAGTTTATAGGGCTATTGTTTAAAAAAACCGTGCAAGCGCCGCATTCACCTTTGCCGCAGCCTTCTTTGGCAGCCACAAGCTTAAAGTTGTGTCTTAGCAGGTCAAGTAAGGTTGTTTGCGCGGTTGTTTCAGTTTCAACCTTTTTTCCGTTAAGCGTAAAAATAATTTTCATGGTTAATCTTCGCTTTCTTTTTTATCAGTTAAATTTTCGCAATTTTCAAAACTCAATTCGGCAATTGCTTCGGCCAATTTGCCGTCGGTGGGGTAGGTTGCGCTTCCGATATTTAATTTAAGGTTCTTTGTGCTGTCAAAACCTATTTTTGTATTTTCTTTTGCAAATATTTTTACAATTCGCTTTGAAATTGTTTGTGCCACATTTTCGTCAGCCTCTGTCAAAATGACTTCATAGCGGCCGGGTTTTTCGTCCATAAACACTTTGTCAAAACGACGCAAAACCTGTTTTATGGCTGATCCGGCGTTTTTGTGCACAAGTTGTCGCTCTTCTTGTGTCAGCAAATCAAAATTTTCTGCCTGCAAAGTTAAGAGTGTCATTTTTTGAGAATAGCGTTCAGAACGCTCGATTTCCGTCTGCAAATGCTCTTTGAAAGTAGCCGGCAACATCATGTGCGTTTCTTTGTCGAGATACTCAATTTGCTCATTTTGCTTGACACCCTCTACAAGAGCTAATAATGTTTCAAAATAAAGCGCAGTTCCCGCTACCGATACGGCAGGCTTGACTCGCCCCTCGTTATCGGCGAAAAGCAAAACACCCAACCGCTCGTTTGTTCTGTAGCCCGGTATTGCTATAGGTACCACAATCGTAGAAATTTTTGTGACAGCGGATTCAAAACGGGCCGCATCGGCCTTGTCGAGGCGCAAAACAGTTTCTTCGCCTAATTTGCCCGTGTGTATTATGTTCAAAAAATCGTTTTTAAGCAAAAATCTTGATCCGTTTATTGAGGGAAGGGGCGACCCGGATTCGGCGACAAGTTCGCTTTTTTGTGCTTCTGCGATGTGCAGCTCAATTCGTTTAACACCCGAAAGCTCACGGAGTTTTTCGATTGACCGCTCAACTACCGTGTTGTTAGCCGAAGCGCTTGTTCGCAAAATGTTGCGCAAAGCCAATAAACTGTTTTTTTTGGTTTTATTTTTTTTCTTTCTTTTTCCGGTTTTAGGCAATAAAGCGGAATTGCCCACCAAAACATTTCTAAAAATCAATAAGACATTCACTATAGCCAAAATCAGAAGTATGTTGGGAAACCTGATGCTGACATCCCAGACCGGGCGTCGTGTCCATAGTGCTATCAACAAAACACCCAAAATTATCAGATTCGCAAAAAGGTAGGCGTTCAAGTGTTTAAGTCTGTCTTTTGAAGTTTCTTCAGACGATGGCATCGGCTATCATCCTTTCGTTCATTTTGCTCATATTTTTATTATTCTAATGCAATCAACCCTCACTTGCAAGTTGAATAGTTTTGAAGTTTTCCACATCAAAAAGTTTGTTTGTTAATGTTTGCCAATGTTTGATAAAGTGTTGACAATTTAAACTGATTGCAATTAGAATATGACGGGCTGTATTCCATTGGGAATACTGTGTTTTTTGTATGCTAAAAATTTGATAGTTGGAGCTGTAAGACGGCTGAATAAGCCATCGACATAATTAAATGAAATACTTAAATAAATTTGACAAAAGACGATTATTTGCCGGTTTCATCGTCTTTATTGCAATGATTTTTATTGTTTTTGTAGGCTGCGGCGGCGGGGGCGGCGGAAGCTCTGACCCTGAAGCTGCTCCCAAAGATACCGTGGTCTATGTTCCCGTAGCTACGCCAATTACTTACAAAGAAAAAGTCGTCAAAGACAAAATAACAAAAATCGACGTGGGTTCGGTGCGTCTCGAATTGCCGGCGAACGCCTTTACTCCAAATACCGAAGTTATAATAGTTGAAGATACAGAGCTGACCGGCCTTGGCTCGTTCTTCGCCGGATACACTCCTCAAAGCTCTTTGTTCACGCTCAAAATATCGACACCCCTTAGCTCACTCACAAGCCTGCGGCAAACAGCCCTGATCGACCGCTCGGGCACATATCTCGACGGCATCGCCACCCTCGCAATAAGATTGAACAGCCAATTCGACGTTAATGCCGACTACTCAATCGCCTGCCGCGACAAACTCGGCAACTGGTATTTCACTCCCTATGAAGGCCGCTCCTCTACCGGCTTCTATATTAATGTAAGTAACCTGTTTCAAGACTATCTTCTCGTTAAACGCAATTCTGCGACCCTCACAACATTTGTGGGAAAAGGCCTCTCGCTGTCAGCGTCTCCAACCGCAACTCTGCTCGCCTCTTATACCACCAAAAAATTCGAAACAGATCTCGATATTACGGTGAAATTCGCCGTGAACCCCAATGCCCCCGGGGCATTCGCCGAAAATAAGCTTCTCTTGCAGGTTATCGCATACAATGAGTTTACTGCCACATTCTTATATAACGATGCCGAAGGAAACGAAACCACAGGCACCGCAAATGTAAGGTCCGCCGATAACGGCACCGTGTGCGTGTCTGACCGCAAAATTCTCTCTGTTTTTTCTAAGAAATCAACCTTTGTCTCCGGCGGATACGTAAACACTGTCTACACAGCGCGTCTTAAGCTTAAAGGTTTGCCCGCAGCGGATTTCCCAAGACAAATTGTCTTTAAAGCTTTTTACCCCGGCGAAACAAACGCTGCCGAATATTCTGCCGAAACAAACGTATTGTTAGGCGTAGCGCCTAAGCCGCCTACCAACCCTGTTATCGTTTCTTCCGTGCCCGCTTCGGGTGCCGTTTTGCTGCCGCCTGACAACATCAAAATCGAATTTTCGCACAAAATGGTCGAGTCTTCTTTGACTAACGCTTTTACCCTCAAAGACGGCGCAACCGGCATAAACTTCACCCAGTCTCTTGACGAAGGCCAAAAACTCGTCAGAATCACTCCCGACACTCTCTTTGTCGCTGATAAGACTTACACCGTTACCGTTGCCACCTCGGCTCGTGCCATTGCCGCCGAAGGCGGGTTGACCGTTGCGTCGCCCATTTCATTTAACTTTAAAACCGTCAGCTCAAGCGGAGTCACCACAATTCCCGCTAATAACGCAATCGGCATAGCTTCTGCTACCGATATCGTATTTATATACGACAAGCTCATTACGAATACCGCCGAAGTTGTAACCGCATTTTACAGAACATCCGAAATCGGTAATCCAAACGCAATTCTCACAACACCGGTGCCCGCCTCTCTGACAGCACCCGTCTGGACGGTAGTTTCAAGCGGTTCGCAGCTGAGAATAGCACCCGAAAACGACTTGGCTTACAACACAAAATATGAACTCGTGGTCTCTAACGGAAAATACACCGTATCCGGAACCGAGTTCGCCATTGCCGACCATCGCCTGACCTTTACCGCTGACGCGCAGCCCGAGCTTATAGCGCGCACACCATCGGGAGCCAACGCTCTGCCCGAGTCGCCCATTACTCTCACATTCAATAAAGTAATGGCAACTTCTACCGTTCGCGTTTTCTTAACGGATAAGACCACAAACAATGTCATAGAGCTAACCTCTGATAACGCTGTAATTTCCTGGGACGAAACCCAAACTGTGCTGCGCGTGCAACCCAACATGAAACTCGCCGCCAACACCGAATACGGTGTAACACTAGCCCCCGGCGCCGTAGATATTTACAATAATCCTATAAAACCTATCGACGAAGTTACTCCCTGGACATTCGCCACAACACCGCAAACGGCCATTGTGTCGCATTCTCCGGTTGCCAATGCCGTAGACGTTGCAACCTCGACTCCCGTTGTAATAACCTTCGCAGAAGGTCTTACCGCCGATCAGGTGCAGGCTCTCACAACGCAAAGCGCGTTTAGGGTCAGGAATATTACTTATAACAAAGCCGTCGTGGGCAGCATAACCTGCGAAATTGGCAGCAACACGGCCACCTTTTTCCCTTACTCTTATAATTATTATGACTACGACTCAACTTTCGAAGTCACGCTTTCAGGCTTAAAAGACTCTCTCGGATACGATGTCGCCACTTACAGCTACCGCTTCGACACCTATATTCAACCTTACATTGTCGCCTATTCGCCCGAACTTGAAAATGTACTCGTCACAGAAGACATAAACCTGACTTTCTCGCGCCCGATGAACGCCGATACGGTGCAAGTTTTTCTTTCGAATCAGCTGCAGACAGCTCTTAATGCCGATATAGCTTGGTCCGGTAATAACACTGTTCTCAGTGTGCGCCCTAAAGTTAAGTTGCAATATAATACGCCTTATACCGTCAGAATCGGTGCGGGCGCTGCCGATGCCAACAAAAACCCGCTTAAAGTAGTGAATAACACCTGGAACTTCACCACAACGGGTGAAACTTCTGTTATTTCGGTTGAGCCCAAAGCCAATTTGGTTGACGTGGCTACTTCAACTAAGGTAAACATTGTATTTGCCGAGATTTTAACAGACGTTCAAAAAGACCTTATTCGCAACGGAAGCATCATAACCGTTAAAGACGGCGGTGCCGCGCTCACGGGTAATTATTCATTCTTCTCTGACAGAGCCGAATTTACCCCGACTCAGCCGTTTAACCATAACTCTGTTATCGAAGTTGCCATAGCCGGCTTAGTCGACGAGAGCGGTTACGAAGTGCCGGGTTACGATTTTAGCTTTAAAACCATTTCACGACCCACAATAACCGAGAATTTCCCCGTTTCCGGCTCAACTTTGGTAACAGAGCCGATCGTTCTGACGTTTTCGCGCCCAATCGCGACCGCAACCGTGAAGTTAAGTTTGAACGGCACTGAGCTCGTTCACCAAGGCAATGCAACTTATACATGGGGGCCTGATGTAGCTTCTCCGACTATTTTAACGGTCAGAACATACGAAAAACTTACGTATAATACGGCGTTTCAAGTGCAAGTCGCGCCCGCTGCCGGGTTCGGCTCAATTAAAGACACTCTTGACAACGATCTCGACCCTGCGGTAAAAACCTTTGACTTTACAACCGTCGGCCAAACGCTTATTGCCGCTGTTGAACCAAAACAGAACGAAACTAACGTTCTTGTCAACACTAAAGTAAAGGTGAGTTTCTTAGAAGACTTAAATGAAACACAAAAGTCGGGTGTAAACGTAAATCTTTTTTATGTCAACGGAAACACACCGATTCCGCCGCACCCGCTTACGGGCAAAACCTGGCCCGATAATAAAACTCTCGTTTTTAATCCGCAATACGCGCTCGACTACGACCGTCCCGAAATTCGTGTAGAAGTTACGGGCTTAAGAGACAAAAACGGTTATCTGGTAGATTCATATCACACAAGTTTAGCCACGGCAACAGCCGCTGATGCGGGCGTTTCTACGTTCTCATACGTGTTCACCTTAGCTCCGAGACCCGTTATCTTCGCGCATACTCCAAAATCAAATCAACTCAATGTGCCTGTCACAGACCCAATAGTTATAACCTTCTCTGAGGCGATGAACCTCACAACAACCGAAGCGGCAGTTTCTATAATTGAGCTGCGCCCCGACGACGGTACTACACCCGAACGCGCAATCAAAACCTCTGAATACAACACAAGCTGGAACTCAGACGACCCGACTCAGCGCAAAATACTTACAATCAAGCCAAATGCAAACTTCAGTTTGGCAAATACAATCCCGGCACTGTCTAACCCCTCGACAGACCCCGGCACCGACTTAACAGACCCGACAAACGTTAATTTCAACGGCGAACCCCGATTTTTACATAACGCTACTTACACCGTTTACCTTAGAAACAGCGCTACCGCGTATTCAGGCATCCCGATTCGGGCTACTTACTTCTGGACATTCTCAACCCACCCGGGTTCGGCCCCATCTATAAAGCACTTTAATATCGATCGCGACCACCAAAAGCTGACTGTTACATTTAATGTAATTGCCACCGGCACCGATGTCGACCTGATCGGTCTTGAATACTACAGCTCAAAGCAGGCTGTGGCAAGCTGCACAACCGACGCGGCCGATCCGCGCAGTAAGGGCGATACGATATCAGTCGACGATAACGGCCTCGTAACCGTAGTCTTAAATGATCTCTACGTTAACGATGTTTACACATTGACACCATATGTAAAAACAGCCTACGGCGCAAAAACTTTGCATACTCACGCACCACGAAAAGCCGTAGTCCACCCGTTTAACCTCGAAAACAACAACGACGGAATCGAAAAAACCGTTGCCGAACTCGACATATCAAACCGCTTTGTCATTGCAAACGCGAAAGATTTGTTCAGCCTCTCTCATGCAGTTGCACCGACTTATTGGGCAATTGTATACGATAACAACGATTTGCCGCTCTATCGCAGCGAAAACTTTATACAAATCGCGAACATCGATCTCACAAGCACCCCGTGGGCACCGGTAGGAAACGCTGCCACAGCCTTTACAGGCACCTATAACGGCCAGAACTACACTGTCTCTAATTTGTCGGTGTCAGCCGGCCCCGGCGGAACCGGTATGTTCGGCGTTCTGTCAGGTGCAACCCTCTCGAATATAAGATTGGTTGATGTTGCCATCAGCGCTACCGATCAAACAAATGTCGGTTCTCTCGTTGGCATAGCCAATGGTGCAAGCAGAGTGGAAAAATGCCGCGCGTCTCTCGCGTCGGCCGTTACTTCTTCTGCACCGGGCGCCTTTGTCGGCGGGCTAATCGGAAACACAACCGGCGCATCGATTATAACCGACTCTCATGTTGATGCAAAAACATGGCAGATTTATTCAGCTGCTTCGACGGTTAAAGTCGGTGGTGTAATTGGGTATTTGAACCCCGCCGCAACTATTTCCGATTCAACTTTTGCCTCGGCCTTCACTCACGCCGATCCTTACAGTAACCCGGTTCAAGCACGAAACGGCGATGCCGGTTGTGTGGTGGGTTCACCCCTCGCGGTTCCTTCTAACGTTGTTAACTGCAACTGTTCTTGCAGCACTAACGGTTTGAGCCATAAACATATTCCGGTTACCGACGAATATAAAAATTCTTCCACAACCGAAATCGGAGCACACCCCACACACCACACTTATGTAGTGTCAAACGTTAATATTAAGCCGGTTGCCACCGTAACGGCTCCGCTGCCTTTTAAAGAAAATGTAATCTCAAAACCGATTATAAGCCTCGAATTCTGCAAACCCATGGATACCGCGACCGTCGAAAACGCTTTTTCTGTTGTGCTTTCTCCAAGAAACGGCTCAGAAGCTGATGCTGTAATTGCCGATTCCGACGCTTTAACCTTATTCAAGCAGAATTTCCAATTTAACTGGGACACTTCATCCCGCAAGTTCACCGCAATAATCAACGAACTCGAAGGGTTAAGATATAACGCCACTTACACAATCAAACTTGACGATTCTGTTGCCAAAGACGTTTACGGAAACACAATCTATCCCATGACAAACTTGGTGTTTTATACCCAAGAAAGCGTTACTGTGGCTTCTATTACATTGGCAGCGAATACAGCGGCAGGCACTGCACCTGACGACGAGGATCGCTACGATCTTCCCGTAGAATACTTTAATAAAGAAACTATTCCTCTTAACTACCTCACAAAATCAGCGGCAGCGGCAAAAGTTACCGATGTTGCCGTTGCGACGAGAATGGCGGCTCCCGGCTTTAAGATTACATACTCAGAACCGCTGCGACCCGAACAGCGCAACGCTATTTATGTGGCGACAGAAGGCGTGAAGGGTGATAAGATCAAGCTTACGTCTAAGCCGAGCATTATTGCCGGCGTCGTGCCCGACAGCTATGCGGTCGACGAGGCGTGTTCCGCCTGGGATACCTACGACAATAAAACCCTCAACTTGTGGTTTAAAACCGATTTGGCTTATGATCACTACGGGATGCTCGAAGTCAGCGAAGATTTGTTCGACTCGAACGGCAGCAAAATCAGCGCCACCTCGACCTGGCAGTTCGAGACCGCACACCAGCCGATTGTAGCCGGTGTTTACCCCACCGACGGAAGCGATAAGGTTCTGCTTAAATCGCCCATTTCGGTAACTTTCGACAAACCCATGAAAATGGGAACCGTTATAACTAACGACACTTACCAAGGCGGAGCGTATACTCTTATAAGCAAGCCTTTCACAAGTGTCAGATTATTCGAAGTCGACCCGGGCGATAACAGCGAAATCGCTGAAATTGCGCTTAAAGCCATAACCTGGAACACCGACCACGGCGCGAATAATTATAAGTCATTCACTGCAAGCGCGTCACGTTTGGTTACTACGATTGTGCCCGACGGAGGAACAACAAAACGCGAAGATTACAGCCTCGAATACGGTAAAAAGTATAAAATCAAGCTAAGCAAACGTTTGATCAAAGACTGGCGCGAAAACCCGATGTCGTTGGCTTCAGAGGCGGAGTATGATGAATTCTTCTTCACCACGGTAGTTAACGCAGGAATCGCTTCTGTGTTCCCGGCTTCTCACAGTGCTGATATCCAGCCTTCGACAGAAATCAAAGTCGCTTTCCAAAATTTGCTGCCCGCAAGCCCCACGCCTGTAGGTAATGTTTATTTTTACGATTATAATACGGCAGACGGCGCAGGTGTTGCACAAACAATGCCGATGACTTGGAGCGCACCGAACCTTACTTACACGCTTCCCGCCATAAATACTCAAGATTTTCCGTATGACGCTAAAGAAGTTAAGGTCGTGGTTGACAACATTCGCGATACCAACGACTATGTTTCGAGTTTTACATACACGTTCACAACAACCTCGCACCCCAAGGTAATCGACAGGGTTCCGGGCGCCATAACCAACGCTTCGATCACCGAGCCGATTGTAATAATATTCGATAAGACTATGGACCCCGTTGCCGCTAATGCCGGCATTACGGTAACAGAAACTCGAAGCGAAAGCGGAGTGCCCACTGTAACAACTTTGGTTGACGGCACTCACGTAACTTATTCATGGAACTCAAATCGCACAGTTCTTACTATAAGCCCCAAGACTGCCGCAGTTTCAGCCGAAGGATCTGAAAGTTCGGTCGGTAATCCGGGCAATGCCAGCGGAACATGGCGCTTCGAAAGCACTTACGCTGTAGCTTTTGTTCCCGACACGCTAAAAGACGCTCAGGGCAACGATTTATACCGAAAAAATGCCACAAACTACAATTGGTCTTTTACCACAACAACAGGCCAACAGCCGGTATTTAGCCCTGTTGTTCTTTCGCGCGATCGCCGTCACGTGGTTGCGAGCTTCTCTGTAACCGTAACTGACGGTGCGCCCGTAACATGGGAAACGGCTAAGGTAGGTATTGTATATTCAGAGACTGTAATTGACCCGCTTCCTACGGTTGAAGCTTCGTTGCCCGCAAATCATGTTACCGCAACATATATCGATGTAAACGGAATAGTTGTAGCTGACCTTAAACAACCGCAGTTGTTAAAGGTTAATACCAAGTATTATTTGTATCCGTGGGTAAAAACGCAGTATGGTTCAAAAACTCTCTTCTTTGGCGAACCCGTCGAAGCGATTGTTCACCCCTGGAACTTAGTAAATAACCACGGCACCGGCGCGAATGAACGCAACCTGACCGCCGTAAATGCTGCCGATAATCAGTTTATTATCGAAACAGCCGCAGATTTAAGAAATCTCTCTTTAAGTGATGTTAACGTAGCCGCAGATGTAGCCAACAATCTTTCAGGTAACGCTCTGGCTGACTTGCAGACAACATATTGGACAGCAACAAATCACTTTATCCAATCTAAAGATATCGGTGCTGTAATTTTTGACAACCCGATCGGTGATACAACTGCCTTTACTGGCACTTACAACGGTCAGAATTACACCGTTTCAAGTCTTAATGTAACTGCCAACGCAAACAATACGGGTATGTTCGGGTTGTTTACAGGTGCTTTTGTTAAGAATTTGAATATTTCAGCGCTTACTTTAACAGGCGCTTCAGTTAATACAGGCGCATTAGCAGGTTCTATTAATTCAGTTGCTGCTATTGATAACATTAACCTTAATAATGTTGATGTCAGTTTAATAACCGCTGGCACAAATGTTGCCGGTTTAATCGGTGTAACCGGTGCAGGTGCTGTAACCGTTAACGATGTTACTGTGAAATTTGCATCTAATGCAGGTATTAGCGGCGTTTCAGCCGCCGGTCTAATCGGCACTGCAGGTGCAGCAACCTCTATTGCTAACGCTAACGTAACAACTCAGGGCACAGGCGCTATTACGGGCACAAAATATGCTTCGGGCTTAGTCGGTCTGTTTAACGGCACCACCATTGATAATGCTAATGTAACACTTTCAGCTGCGTTGTCTGCAACAGGAGCTGGTTCGTTCGTCGGTGGTATCGCTGCTGATGCAGCCGGTGCTAACATAACCAACAGTAGCGTAACATTTGCTGAAACCGTTTCAGCTGCATTAGCTACTTCAAAAGTTGGTGGTATTGCCGGTAACGTTTCCGGAGCATCTACTTTAAGCAGCAACAAAGTAACCGCAGCTAAACTTATTTCAGCCGCCGCAGCAACTTCTTATGCCGGTGGTATCGTAGGTTACGCCGCTGATACTACCGTTAATGTCACAAACAACAGCTTTATTTCTGCTGTTGTATCACCTGACCACGCTGTAAGCGCTTTGTCAGGCGCAGCTGCAGGCTGTGTCGCCGGTAACGAAACCGGTCACGCCGATTCGCTCTACAACAAAAACTCAATTACAAGCACAACCATAGCCGATGCTATTGCATACCCGATCACAGGTAATACTTGCAATTGCCCTCAGCACACACACCCAATTAACACTAAGTCTAACGACTTTATGGCAGGTAAGAACCATACTTTACCGAGAGTAACCGTAACAGCAATTACGCACAGCGCACATGCGGTTCCGGCACTAGCACCCGTAGCAACTTTCCCTGCAATTATTCTGCATTTCGATAAACCGATTAACACGGCAACTTTGCAAACAGCGTTCACCCTCACAGAGCATACATACGGTGTGGACGGCAACCCGACTGACACCGAATCGGCGGTTGTTATTGACGGTGATCAATTCACCTACAACTGGGAAGACGATAATCAGCGCGTTACCGTTACACCTCTGAATGCATTACGCTACAACACTCGATATACGGCTAAAATTGTTAAAGACAGCTTAAAAGATATTTTTGGCAACATTTTGCAAGCTGCAACAACCGACGTTCGTGGCTATAATGCTGCAAATTCCGGTGCAGCAAACGTAGAATGGAGCTTCACCACAATTAAGGGCAACGAACCTAAGATTAGCGATTTGATAGTTACCAGAGATCGCAGAACTGTAACGGTTAAGTTCAGCGCCACAAATTATGACGGTTCTGTTATCGACACTACAGGCGTAAAAGCCGGTGTTTATTATGTAAAACAAGCCGGCGAACCAACAAAACCTTTGACCACCGAGCTTTTGACGTTGGCAGACGGAGCAGGTCATAACAGCGTTAAGGTTGATATTGCTCAAAACGGTTTAGCTCAGGTTACTTTAACTTATGAAAATATCGTAACTCCAAATGAGCGTTATCATTTGTATGGTTTTATAACAACCGCTGATAGTAACACTTACTATAGTGCTGCTTCAGAACTTGTCGTTCACCCCTGGAACATCGAAGCCGACGACACTGTGGCTGGTATTACTCTAAACAACAATACTTTAACTTCTGAAATGCTGACTAACAGGTTCGTAATCGAAAAAGAAGACAATACAAACTTCTTTGATTTAAGTAACTTGACTCTTGCAAATTCAAGACTTACAAGAGCATCGCTGAATGGTATTCCGACTTCTGCTACAGATTTGGCCGTAAATACCGCTTATAAAAATGCATACTGGTCTTGCAATTACGTGCAGACCGCAGATATTAATTTGTTAGCTCTGGGCGATTGGTTATCACCAATCGGTCTCTCTGTTAGTAATTTTATCGGCACATATAACGGACAAAATTATAGTATAAAAAATATTTCTTTTACAACGGCAGTTACTAGCTCAACTGGCTTGTTTGGTGAAATAAGAGGCGCAAGCTTATCTAATATCGTTCTTGATACAGCAACTGTAGGCGCTGTTAATGCAGACAATGTGGGTTTGCTTGTAGGTAGAGCTTCTTCTCCAGCTGGTGAAACTACAACAATCAGCAATGTTAAAATTGCCGGAACATCATCTGTAACTGCCAAAGGCAACGTCGGTGGTATTATCGGTAGCTTAGCTAAAGGCTCAGTTACTGACTCTGAAATTCTTACAGGACTC
>MWDD01000050.1 GCA_002070375.1 bacterium ADurb.Bin157 | reverse complement strand
TTTGGTTCAGGTTATTCCCGAAGTTAAAGAAATTGGCTTTATGGCTGATTCCATAAGAATTCCTACGCCAACCGAGTCTTTGATAATTTTGAACGCAACTTTCCAGGCTCATCGCGAATTGGGCGCAGAAAAAACCGATATCAGCAGAGAGTCAATTAACGAAATATACAGCCGCGCTGCATCTATGCCTGACAGCTTAGTTGTTTATTCAGAAGAACAAAACGTTTCGACCGACGTGTCAGGCATGAATGCCGCCGTTGTAATCGAAGGTCAGTTTAATCACACGCGAACAACGTTTTTGAAAGCCGATTTGTCGAGAGTGCCGGGCATTTCTGCCGAAGTCATGAGGCTTATACCTAACCAAGAACTTGAAATACCGGTTGTTCACGCGAAAATTTTCGGATGGTATGACAACGAATTTGGCAGCTACACCAACCGCTTAGGCGATTTGACGATTCACGCACACAAAAGTTTGCGCTGATTAACAGTTAAACACAAATAGTCTTTGACTCTGAGTCAAAGACTATTTTTTTTACTTACTAAATCGAGTGCCGTTGTTTACATTTCGTAATCGGCAGGCTCAAGTTTTGGTAAGGTCTGATTTGTTTCCCACATTTTTGTGAGCGGCGTCGAAATTGGCACTAAAACATCGCGATAAATTTGAAGCGCTCTCTCGGGTGAAAAAACATATCTGAAGAACCAAAACTCAAATGGGAAAAAATGAATTTTGCCTCTTTTGGGGTAAGGTTCAAAAGCTTCAGAGTTTTCGGGCAACTTAATTTGCAGATCTATTAAGTAGTCTTGTGTTACCGTTTGTGCCGGAAAAGCCAAGTCGTTAACATTTTCGCATTCGCGCAAGCCGTTTTCTTTTAAAAGCCCGAAAATTCTGCAAGGGAATGGGCGAACGGGATGTATGAGGCACATTCGCGTGTGCTCGTCTCTGAATGTGCATCGCAGCCGTTTTTCGTTGTCGGCCGTTGCTTTGCGGCTTTCGATGTCCATGATTGAAGAAACGAGTCTTCTGATTCGTTCGGGTTGCCATGTTGCCATTATTTCTCTCATGATTCGGTGGTATTCGAGAGAATAAATAGAAACAGAATTGCAACATTTGCCGCAATTACCGCAGGATGTTCTCGGCAGTTTGTCGTGAAGTCGATCGACTATTTCCATGCCGAAGGTTCCGTGTTCGGCAGATGCGCTTAAAGCTTTTACGACATATTTATCAAGATTTTTGTCAGCAGCCAGCTTAATTTTTTTAATTAGATCGTTCGATTCAGACAATAGGTTTACTCATCAGTTTTTATTCTTGGGTTTTTGCAAGGCTCACGGTGAGATTTCTGCCTTCAAATTCTTTTGCGTTCATTCCGTTTACGGCGTTCTCTGCTTCGGAGAGTTGTTCGAATTCAACAAAACCATAACCACGGGAACGATTGGTTTTTCTGTCAATAATTACTTTCGCGCCTACGACTTTTCCATATTGTGTAAAAGCCTTTTCTAGAGCGTCTTTGTCTACGCTGAACGGAAGATTGCCTACAAAAATTTTAGAAGCCATTTCAAGTTTCTCCTCATGCAATAAAATGAAATTGCTGTCCACCACAGAAAGCAACATCTATTATATTCTAACAATTCACACAAAATTTCAACAAAAAAAATTAATGTTAATAAACACTTGTATATTATATGATTAACATTGTAATTTATAGGCTGAAAAGCTTTAAAAAATGTCTTGAGGTCATAACTGATATGAAAAAATTGGTAGCCAGAATCAACCTAGTTTTAATTTTAGTGTTTTTTGCGGGCGGTTATTACGTCAGTGTTAATCAAATAGAGCCTTTATCGGGGTTGATTAAGCAATTGCAAGAATTTGTTCATTTGGTTACCGCTGTTGAGGCTTATGCTTGCGTATATTATGTAAGTTTGCTGGTTCTTTTGTTCTCGGTGTTTGTCTCTTTGTATGCAGCCTTTGAAGGGGTTTCCAAAAAAGAGGTCGCATTGCAAAAAGAGATTAAGCTTTTAAAAGAAGATGCAGAGGATTTTGAAAACAAAAAGGTCGAATATTTTACAGAAATTAAAAAGCTTAATTTAAGGATTCAAGAGCTTCAGATTTCGCTTGAACAAAAGGTTTCTGCCGATAAATACGAAAAACTGCAGGCAGAGGCCGAAGAAAACGCAAATGCATTAGAAGGCGCAAAAGCCAAAAGCGATGAATTAACTGATAAAATTAAAAAATTGTCGCAAAAGATTGAAGATCTTAATTCTGAAAAAGCAAAATTAACCGAACAAGAACGTGATTTAAGCGAGAAACTTAAAGATTCACAAGCAAAACTTGCATCTGCAAACGCAAATCTTAAAGGCGGCAAAGACACTGTTCCGCCGGCAGCTTATCAGATTTTCTATCTCTTGCAAAAAGAGGGGCGACTGATAGACATGCTTCACGAGAACATAGGCGACTATGATGACGAAACCCTCGGAGGCGCTTTCCGCAAACTGCATGAAGACTTGCAAGAACTGATTAAGGAACGTTTTATTTTAGAACCTGTGCTTAACGAAGAAGAAGGCAACACAATAACTCTTGATTCGATTGATCCTGATTCAGTTAAGGTTTCGGGTAAGGTGCCCGCTGAGGGGCCGTTTACGGGTGAGCTGATTCATAAGGGGTGGCGGCTTAAAGAGTGCAAGCTGCCCGAAATGGTCGACGGTTGGAAGGGCGACGTGATTGCTCAGGCTGAAATAGAAATCTGATAAGGAGTTTTGTTGTGGCAGCTGCAAAATACATTGTTGGAATAGACCTTGGAACGACGAATATGGTTTTGAGTTATTCGCGCATCATTAGCGGTTCTGACAACGAGGCTGACGATGGGGAGGCAATAAATTATCTTTTGATAGCCCAAGAACAGCCTAAGAACGCTGTTGACACGTCAGAGGTTTTGCCGGCGTTTATTTTTGAGCGTTTAAAAGAGAAACCCGTATTGCCATGGAACAGCGACAACGACTTTATAATCGGCGAGTTTGCGCGTGAAAGGGGCGCTGAAGTGCCCGACAGAGTTATTTCTTCGGCTAAGTCGTGGCTTTGCAATACACGCGTGGACAGAACCAAAGCTATTTTGCCTTTTAACGGCGAAGATAGTGCGAAAAAGATATCGCCGCTTCAAGCCATGGCAATGTTTATAAGCCACTTAAAAAATGCGTGGCTGCAAGAGTTTCCAAAAGATAAGCTCGAAAATCAAAAGGTTATTGTGACGATTCCGGCGTCTTTTGATGCCGCCGCCAGAGATTTGGTCGTGGAAGCGGCAAAAATGGCGGGGTTGAGTTCTGTTTCGCTTATTGAAGAGCCTCAGGCGGCTTTTTATTCTTGGATATCACAAAAAGAAAACCCTTGGCGCCGGCAAGTTAAAAAGGGTGATGTGGTGCTTGTGGTCGACGTTGGGGGCGGTACCACAGACTTTAGTCTTATAGAGATAACAGAGTCTGACGGTGAACTTAACCTTGACCGAGTTGCGGTCGGCAGCCATATTTTGCTGGGTGGCGACAACATGGATCTGACACTGGCTTACATCGCGGCTAAAAGACTGGAAGATACGGGCAAAAAAATTAGCCGCTGGCAGACGGTTCAGTTGAGCCACCAATGCCGAAAAGCCAAAGAGATACTGCTGAGCGACTCTGAAAAAGATTCGGTGCCTGTAACGGTTTCGGGGCGCGGAAGCAGCGTCATCGGCGGAACAATAAAAACTCAGATTACACGAGAAGATGTTGAAAACAATATTGTTGAGGGCTTTTTCCCTCACTGTTCGATCAATGATGAGCCTGCAGAAGATACGGCCTCAGGTGTTCGCGAACTTAATTTGATGTATGCGGCCGATGCGGCAGTTTCTAAGCACTTGGCAAAATTTTTAAAGAACCAGATGAATGACGCGCACAAAGAGTATGGTTATCCCAACGCGATACTTTTCAATGGCGGAGTTTTTAAGGCAAAGATTTTCAGAGACCGTTTGGTGGCTATTATAGATAGCTGGTTAACCGAGTCCGGCAAAGATCAGATTAAAGTCTTGGAAGGAATTGAGCTTTCTAAGGCTGTTTCAAGAGGCGCTGTTTATTTTGGACAAGCCGTTTCGGGCAAAGGCATAAGAATCAGAGGCGGTGTTTCACAATCTTATTATCTGGGAATCGAAACTCCAATGCCGGCCGTTCCGGGGTTTAAGCCGCCCTTAAAAGCTCTGTGCGTGGCTAAGCAGGGCACCGAAGAAGGAAGCGTTTTAAAGGTCGAAAACCGATCGTTTGGGCTTGTAATAGGCAAGACAGCGGAATTTAGATTTTTCAAGTCGAATTGTCGCCGCGAAGACGAATTTGGTCAGCTCATACCCGACATGGACGAAAGCTTTGAAGAGACAAGCTTAATGACCGCCGAAATGCCGGCTTATGACGGTTTAAAGGCCGGTGATCTGGTAGATGTTGAACTTGAAGTTGTGATTACCGAAATCGGTACGTTAGAAGTTTATTGTATTTCGAAAGACAATGAGCACCGCTGGAGGCTCGAGTTTAACGTAAGAGAAGCAGCATAATGGACAGCAGATTCATAATCGGAATAGACCTCGGAACCACTCAATGCGCTTTGTCATACGCAGACTTAGAAGACGCGAGTTTGCGTATAAAGACCCTTGAAATACCGCAGTATGTTGCCGACGGAATGATCGAGCCTTTACCGACTCTTCCCTCGGTTATTTATCTTTGCGAAAAAGAGCGAAAATTGAGCGAATCAGAGTTTATTGCCCAAAAAGACATAGCGGTTGGGGCATACGCGAAAGAATTGGGTTTTCAAAATTCCGAAAGATTTTTGCACAGCAGTAAATCGTGGCTTTGCCACCCGCGTGCGGAGCGCCGCGCTCCTATTTTGCCGTGGCAAAGCAGTATCAGCGAGCAAAAACTTTCGCCGGTAGATGCGGCAAGCGAGTATTTAAGGCATTTGGCATATGTTTGGAACGCAACAATCGGTGCTGACGACGAAAAGTCAGATTTTTTCAGACAAAAAATAATAGTAACGGTTCCCGCATCTTTTGACCCCGCCGCGCGTAACTTGACTCTTGAGGCTATAGAGCAGGCCGGCATAAAATCTGTGTCTTTGCTTGAAGAGCCGCAGGCGGCCTTTTATGATTATTTGCAACGCAACCCCGAAATAATGGTCTCTGAGCTTAGGGGTGTCGAAACGGTCTTGGTTGTCGACATTGGCGGCGGCACCACCGACTTCAGCCTTATAAAAGCAGATTGGTCGGGCAGCTCTGATTACCCGGAGTTTAAGCGTTTGGCGGTCGGCCCGCACTTGCTCATAGGGGGCGACAACTTAGATTTGGCTTTGGCGCGCCACGTTGAAGCGGCTTTTAAGCACAAGGGCGTTAAGCCCGTAGGCAGGCAATGGCTTTCTTTGCTGGCTCAAAGCCATATGGCAAAAGAAAAAGCGTTGTCCGGCGAAGAAGAAGAAGAAAATATAGCCTTTACGCTGACCGGTGCGGGGAGCAAGGTTCTGGGCGGTTCAAGTAAGGTTAAGGTTACAACAGAAGCGATTAAGCAGCTGCTTATCAATGGCTTTTTCCCTTTAACAGAAGCAGACGAAATGCCCGACGCAGACGCGGGATTAGGCTTGTCTGAAGCCGGGTTGCCTTTTACGCGAGACCCAGCCGTAACCAAGCATTTGGCGGCGTTTTTGAAGGCAAACGACACTATTCCCGACGCGGTTTTGTTTAACGGCGGAACAATGAAGGCCTCTTGTCTAAAAGAGCGACTGTCAGACATTTTGTCTATTTGGGGCGGGAAAGAAATTAAAATTTTAGAGAACCCGCACCCGATTTTGGCGGTGGCGGCCGGTGCGGCCTATTATGGCTTGGTGAGCGTCGGTTATGGGCGCCGAATTCAGAGCGGCAGCCCTGTTTCTGTTTATTTGGGAATAGGCACGTCGAAAGCTTCAAGTAAAAGCTGCCATGTGCCCGAGCAGCTGCTTTGCATATTGAGCAAGGGCAGCGAGCCCGAAAAAGACTATGAGTTTGAAAATAAAACTTTTGGAATCGATTTGAGCGTCGATTCGGCCTTTTATTTGTTTTACACTCCGTCGCCTCCAAAGGCAGAGCAGATGGGGCGTCTGATAAAGTTTAATTCAAAACGATACTTGCCTTTGCCGCCCCTTATGTTAAAAGCTAAGACCGCAAAGGGCGAAAAGCAAGTTGCAATCAAAGTTAAACTGCGCGAAACCGGGTTCATGCAAATGATGTGTGAAGAAATTGACGGAGGCTTTTCGCACGAACTGCGATTTGATTTGGGCGAAAGCGAAAAAAGCCTCAAAAAGTCGCAGCAAGATAAATCGAAAAAAAGCGTGCCCTTAACTGCGGGGCAAATAAAGAGTATCGATGCTCTTTTATCAGATGCTTTCGACAATAAAGTCGAATATAATCACGTGTTTAAGGGCCTCGAAGAGATAGTCGGTTTTGGGCGCAATCAGTGGGATGCTCCGCTTTTGAGACAGCTGTTTGACATGTTTGCCGAGAGAGAAGCCGACTTTAATAAAGATTATTCCGCACTTAATCTGTATTTTAGGCTGACGGGCTTTTGTCTCCGCCCCGGATTCGGCGTATTAGGCGATGCCGCGCGTGTCGACAAGATATGGGCTTTGACAGATAACACTTACAAATGCGAAAACGCGGAGTTTTGGGCCGATTGGTGGGTCATGCTCAAACGAATTTCTTGCGGTTTTTCTGTTGAACGGCAAGATTTTCTTAAATCAAAACTTGAGAACATTCTTTTTGATGCTAAAAAGCAGGGCAAAAAGACAAGAGAAGTTTCGCGTCACGAAAGAAATCAAATCTGGCGTCTGTTAGGTAATCTTGAAAGAATTTCGGCTCAAGAAAAAGAACGCCTCGGAAACAGAATCATCAATACTCCTATGAGCTATGGGGTAGATGCAATTTCTTTGGCTGTGCTATCGAGATTAGGCGGCCGTATTCTGACCTATGCCCCCGATTCGGCCATGGTTTCAAAAGAAGTGGCGGATTCATGGGCGGCGGCTTTGTTAAAAAAAGCTATTCCCGGAAACTCTTACTTAGACACTGCTTTACGTGAATTGGGCAGAAAAACCGGAGATCGTCTGGTGCAGATAGATGACCTGATACGCAAAGACATTATAGACATATTCAAGAAAAAACAGCGCAAAAATGCTTTTTTAAAGCCTCTTATAAAGGCCGCTAAGCTCGAAGATAACGATTTGGCAGAGATAACGGGCGAGGCGCTTCCTTCTGGCGTTGTTTGGGTAAAGGAAGGTTAAGACAATATGAACGCATATTTTATCGGAATTGGCGGAATGGGCATGAGCGGTTTGGCCAAAATTCTTTATGAATCAGGTTTTCAGGTCGCGGGCTCTGACAGAAATCTTGAAAGCGATTATTGCGTTCGATTAAGAAATATGGGGGTAAAAATATACCCGCAAGACGGCACCGGTATTGAGTCGTTCATGAATGATAAAAAACTTGAAGTTTCAGATTTTAACGTCGTAAAGTCTACTGCGGTCGAAGATTCTGTCAGCGACGTAGTTTCGGCGAGCCGATTAGGCGTTAATCAAATAATGCGCTCTGATTTGTTGGCCGAAATGTTTAATTGTAAAAGAGGCATTGCCATCGGGGGCACCGCCGGCAAAACCACCACTACCGGTTTGGTTACCTGGATACTGAAATATTGCGGCAAAGAGCCTTCTTGTGCTGTCGGCGGCATTATTTCAGGGCTTGATACCAATGCTTTTATGGGCAGAGGCGAGAATTTTGTTATAGAAGCGGACGAATCAGACGGGTCGTTAGTTAAATACAAACCATATATTTCGGTTGTAACAAATGTTTCAAGAGATCACAAACCTCTTGAAGAGCTGATTGAGTTGTTTTCTGCTTTTATAAACAATACAGAATTTGCGAGTGTTTTATGCGCCGATAATCTTTATTCTGCCGCCTTAAAAGATAAATGCAATACAACAGTAAAAACATATTCAATACAAGGCGATGCTGATTATAAGGCTCAAGACCTTGTTATCGACATGTTTTCAAGCCGTTTTAGGGTTAATGGTATTGATTTTGAGGTTAAAATGCCCGGCGAGCACAACGTTTTAAATTCGTTGGCGGCAATTGCCGTTTGCAACCTTTGCGGCATCTGTTTAAGTGAAATTTCCGACGCTTTGTATGCTTTTCCCGGCATGAAAAGAAGATTTGAAATGATTGGCGAGGCAAACGGCGTAATTGTGATAGATGATTTTGCTCATAACCCGGCGGAAATTCAAGCTGTTGTTATGGCTGCCCGAAAAACCTCGAAAAAACGTTTTATAGTATATCAACCTCATGGGTTTGGCCCTACAAACTTTACCAAAAATGACCTGATAGACGTATTCAGCGGTTTGAATGCAGCTGATGAATACTTGTTTTTAGATGAAATATTTTACGGCGGGGGCACCGTGAACAAGGATATCAGTTCAAAAGATATAGTTGAAGAGGTCGCGAAAAAGTTCGAAAACGCCTTTTTTGTAGACAACCGCGACGAACTCGTGGCAACAATTGCCGCTAAAGCCGCCCCCGGTGATATGGTTTTGGTAATGGGGGCACGTGATATAAATCAAATATGCCCCCAAATATTAGCTTCGATTAATGAGGCTTAACAACGAAACTGATCATTCTTTTAGAGACAAAAATAAACTTAACAACCTGCATGTTTTCGAGGTATTTTTGTACTTTTTCAGAGGCTTCGGCAGCTTTTCGGGCTTCAGCTTCGGTTACATCTGCGGGCAAAGCTATTTGATCACGCAGCTTACCGTTAACTTGAACAGGCAATGTTATCATAGATTCTACCAGAGCTTCTTCGTCCCAAACAGGCCATTGTTGCAGATGGACAGAACCTATGTTGCCGCTTGTTTCCCATAATTCTTCTGAGATGAACGGGGTAATCGGCGCTAACAGAATGAGCATGGTTCTGACAGTTTCTTTCCATAAAGAAGTGTCGGCCAATTCGGTGCTTTTCTTAAACTCGATCATGGCGTTTGTCAGTTCCATTAATCTTGCTATTGCGGTATTAAAGCTGAAGTTTTCAATGTCTGTGCTGACAGCTTTAATAGTTTTGTGCAAAATACGCTTAAGGTCTTCGGCATCTTTTTGTGATGCTTCATTGTTTCCGCCGGGATTTTCGCTGATTAGGTCGAACACGCGGTTAACAAAGCGGTGCATGCCTCTTATTCCTTCATCAGACCATGCGACTTCCAATTCGAATGTTCCTAAGAACAATATGAAGGCTCTTAGCGTGTCGGCACCGTATTTTTCGACCATTTCGTCAGGTGTGATAACATTGTTTTTTGACTTGCTCATTTTAATGCCGCCTGCGGCGAGCATCATTCCCTGGTTTCTGAGCTTGGTAAAGGGCTCTTTAAAGTCTATAAGGCCTGCATCATACATTACCTTTGTCCAGAATCGTGCATAAAGCAAGTGCATTACCGCGTGTTCCGCGCCGCCTACGTAAAGGTCTACGGGCAGCCAGTATTTTGCGGCTTCTTTATCGAACGCGAATTCTTTGTGTTTTGGGCTGATAAAGCGCAAAAAATACCAAGAAGAACAGGCGAACCCGTCCATGGTGTCCGTTTCTCTTTTGGCCGGTTTGCCGCATTTGGGGCAGGTTGTGTTTACCCAATCTGTAATTTCGGCTAACGGAGATTTGCCGTCCGCGCCCGGTTTAAATTCTTGTAAATCGGGAAGCAATACCGGAAGCTGCTCTTCGGGCACAGGCACAGCGCCGCAGCAGTCACAATGTATTATAGGAATCGGAGCGCCCCAGTATCTTTGTCTCGAAATGAGCCAATCTCTGAGTTTGTAGTTAATTTTACCCAAACCGAATTTATTGGTTTCGAGCCAACTGATCATGTTCTCGATAGCTTGTTCAGAAGTCTGTTTGGTAAATTCACCCGAGTTGATTAGGATTCCATATTCTGTATAAGCTTCTGAGAGTGTGTTTTTGGCTATACCGTCGCTTGTTATAACTTCTTTAATCGGAAGATTATGTGTGACGGCGAATGCGTAGTCTCTTTCGTCGTGCGCCGGAACAGCCATAACAGCTCCGGTGCCATATCCGTAAAGAACATAGTCACCGATGAATACGGGGACTTTTTCGTTGTTGAAGGGGTTTATTGCGAAGGCGCCGATATTTACACCGGTTTTTTCTTTTTCGGTTGAGAGTCTGTCTATTTCAGACTTCTTTTTAGAATCGGCAATATAATTTTCGACAGCTTTTTTGTTGTTTGGGTGAGTAAGTTTTTCAACTAACGGGTGTTCGGGTGCAAGCGTCAAAAAAGTAACCCCAAATATGGTGTCAACGCGTGTTGTGAAAATTGGAATATTGTATTCTTCTTTTGTTACGGGGTTAATTCCTTTAAAATTAACTTCCGCGCCTCTGCTTTTGCCTATCCAGTTTTCCTGCATTTTTTTTATACGGTCGGGCCAGTCGATCAGATTTAAATCTTCGATCAGTCGGTCGGCGTATTCAGTAATTTTAAAGAACCATTGGTTAAGGTCTTTTTTTTCTACGGGTTGTTCACAGCGCCAGCAATTGCCTTGTTCAACTTGCTCGTTAGCGAGTATTGTTCGGCAGTTTGGGCACCACCACTGGGCTCCGGTTGCTTTGTAAGCCAGGTTTCTTTTGTGCAAGAGCAAGAAGAACCATTGTGTCCATTTATAGTAGTCCGGGTCAGTTGAATTGATTTCTCTTTCCCAGTCGTAACCGCATTCAACAAGGGTCAGTTGTCTTTTGTAGTTTGACGCATTTTTTTCGGTTGTAACGGCGGGGTGTACACCCTGTTTAATTGCGAAGTTTTCAGCCGGCAGGCCGAATGCGTCCCAGCCCATGGGGTGCAGAACGTTCAGGCCCTGCATCTTTTTCATTCTTGAGACTACATCGGTGGGGATATAGTTTCTGAGATGTCCGACAGAAAGCCCGTTTCCTGATGGATAAGGGAAAAAATCAAGACAGTAGAATTTTTCGCGTGATTTATCTTCTGAAGTTTTGTAAAGCTTCATTTCGCGCCATTTTGGCTGCCATTTGTCTTGTAATTTTTTAAAATCGTATTTTTCTGCCATTTTATCGCTCCGATGTTGATTTTAATCTTGAAATAACTTCATCACGGCCAAGTACATCTAATATGCCCACCAGATCAGGACCGTGGCAAGTTCCTGTGATTTTAACGCGAATGGGCATAAACAAATCTTTTCCTTTTGCTTCGGCAATTTTGCCTGCAGCTTTTATTGCGGCATTATAGCCTTCTTTTATCCATTCACATTTTTCAAACTCTTGTGCCAACGCTTCAAACAGTTTTAGTGATTTT
The DNA here is from genome assembly GCA_002070375.1 of bacterium ADurb.Bin157. Taxonomy (GTDB): domain Bacteria; phylum Muiribacteriota; class Ozemobacteria; order Ozemobacterales; family Ozemobacteraceae; genus MWDD01. The sequence goes on along the minus strand of MWDD01000050.1, from coordinate 5,959 downwards.
TCGGTTGAAATAAGTTGCGCGGCTTCTTCATTTTCGGGTTCTTGAGCTGTTAAGAACGATTTTGCGACTTCAACCGCATCGTTAATGAGATTCATTTTTACTTGAATCAGCTCGATCAATTTGCGCAGAATTTCGGGGTTTTCAAGGCGTTTGTCGTTTGGCATCGCATCTTTTAAGACCGGTGCAACCATTGGCAAGAGCTCGTCAACCGACATTGCTCTGAGGTGCTGTCCGTTCATCCAAACCAGTTTGTTGTGGTCGAAAACGCCCGGTGACTTGCTTATTCTGTTGAGTTCAAAGTGTTCTATCAATTCTTTTACGGAATAAATCTCTCTGTCGTTTCCTTCGTTCCAGCCTAGCAGAGCTAAAAAGTTTACTAATGCTTCGGGCAAAAAGCCGTCGATGGCGTATTGTCCTACGGCAGTTGCGCCATGGCGTTTTGACAGTTTCGATTTATCGGGCCCCAATATTAGGGAAGCGTGGCTGAAAATCGGCGGTTTTTTGCCGAGTGCTTCATACAATATAAGTTGTCTGTGTGTGTTGGTTAAATGCTCTTCGGCTCTCACAACGTGGGTGATTTCCATGGCAGCGTCATCAACTACAACACAAAAGTTATACACGGGCATTCCCGAAGAACGCAAAATGATAAAATCGCCGAGAGTGCCGGCCTTCCATTCTACTCTGCCTCTGACTTCGTCTTCTAAAACGTAATCTTTTTCGGGTACCTTAACTCTTATAACATAAGATTCACCTGCAGCTATGCGCTTTTGGACTTCTTCTTTCGAAAGCTTGAGACAGGTTTGGTCGTAATGAACGCTTCTGTGTTCTTCTTCGGCTTTTTGCCTTTTGGCTTCTAATTCTTCTTCGGTGCAGAAGCAGGGGTAAGCGTAGCCTTTATCCATGAGCTCGCGGGCGTATTTTTGATAAATTTCAAGACGCTCTGACTGGTAATAGGGGCCGTAATTGCCGCCGACTTCGGGGCCTTCGTCCCAGGTCAGGCCGAGCCATTTAAGGTCTTTTAACAAGCCGTCGGTTGATTCTTGTGTAGAACGTTCTACATCTGTATCTTCGATTCTTAAGATAAACTTTCCGCCGGTTTTGCGTGCATACAACCAATTGAAAAGCGCTGTTCTAGCGCCTCCTACGTGTAAATAACCGGTCGGTGACGGTGCAAAGCGTACTCTTACCTGCTGTGACATATTAGATTATATTGCTCCCCATAAAAATTTGTTCGTTTCCGTTAGATAAGGCGTGGCCGCAACGCCCAAATGCCGCTACTGCGATTCTGCCTTCTCCTCGCACGATGGCTACTTTGAACCCGCCGCCCAAGCCGGGGTTAATCATGTAGCATTGGCTATAGATGTCTCTTACAGCATTGCTCACAGAAAACTTTTCTCTGCTGTCTTCTCTTATTACCGAGCGTGCAATTGCCGCAACAATGGTTGCTTCTCTGAGTTTTATAGGCAGTTTCTCGGCTGTTGCTCCAACTTGCGTTATAGCGGCTCTGTAACCTTTGTTATTAACTTTTTGCAGCCAGTATTCTTCTTGCTCCGGATCTTTTGTCATGGCAAGATAAATTACAGCGCTTTCGGGCGAAAGCATTTCGTCTTCTCGATCTTCTACTAAGTCTTTGACTATGTCTTTGTAAGTTACGACTCCGACTAAATTATTGTTGTTGTCAATGACCGGCAATGCTTCAAGATCGCTGGCAGAAAGCATTGCGGCAGCTTCTCTTACAGACATGTTAGCATTGACTTTTTTAAACTTTTTTTCCATGACCGAGCTGATTTTATCGTCTATGTCAACATCGCCAATCGTGGCCAAATGTGATGTAGTCATTATTCCGACGATTTTTTTATCGCTGTCGGTTACAAGAACGCACTCCGCCTGTCTTAAAATAATAATCTCTCTCAAACTGAAGATGGTTTGGTCTTGGTCTACAATAATGGGGTTTTTGTCCATTATTTCTTTAACTTGAATACCCATGTTTAACTTTTACTCCTCTGTGCCATCGGCTTTGTCGATGCCTATTCTGCAGAATACCATTCGGCCGGCGCCTGTCTGCAAAATATTGCTGACTTTTGTTTTTACTGTTTTTCCTACGTATTCGCCGCCGTCTTCAATTACCACCATTGTTCCATCGGATAAGAATCCGACTCCTTGATGTGCCTCTTTGCCTTTTTTTGTTATCTTGATTTCGAGGTCTTCTCCGCTTATAAATACCGGTTTTAAAGCATTTGCCAAATCGTTTATGTTCAAAGACATGACGTTTTCTATTCCCGCGATTCTGTTCATATTTGCATCTTGTGTTACAAGTGTGGCTTTAAGTTCAGTTGCCAGTTTGATAATTCGTTTTTCTATTTCGGGCAATTCGGGAAAATCTTTTTCAATTACAGACACGTTGTCCGGAAAATCATTTTTAAGTTTATTAAGCATTTCGAGGGCCTTTTTGCCTCTTTCTGCTTTAAGGTTCTCTTCAGAACTTGAAATTAGCTGCAATTCATTCATGACGAATTTCGGAATAATTATGTTCCCTTCCAGGAATCCAAGTCTGTAAAGATCGGCGAAACGTCCGTCTATGACAGCTCCGGTGTCGATAATTTTCGATTTCGCGCAGACACCGTCAAAGTGTATTTTGTTCTGATATTTTCTATACCTGATTGTAATTCTGACTCCCATGTATGCGAGCAAAAGATTGAATCCTAAGGGCAAAGTAAGATTGAAAAGGGGTACAATGCTGTTTAAATATCTGTTTGTAAAGTTTATATTGCCCATTCCGTTAAACATTATTATGTAGAAAGGTATTAAGAGCAGGTTTGCGCAAATTAGGCCTAACACGAAACCTATAGCGCTCCAGGCCAGGTCATTGCTGTTTGTTTGATCAATTTGTTTTTCTATCCATTCTTGGAGGCCGCGCCCGGCAATCGATAAAATTAAATAACCAATGAAACCTAATAATACGGCAAAGGTGAGTTCGGGGTTTTCTAATTCGACAATTCCGGGGTAATCGCTTGCTATTGCGTAACCAAAAGCAACTCCCATTATAGTGCCTGTCAAAACAAGCAAAGAACGCAATAATTGAAATAACATGTGCAATTTTCTCCGTGCCGTGAGTCTACTACAATTTGCACACTTTATCAACCCTAAGACTTGAAAATGTGGTAAGATGTGAGGCATGAAAAATGTTTTATTTATTTTGTGTTTATTTTGCTTTTATTTGTGCACGGCATTTACGGAATGTTTAGGCGCTTATCCTCCTTTGATAAGAGCACATGCTTTCGCCGACGTGATGAGACTCGAAAAAGGGCAATACTTCGTTAGCATTTTCCTTGAAATACATAATGACGACAATCGCATACCGCTGATTATCGAATCGGTAACGGCTGACTCCTGGCGGGGAACACGCAAGGCTACAGTCGGTGAAAACTGGTTTGAATCGCCGCAGCCCATCGTTTTGATGCAAAATACCAAGCAAAAAATAGTCAGCCGATCTTTTTATGTCAATAAGGGCTTTAGTGCGAATTATTGGGTAAGATGGCTCAAGTTCAAAATCAAAACGAACCGAGGAGTTTTTGAGTCAAACTACGTCGGTTCGCCTTATTCGGCCAATATTTCGGGTAAATGATCAGCCCACGGGAACGCCGGCTCCCGAGCTTTGTATAAGCATAATAGTGTAGGCTATATAGCCAATAAGCAAGATTGCGCCTTCGAGTCTGACGATTTTCATGCCGGTTCGCATAATGGGCAATATTGCCAGGGCAGTTACGGCCATAATTGGTATGTGCAGGCCCAGCATTTGGTCTGAGGCTGCCAGCGGCGCGATTTTGTCCGAAATCAGGGGTATAGTTGCGGCAGTGCCGATAATTGCGAGTATGTTAAACAAATTTGAGCCGACAACATTGCCAACCGCGATAGCTGATTGGCCTTTGCGTGCGGCAACTACGCTTGTGGCAAGTTCGGGCAGAGAAGTGCCTATCGCTACCAGTGTAAGACCGATAACTTCGTCAGATACGCCAACGCTTTGTGCAATTTCGACAGCGCCCCTTACCAAAAATTCTGCGCCCGCTACCAGGCCTATAAAACCGCCCAATATAAAAATTGTGTTTTTTAGATTTGAGGGGCGGGGCTTGTCTGTGACTTCTTCGGGCTCAGGGTTTTCTGCCGCTTCCTTTTTGCCTATTATGTAGGTCATTATAAAATATGCAAAACACAGCACTAAAAGCGTTATTCCTTCAAAGTGAGATACGGTTTTGTCTGTGTAGGCAAGGAACCAAACTAAAAGTGTTGCACCTATCATGAGGGGTGTGTCTCGTTTAACCATGACTTTTTCGCAGGCTATCGGGCATATCAGGGCCGAAACCCCGAGTATCATAGCTATGTTCATGATGTTTGAGCCGACGACATTGCCGAGAGACAGTGATGCGTTTCCTTTAACAGAAGCATTGATGCTAACTACAAGTTCCGGTAATGAGGTGCCTGCCGCAACAATAGTTAATCCTACAACGGCTTTGCTTACTCCAAAGTTCATTGCGAGGTTTGAAGAACCCTCTACGAGCTTGTCAGCGGCGTATATAAGAATTACGAATCCGATAATGCATAATAATAAATTAATAGCCATAAGCATCTCCAATAATAAATACGGTCAGAGGCAAGTATAAATTTATGTCATTTATAAATCAAACTATTTTATAGGTTTTGCAATAGTTGGATTAAGGAGTATAATAAAGCAAGATCAAGATCTCGGGAAATCAGTTATGAAAGTAAAAATTTCTGTTTTAATATTTTTTCTTGCCGCAGCTAATTTTGTTTTTGCCAAAGCTCATAATGTTGGATCTGACAACGAGTATATAAAAAAATGTGGGCCTGTGCCTCCCGCATTTTACGAAGCTTATAAACGACAAAATCCCCAAGTTAATCCTGTTGGCAAGGCAATGGCTAAAATGTATGATCATATCTTGCATTTTTTGGGTGTTCGCAGCCGTTATAGGCATTATGACCCTCTCAGCAAGTGCAAAGCCAACCAAAGAATTTTGGTGGGTGCGATTGAGATGTATAACATGGATCACCGTGAGGTGATAGATGATATTACCGATTCAGGTGCTTACAATAGTATGCAACTGCTTATGAACGGGTATTTGAAATCTCCTCTTTATTGCGATAATGGGGGCAAATATAGGTCATACGGCCCTTTGTCGGAAGACGGAATTGTTTATTGTGATTACCATGGTCCGGTAGAGGTTCCTTTCGGCAACCTTATAAAGCCTACCCCGATATGGCTTCAAGTGATTCAGGTCATTTTGATTATTCTGGTATTCAGTTTATTTATTGTGTTGATTTTTAATATAAAGTATGTAAAGAAAAGCCCTGATAGCCCGCCCATCTGTTGAAATGATAAATCAAGCTATTTTATAACTTATGCAATAGTTGAATTAAAGAGTATACTCTAAAGCTGTATCAAGATTATCAGGAAATCAGTTATGAAACTAAAAATTTGTGTTTTAATATTTTTTATTGCCGCAGCTAATTTTGTTTTTGCCGAATCTAAGAGTGTTGAGCATTACAAAAGATTGATAGAAAAGTGGGGGCCTGTGCCTTCTGTATTTTTAAAAGCGTATAAGCATAATAAGCCGGAATCAAGTGTTGTCTTTAAGCTCGAGATGGCAATCGAAAAATTTGGTGATTTTATTTGGGGGTTTCGCAGAGGGAGTCGTAATCCACGTCTTATGGCCTGTAGAAGCAACCAAAAAGTTTTGGCGGAGGCAATCAGAACTTATAACCAAGAACAGTCAGACAAAATTGACAATATTATTGACTCAGGTCCCGAGAATACCATGGAAAAGCTGCTTAAGTATTATCTTAAGGCACCTATCATTTGTCCCTCGGGTAGCAAATTCAAGGCATACGGCTCTTTGTCAAATGGCGGAGTCTTGTATTGTGAAACCCACGGTCCCGCTGACGA
>MWDD01000049.1 GCA_002070375.1 bacterium ADurb.Bin157 | reverse complement strand
TTGACTGGGGCGGTCGCCTCCTAAAGAGTAACGGAGGCGTTCAAAGGTTCCCTCAGCGTGATTGGAAACCACGCGCAGAGTGTAAAGGCAAAAGGGAGCTTGACTGTGAGGCAAACAAGCCGATCAGGGACGAAAGTCGGACTTAGTGATCCGGTGGTACCGCATGGAAGGGCCATCGCTCAACGGATAAAAGCTACCCCGGGGATAACAGGCTTATCTCTCCCAAGAGTTCATATCGACGGGGAGGTTTGGCACCTCGATGTCGGCTCATCGCATCCTGGGGCTGGAGTAGGTCCCAAGGGTTGGGCTGTTCGCCCATTAAAGCGGTACGTGAGCTGGGTTCAGAACGTCGTGAGACAGTTCGGTCTCTATCCGATGCGGACGTAGGATGATTGCGGGGCTCTGCTCTTAGTACGAGAGGACCGGAGTGGACAAACCGATGGTGAACCAGTTGTCTTGTCAGAGGCACCGCTGGGTAGCTAAGTTTGGATGGGATAACCGCTGAAGGCATCTAAGTGGGAAACCCACCTCAAGATTAATCATCCCAATCGATCGAAAGACGATGTAAGGAACCATGTAGACTACGTGGTGATAGGCCGGAGGTGTAAGCGTCGCGAGGCGTTAAGCTGACCGGTACTAATATTCCGAGGATTTACCCTTAAACGGCACCAAGGCAGCCTTAATGGCTGTGTGCATAATCTCTGGGCAGATTAAGCGCGTGCTTTATCTCGATCAGATGCAACAACCTTTAATACGATGAATTTTTATCAGGATATTTAAGTTCGGTGCTGAAGCCTTTCAGCACCGAATTTATAAAATAATTTGCAACCACGGTTAGCACAAATGTTGCGAGCCGGGTTACTAAAAAATTTGTTGGTGGTTATTGTCTTGAGGAAACACCTGATCCCTTTCCGAACTCAGCAGTTAAGCTCAAAGACGCCAATGGTACTGCGGGGGTGACTCCGTGGGAGAGTAGGTCGCCGCCAACACTATGAAGACCTCACAGATAAATCTGTGAGGTCTTCTCCTTTTAGCCCTGTTATTTTTTATTGTTTTCTGTTACTATGAATTATTATATAAATTATTGGACAGTGTAAATGATTCGATTGTTGCTTTTTATTCTTTTGGTTGCCAATTTTGCCCTTGCGCTTAGCGGATGCCGTGAAGAGGAATCACGAGTGCCGGAAAAAGCCTTGAAACCGGTTAATGCGGGGGTTTTTCCTACTGCGGGTTCCATGCAATTTATTTTAGACGGTTCCGGGTATGTTAATGGTAACTATATGCCTATCGATAAATTTACTTTTAAGCAAGAGGTTGTAAGTTATACCGGAGACTGGCAGGTCAGCAGAGCAGTGCCCGCTAACAGAGAGTCATTCTGCTTAGCAAAAACTAATATCGTCGGCGATCGAGTTGACATTACGGCTACCATGACCGCTTTGATTTTTAACTTCATCAGCAAACCGTCTTATCCTGAAGCAGGAAGTGTCACTTTTTTTGTTGATGACGTTAATGTGGGAAATCTCGTCTTCGACGAAGATTCTTCTGACGCTTACATGATTTTTACAGATAAAGAAGAAGCGTGCAAGGTTTCTTTGGTTTTAAATACCGGCGGAGTTTGTATTTCGGGGTATGTTATGAATGTTCCTTCTTATAGTTATCCGCCACCGACCATTAACATTAACTCCAGATAATCGCCTGATTTAAGCTTTTTCGTGTGAGCGCAGCGTTTTCCATTGCAGAGCACCTGTATGTAAGGTATATGGCTTTCATGAAAATGATCAAGAGTTTTCAGAAAGTTCTCAACAGTTGTTTTTTCTTCAATCTCAAAATCTTGTTTCTTTTCGTAAGAGCCTGTGTTTATTGCGCCTACAAATTCTACGGTAATCTTCACTTTGTATTCCTTCCTTTGTGTAAACTTGAACATACCCCGCACCGAGGGTTTGATGGTACAAAAAACTTTTTGAAATCAAATGTCCAAATATCCATGTAAATAATTTCTTGATCTATTTCTTTTCTGATTAAATATTTGATCGCTTTTGTAACACTTATAGACGAAATGGCACTTGCTATAGTACTGATTATTCCATTACGCACGGTGTTGGGTAAAGTTTCAGGTATTGTGTCGCTGTTTAAAAAACATTTAAGGCAAGAAGTCTTTGGCGGATAAATGAAAGCTGATTGACCCGATGAGCTTGTAATTCCCGAAAAAATCCACGGAATATTGTGTAGCAAGCATTCTTCATTAATCATAAATCTTGTTTCGAAATTGTCGGTCGCATCAAGCAGCAGATCACAATTTCCATAAATTCTAAAAAAATTATTTTTATCTACTCTCATATCGAAAGATTTGATCTCAACCTGAGAATTGATGTTTTTAATTATTTGCTCGGCTGTTTTAGACTTAGACCTTCCTATATCATTTTCTGTAAATAATTTTTGTCTCTGTAAATTTGACAACTCAATTATGTCGCTGTCACAGATTATAATTTTTCCAACGCCACTACGGGCAATTGAATCAAGGATATTTGTTCCAAGTGCACCGCAGCCGATTATTCCTATGGTTGAACCTTTAAGCGCATTTTGACCGGAGATGCCTATTCGTTCAAAAGCAATTTGTCTTGAATATCGCTCTAAATTCATTTAATCTTTATTGTATACTCGTCTGAAACAGTTACAGTCATTCCTGAGCGAACTTTTCGCCGTTTTCTGCTTTCTGTCTCTCCATCAACTTTAACAATACCGTTTTCAACCATTAATTTGGCTTGACCGCCGGTTTCTGCTATGCCAAGAAACTTCAGTAATTTAATGAGCTCTATGTAGTCTTCTGATAATTCGAATTCTTTGTTATTCATATTTCCTTCTTTTAAAATCGCATTTGATTTAACGATTATATTGTTTGCCAATTATATAGTCAAGTGTTATACTAAATGTGTGTGTAGATATATATAGTGTGTAGTAGCTTTTGGGGGATATATGGGTACAGGATTTATCGCAACCGTTTTGTTGTGCGTATTTTTCCTTCTCCTGCTTTTCTTTCTGAACGTTTCTGATGATGATAACCGAAAAAAAATTAAAGATTTAATAGTATTTGCCAATAAAAATTCTTTTAAATATCTAGACCCAAGTTCTGTTATCCAAAAATTGAGCGATTTCCCTTGCGCCTTGGTGAATAAGCCTCTTGGCGGATTATGTAAAAAAATAAAAGAAATATCTTTTCTGTTTATAGAGTTTAACAATTCTAATTATTTGGTTTTTTCAGATCTCAGCTTTACAATACCGGAATTTATATTAACTTCAAAAATCCATGGTAATGCTCTTTTGAATGAGTTAGACTTTTCTGAGATAATATTCAATGATGACACTCTTTTCTCTAATGCGTTTTTATTACATTCTCCTAATCCTGATAAACAAGCAATTCTTAACCTTTTTGTTAATCAAACAAGAGCCTCTCTGCTTCGAATGCTAAATGAGAACTCCACGAGTATTTATGCAAAAGAAAATATGATTGCAATGCTGATTGAGCCAAAGATTAATATTCTTCAAATACCCGAATACATTGAAACACTTAATAAATTGTGCCTTTTGTTTGAGACTAAGCTAACAGAGCCATCTCTTTCAACCGATAAATAGGTTCCATATCTATCCAGTCCGGTATTCCGGGGCATCGTAATTCTTTCTTTTCAAAAGCGGAAGAAATTGCGGTCTCATTATTCAATTCATCTTTTATTATTGATTTATAGCCGGTTTTATAATAAAAGCTTTCTGTAAAGTCATTACTCATAAGCTTTCTGAAACAACCCGTTATCTGGGTTTTAGGTTCAGATAACTTAACCGCTTTCTCCTCTTTTATTTGAGAATACTGTGCCTGTGCATCTGATGAATTAAACGTGAGATAATTAAAAAGTTTATCTTGGTTATAGAGATTTGGGCTTTTGTCTTTAATTTGAATATCACTAAGCATTATATTCTCATTTTTTTCAATTATGCCCTCGGTCAGCTTTTTTCTTTTTTGAATAAGGTTTAAAAAACTCATTTCAGACTCATAAAAATTAGTCTTCTCTGTTATTACTGCCGTGCCTTTGAAATATGCTGCAAGAGAGTGTTTTTTTGACTCGTTGATTAAATATTTATGTGAAAATGATAATTTTGCGGCATTATTGATTTTATTCAATAAAAAGTTGGCATTTTCAGCATCAGTAATATTCAAGTTTTTATTCAAACACACATTTAACTTTATTCCTTTTTCTGTTAGCTCAGGGTAATTAGGATAATAGGCAAATATATACTCTGAATTAGGCTTTAAATATCTCATTTTGCTAAATAGTAAAATTTTTCTTGCTAGGTTATCAGAATCAAATAAAGAGAATACTTTTATAAAATTAGGTTCTATAATACTAAGTGATTCAATTTTTCCGATATAACCAAGCCAATTGCTTATAACATATGCAAAACTATAATTTGACGGACATAAATATTCGAGCTTAGTGTCTAACCCCCGATATCCATCAGTAATAAATTTTACAAGATTTATTCTTTTAAAGTAAAACTTGTTGATTCTTTGCCCATTTATAATATCAGTTTCATTACTAAGGAATTGATCGGTTTTAAAGTCAACCCGGGTATAATCAGGCTTTAAAATTGTTGAATGTAGCTCAGGCTTATAAGGAAATCTGAAGCTCCTGAATGTTGTCTTATAGGTATGAGAATTATATTGGGTGAGCCTGTTATTCCGGGGCAGTGAAAAATAAAAATTATTGTTGCTTTTTAAATTAAAATCCAAATATTGACTGAGAATATTTAATTCTTTCGGAATACTTAGTATTGTTTCTGTGAAAATTGAAAATTTTGATTTTGATTTATTGTTAATTGCGAATTTATCATTTTTCGAAAATACTAATAATTCATTATTTGTACGAAGCAAAAAATAATTGATTTGGGTGCGTTTTAGAGTTAAGTCAGATTTTATTACATCTGAATATATAGCTTCTCTCGAAAACGTGAATCTATTTGCAAAAAGCAAGTTCTCTGAGAATTTGCCTTTTTGCATTTTGAAAAGCTTTCTTATTTTTAGCTTGCTTGAAATTTGTCTTATTTCCCATGATTGCTTAATCGCACTTAACTTAATAATGGATAACCTTGAAGTGGGCATTTGATTTCGGTTGTAGTAATAATCAGGCTCACTGATAAGTTTTTTATGACCTGAAAAAATAAACTTTTGCGGTGCTTTTAAGCTTAAAGGGTGTCTGTAAATGCGTTCGTTTTTTAAGATGTAATTATCTGAATAAACTTTTTTGCAGGCTATAAAAATTTTTAAACCCATTAATGTCTTTTTCAAAATGCATTTATAGTTGTCAGGAAGAACCAAGAACGAAGGAAAGCCGAAAGGATATGGGTTAAGATGAGTTTTACACTTATAAGATTTAATAACTGCATTAAATTTTTGCGGTATTATATAATTTTTGGCGCTTTCAGAATAAGTGCTCAAGCAAGTATGATGCACCGTCATAGGTTTTCTTAACCCAATTAGCAACATTGCTTGTTCAAAAAAAACATGTTGAATAGGCTTTATTAAATTGCAGAATACAAATTTAAAACCAACCTCATAAAGACTATCTCGAAAATTTGAAAAATATGAACTCTGAACTCTTATGTTTTTATCAACACTATTTGTGATATCAGATATTTGTTTTCTAAACAGAAAAATACGTTTATTTAAAATAAAATTAGCTGCGCCAAAATTTTCAGTTTCTGAAGTTTTATATAAGCAGGTAAAATGCCTCTTAATTTGGCATTTAGGATGGTAATAGATATATTGTGCGGGGCAAGGCTGCTTAACTTTTTTTACGCTTTTACCAAAGCATACTTTACTAAAAGATTGAGCTGAATACAATAAAGCCATTTTTAACGCAGGCGCGGGCAATAAATATTTTCGCTTATGGGGAAGTGAAAAGCAAAAGTCATATTTGGATTTTAATCTTAAAAGCTTATTTTTTTCGATAAAAATATAAATATTATTTTTTTTATTTAAATTTTTGATTCTGAAGTCTTTGCCTTTTGCAATATTTTTTGTTGTTCTCAAGGTGTATTTAGCATGCAAAGCCCCTTTAAAAAACATTTTATGTTTTTTAGTTTTAAAACCGGCTATAGTTACTATATCTTTTTTAAAATAATTAACCGTGCTCTTTAACGACGGAATCGCCGAAGCTTTTAGATGTTTATAAGAGACGTTTTCTATTTTTCTGGGCCGAATTATTGATGTAATAAACCTTACAGTGGAATTAATCAGTTTGCCGGAGATGTTAGGTGAAGAATACTCCGCTTTTAAAGAGTTTTTATACGAGTGACTTAAATGACTTATTTTGTAATTTGATAAATTTTGAAATTTAAATAAGGAATCTTTTTTTTCTGACTTGATTCCTTGACTATTCTCTAATATTGCAAAATTCTCTTTAATTTTTGATTTTGATATTGCTGATTGAGGTGATTTTCTATTTCTGATTTGTGTGGCTCGAGTTTTACTGAAGTGTTCCAAAAATATGAAGTGTTTTTGTGTGAAATTATGCTCAATGAGTTCACTTGAGCTTGATAAACAATGAATGCTATTTCGCGTGTAAAGCGGCAGTGTGTCATAAAAATGTTCAAAGAACACTTCTTTATATGCTTTAACAATGAATAATAAGGAATCACTGCCAACATTAGCTTCTATTAGCCTAACATCTGCTTCTGTCACTTTTGAATCGCAAGCAAAATAATCTTCTGTTTCACTAATGTAAACAAAATCTAAAATATTAAATTTAAAGTTGCTAAATTTAAGTAATCCGGTTCGTTTTGCCGAATCTCTGAAGAATGCGCCGGACTTTGTGGGCAGTCCGTAATCAAATTGTTTATCGTGCTTTTTTGCCGAATGCCTTGGGGCGGACGATATCCCCTTCATAATTATTATGTTTTGCGCATTATTGTAAACCTCTTTAATATGACTTGAATCATATAATAAAACCTTAAAATCATTCTCTTTATTAGATTTAACACTGCTTAATTTTGATTTAGTTCTTAAATCAGGAGCTTTTGAAATAAATACTGCATTTTCTGAACAAATTGTGAAATTTGAACCATTAATGCAATATTCGTTCACAATATTTACCGGATTTATAAAAGGAATAAATTTTCTGTTGTGATTTATAATTTCTGAAACAGTAAAGTTCTTGAGCTCATTTATTTTTTCTGTGGTTAAAAAAACATTCTCGATCAAAGGGGTGAAATCTATAGTAGTTTCTTTTGCATAGTCGCTTTTATAAATAGTTGAATAATTTGTTGAAAAGCATTTTTTTCCGCGCCCGGGTACTAAAGTTGGTAAATGCTTTTCCGATAATAGCGGCTTGGAAGCGCGTGTTATCAGTCTGCGTGTAATAAACTTTTTCTTGCCGCCGGGCTTTTTAAATTCATCAAATACGGCCATTAATATGTTATTTGGTTTAACTATCATTTATTCACACTCAAATTAACACTTTTTAACCGCTTTGCGGTACTTTGGGCCCAAAGCAAAATATCTTTTGCTTTTATTTTATTTATCTCATAACTCTCTCTTTTGAAGTTTTGAAATAAATTAAAACGCTTCACGATTGATTTATCCGAAAAATTTAAGGCATTAAAAGTTGGAAACACTTTTATATGTGAAAAAGAAATAGGCGAAACAGAAACTTTTCTTTTTAATCCGATCTTATTGGATGAAAAATTAATGTGTCTAAGCTTACTGTGCAAATTTACGACAATCGTTGAATGTAGGTTTTCAAATAAATCCGGGCGCTTTGTTTGAAATACCGGCCTGGAATTGTTCATTTTTAAAGATTTGACCAATAAAGGGACCTGAAAACATACGGTATTAGAATCATAATAAGCGGCTCTAAAAGATAAATCTTTTTTTAAGGAGACTGTAGGTTGTAAGGTCTCTAAATTAAAGTTGTGAGAAGAAATTATATTAAATATTCCTTTAGAAATAGTTAAAAGTAATTTATCTGCAGGTCTTATTTGTGAAATTTGTGGACTAAGCTTTCGTAAGGGATAAGGATTGGTAAAATTAGTAAAACGCAAATGCATTTCCGTTAACATTCTATTCATTTCAGAGGCAAGATAAGATGTTGAAATGTTTATCTTGATAGGATTTTGAAGAAGAAATAACCCTCCCAATTGGTTTTGATTTAATAATTTTTTAAAACCATAATTCAACTTTGGCTGTTCAATCTTTGTTGTCTGGATTTGGTGGGATATTTGAACGCTTGACTTTTTGATTAAATACTTGCTTGCTATTGAATATGAAGAGTTTTGTGAAACTAAAGCCTCAATTTTTTTGTCATAGGTTAAAAGTTCAAAGTTTGGAACAATGAATATTAAGTCTGATGAAACAATATACTCAAAGTTGACTGTCTTGGGTGTTTTTAGGGGCGTTGTCTTGAATTCCTTATTCTGAAAAATCAAATTTATCGGTGAAAATGTGCTTAACCTTGGAATAATTTCGAGCATCCCTTTAGGGCAGATTTTAATCTTCTCTTTTATGCTTTTTAATAAGGGTATTGACTCTTTGTCAGAAAGATATGATTTGTCATTAGTTGAGATTGAACTATGTTGCTGTTTTGAGTTGTATTTATAGTTGTTTTCATTTGAAAAAAACTCACTATATGGTTTTTTTATATCTACAGAAATGGAAAAATCTATTGTTTTTCGCTTACTTATGTCTGTAAAAGCGGAGACGCTTTGGTTATTCTCTTTGCTTATGTAATTGATCTTAAACAGAGTTTTAAAAGTTAATGAGAAATCTTTCTGTGCCTTATTGTAAATAGTTGAATAGCTAGCTTTATTTCCGTAAATTTTAAAATTGAAACACATTGGCAGCATTGAATTCGCAAAATTTATGAAATTATACGGGACATCGCAAAATTCTGAAGATAAAATTTTATGGTTTTTATCAAAGTTTGTTTTAAAGCCTGCAAAGGATTTTGATACCTTCAAGAAAATACTTCTATTCAAAGAAGACAAGGGAAGTTTTTTTTCCGGCGGAGTTGGTTCGGGAAGAGAATTATTATCAAATAATACGCTTTTGGTTATAACGGGCGCTCTGCGTAAAACTAGGTTTTTAGGAAACTCTACAAGCGCTTTTGGATAAAAAATCTTTAAACAAAATAATTCATCGGCAAAGCAATAGTTTGGAACATTTAAAACGGCCTGTAAATAATAATTCTCTAAATTAGGTGTGGGCGATAAATTTTCATCTTTTGCATAATTTAATGCAGCTTTATTATATGAAAAATTCGGTTTTGATAATACCAATGAAGAAACCGTAAGTTCTTTTTTTATTGTTGGGTCATCATTATTTGATGAGATAATAAACTCAGTTTTTTCGGCTTCTTCTAATTTTATAGAACCGGTAAATGGTATTTTATACATGCCATACTGTGGTAGCGAAAGATTATATGAATTGAAAAACAGCGGTTTATGTGAAAGCGTTTTTGAAACAAGCCATTGTGATCGAAGACTTTCTGCATACATGATCATCGTCTGCTCGGCCGAAATCCGCGATTTTGCCAATATTGAATTATTAGAAAAAACAAAATTAAATAAAAATTTACTTAAAACTGTTTTAGACATATTAAATAAGAAAAAAGTGGGCAGACAGCATTCAAATGTAAAATTGAACTTGAAGAAGGTCGGTATAATAAAAGGTGTTATTCCAACATTTGCTAAGGAATAAGTGTGAGACAAATAGTTCGGTGCAATATATTTTTTCTTTTGATTTTTTGGAAGGGCCAGCATGTGTGCCAATGTGGGTATGTCGTGTATGTAATGGCTTTGTGACATTACCAAAGGCGATAAAAAACGATCTTTTCCGGGATATAAATCTAAGGCAAGAGTAATCGTTTTGAAAGTCTTCAGGCAGGATTTGTCGTCAAAACTGTAGGTTTTTTCATGCCTTATTACTTTTTCAGGTTCGTATTTTTGAGCGTCGTCAAAAAAATCATTTCTGTTTGAATAAACAAAATCATACGCGAAATACTTAGGAGAAAAATAAAACTGTTTTTGAAAATTGTTTGTTTGTTCCTTTTTATCATAAATACCAAGATTTCTGTCTCTGTTTTCTGATATTGAAACTCTTATTGCATATGAGTTTTCTGATTCTTCAAGATAAATTTGAAAAGAAGTTGTTATTGTAAAAAAACGTGAAGATATCAAATCATATATTTGAGGAAGATAGTCGGCAATTAAATCAAATACAGGACCGCCGGAGCATTCGGTATAGGCGGTTTTTTTGTGACGCGGTATATGAGATAAAGTGTCTGAGGTGTGCGATATTACTCTGTAAAACGATGAAATTATTTGATTAGTTTGAGAACCCGATTCTAAAACAAACGGTAGGGGATGAAATGACTGCTCTAAAAACTCTTGATTGTTTTGAATGATAAAACTTAAGGGAAAATCGAACAAGTTTCTTATTTCTGAAGCGTTTAAATTTGCGTTATTTGGGTCGGGAACCGGGGGGGCTTTAATATTAAAAACAATTACCGTATTTTCTTTCATCTGATAATTTAATAGAGTGCTTTCTCTTATAGAATTATCTATGGCAACCATATCTGAGCTTAAAGCCGAAGAAACTGTTATGCAAACAGGTGTGGTTCCCTGCCAAAAACTTGAGTTGGCAATAGTCTCTGATATTTGAGTCCAATAGCGAGCTCCCGAAGGCATGTTTATTATTATGGTGTCGAATGTTGAGCGCAATTGTATGAAAAAATCTCTCAAAGATGTTTCAGTAAAAAGAGTTGAAAGATTCTTAACAGCTCCTGCCGGAAAATACGATATAAAATCAGTTTCAATAAAATAAAAGTTCTTTTGAAATTTTGAACCCTCATTCAACACTAATTGCGAAAGCTCAGGGTAATCTTGAATCTCTACAGACTTTGGAAAAGAATCCGGTAGGCTTTTGACGTTTTCAGAGGCAAAGTCAATTATTGCAACTTTGACACCTTGTTTGTTTAACAAAACGGCCAGATTAGAAAGTATTGTGGACTTTCCGCAACTGGCTGAAATAGAACTAAACAAATAAACAGGTGTAAAATAAGATGCACGCCTCATACAGCAATACTATAACACCAAACTGGCCCTAAAGCAAAATAAATAAATGTGACTTAAAGTTCGATGCAAAGACCTTCTCGGGCGAAAATTGAGTTGCTGAAAAGTGATTTTGTGTGTTCTTCCATATGGCTTAGTATCTTGTCTGTGTGCAATGGGTCATGATGAGTTATTACCAGCTTTTTAACGCCGGC
The DNA here is from genome assembly GCA_002070375.1 of bacterium ADurb.Bin157. GTDB lineage: Bacteria > Muiribacteriota > Ozemobacteria > Ozemobacterales > Ozemobacteraceae > MWDD01. The sequence goes on along the minus strand of MWDD01000049.1, from coordinate 6,204 downwards.
TTCTTGAGCCATCTTTACGCCTTCGTCAGGAGTCGAGTGACCAAAGCCCTTTTTTGTTTGAGCTTTAATGTTAAATTTTTCGGGATTGTACTCTTGTTCTGTGTACTGCCCGTCATAAATCAAAACATCTGCGTTATTTGCAAGCTCTAATAAATTTGCGTCAATGGTTCCGTTATTCGGATGTTCGCAATCTGTGGCAATAGTTAATATTTTGTCTTGGTCTTCTATTCTAAAACCAAGAACGCCGTTTGGGTGAAGTAAGCGACGAGCAGTAATTTTTGTGTTGCCAATCTCTGTTTTGTTCTCTATTAATGTCTTAAAGTTTATTATGGCAGAAAGATAGCCAAGGTCGACAGGAAAATATCGGTTGTCCATCTGACCGCGCATTATATTTTCAAGGCGATCTCCGACATCTGCCGACCCGTATAAGTTAAACTCGTTGCATAATCCCGGTATGCGAGTGCCGTCCTCGCTTCTTTTACCAATATAAGCCGGTGCAAAAAAAGGAAAACCTTGGATGTGATCCCAGTGAGAGTGGGTAAATAGTATGTGCGCTAAGCCCTTGCCTTCGCCAAACTCTTCTTTTAACATACAGTTGCCAAGTTCTCTGATGCCTGTTCCGGCATCTATTATGACTCTATGTCTTTCTGAAGTAATTATTTCAATGCAAGTCGTATTCCCGCCATAAACAACTGTATTTGCTCCGGGAACCGGTATAGATCCTCTCACACCCCAAAATTTGATTAGCACCTCGTTTTCCTTTCAAGTTCTCTTTTAGATGCGCATTGAAACCATAGATTCCACAACACGTTCAAGATCCCCTCTGTCATAAAACTCAATCTCTATGCGTCCTTTGGTTTTGCCTTGTCTGATTCTGACCTTCGCTCCGAGAAGCTCTTGAAGGTTCTCTTCCACTGCTCTTACATGCATGTCGGAACTCATTTCAAACTTTCCTTTTTGCTTTTTAGCGTCTGTTAATTTGTTTTTGCTTTGTTCTATTTGTTTTTCAATTTCATAAACAGACAAATGATCCTTTATTATTCTATTAGCCCACAACTTAGCTTCGTTATTGGTTTTTAGTCCGGCTAACATTTTTGCATGGCCGGCCGATATTCTTCCATCAGCAACCATAGCTTGAACCTCAGAGGGCAATTGCAACAATCGTAATCGATTGGTTAACGCTGAGCGACTTCTGCCTATTTTCTCCGCTAATTGCTCGTGAGTAAGTTCAAAATTTAATATGATGTCTCTTAAGGTGCGAGCTTCTTCAATTGGATTGAGATTTCGCCTATGGATATTTTCTATCAATCCGGCAAGCATTGTGTTTTCTTCGTTCAATTTACGAACAACAGCGGGAATAGTTCTAAGCCCCGCTAACTTGCTTGCTCTGAATCTGCGCTCTCCTGATACTATCTGATATAAGTCGCCAATTTGTCTTACCAATATAGGTTGTAAAACACCATGCTCAAGAATAGATTGAGATAATTCATCAAGTGCCTGTTTTTCAAAGAGCTTTCGAGGTTGATTGGGATTCGGATAGACCTTATCGAGGGGTAACAGCTTAAACTCCATGTGATCTTTTGACCGAATTGCAATACTTTCGCCGATCTCACTGTTAATATTATCGGTTTGATCAAGCAGTGTAGTTAGTGTTTTATTATTCATAAATATTCCTGAAATCTTTTCAGCATTATGTTATCATGTACCTAGTAGATAGACAAATACATTTTTATAAAGGAAAAAACATGCGAGTAATTACTAAATTATTTATATTTTTTTTCATAATTATAGCTTTTCCTGCTTTCGCTCAAATTCAAAATACGTCAGAATATCAAACAGCTATTCAAGCTTTGGCAAATGGTGATTATTCAAGCGCGGCAGACGCAATTCAACCATTATTGGCCGGGCCGCATAAAAAATCCGCAATGGTGGAACTTGGTAAAATCAGACAAAGACAAGCTGAAAGTGAAATAAGCAGCGCCCTGAATCATTTTTATGAAGCTGCAAATATGTTGAGCGCGGGTATTGCTGAAGGCGGTGTCACAGGGCCCGAAGCCCCAAAACTGATTTATGATTTAGCAAACATTTATGAGGAACGTCTTAAAGATTATCCGAAAGCAATCGAAATGTATGAGCTATTAATAGCTAATTATCCCACATTTATGACAATTGATAAAGTTCACTATAATTTGGCTGCCTGCTATGAAGCCATTGGAAAATATGCAGAAGCATCAGAAAACTATAGTATTGTTGTTGCAAATTACTCATACAGTACATACTTTAAGAGTTCTCAAGAAAAAATGAAAAGGCTGGCCATCGGAACATCAACCCAGGAATCAGCATTGGAATTGCAAGAAAACTTAGCTGATGAAGCCCTGGGTGAACATGAATTGCAAGCAAATATAGATCTTGGTGATATGCAGGCCGATGCCGGGCAATATAAAAAAGCAGCCGAAGCTTATAAAAATGCTTTAAAAGCTGTAGTTGACAGTGATGAGGCAATTGATGTCTACAGAAAATTGGTTAATGTTCTTGAAGGAAAACAAAAAGACTATAAAGGCGCTACTGAAGCAATTGAAGAGATGATGAACAAATACCCGAATGCCCAAGGGGGAGAAGATCTCATATACAGACTGGGAAGAATATACGAAACTGACTTGGATAGCATGAAGAAAACAGTAGATTCCTCGGGAAGCATAAGGTATAGAAAAAGCAGAGAAAACATGGAAAAGGCAATTGATTACTATTCGGCGGTCACGGATAGATATCCTTATTCTGATGCCGCAGCAGATGCGTATCTTAGAAAAGGTGAAATTTTAAGTCAGGAATTCCGTGACTATGATGCTGCAAAAGATGTGTATGAAACATTTTTGAAGCGTTTCCCGGATCATGCTGAAGTTAGAAATATTCGCAGAAAGCTTGAAGATTTGGAAGGCTATTGATAAATGCCAACAACTTTCTTGAATTTGTCTTTAATCCTTTTGGTGGTTTTGCTTACTTGGTTGGCGTATAAGTATTTTGAGTTGCACGAAATTGTTGCGCCATATCAAAAAAGATATAAGCATCTTTTATCCGGAATCGCTTCTATGGTTGACAGAATTGAAGGATACAATGTCAGACACTCAGCCGAAGTTGCAAAAATTTGTGAAAGACTTGGGATTGCTGCCGGCCTAAACTTAATGCAACTTCAGACATTAAAAACTGCTGCGATGCTTCATGATGTTGGGGAAATTTTGTTGCCCGCCGATGTTTTAAATCCTGAAAAACCACTCGACCCCGAAGAGCTCTTTCTTATAAGAGCCCACCCCTTACTGGGAGAACTTCACTTAAAAAAGGATAACGATATTTGTGATGAAGTTCCCGCAATAATTAGATGGCACCATGAAAGATGGGATGGCCTCGGTTATCCTGATAACCTTAAAGGGGAAGAAATACCAAAATCTGCCAGGATTTTAGCCTTGGCTGATGCAATTTCTGCAATGAGCAATAATCGCCCCTACAGAAAACATCAATACTCAGGCAGAGAAGAAATTTTGTTTGAGCTCGAAAGCCATGCCGGCTTACAATTTGATCCCGAATTGGTGCGTTTGTGGGGAAAACTAATTAGAAAAGATCTTGCAGAGGAAATAGCCGAAAAATTAAAACAAGATGATGAAGAAGTCGAGGCCTAAGATTCAATGATTAGAATGCAGTCTTCATGGCTATTAGAATCTGTAGAAGAATTATTACAAGTGGATTCTGTAGCAATACCGTTTTTTCATCGCTTTTCAGCATTAAACTGGTTAAGCCATCTGGAAATACCATTATTTGCTAATTTCCCAGTCGATAGTCAGGCAATGCTTGCAAGAGCTTGGTTTGACGTTGATAAAGGACCATTTTTAGATAAAAACCTACATAAATTTAACCAACTCTTGACTCAGCCTTTAAATAAAGAAACAAATCCATTTGAACCTTGGTTGGATAAATTTTTTACTAGGCAACAGATTGATTACATTTATTATTGGCGTGAAAGCGCTTACGAAATAGAAGATTATTCGCAGAGAGAAATTTTTTGGTCTGCTGTATATCAGGTTATGTCATATTGGCTCACAAATAAAAAATATCGAACTGAGGTGTTTTTTGAGCCGGACAAAATTATGGCTTACTATCTGCATTATCATAATGAATTTATAAGAGGTAAGCAAAATAAAGTAGAAATTACTTCCAAGCATCTCTCTGAACTTGAAGCAAAAGAATGTTCGCTTGTTTTATTTCCGCTGATTTTTGACGATGATACGGAAGAAGACTTGTTGCAAATAATATATTATGCTTGGTTCCACGGCCACGCTGATATCAAACTCGCTAAAAAAGAAATCAGTTTGGCGCTTAATAGATATATGATTCCTTTTAATGCCAAAAGCGATTACTCAAAGTTTTTGGAACTGGCTGAAAAAGCCTCTTCTGCTGCTTTCTGCTGGACAGGCAAAGAGCTGGCCCCAAGAATACATGAGCAAGTTATTGCTGAACCAATCAGAAATGTTTTTAAAACCGGATTTTCTAAGTCTAAGCTGTATATGAAATCTGTTGATAAAACAACTGATACATACGATTATTTACTCGTTTTTAAAAAGTGATACTAACGATTTAATTCAATATTACTTTGTTTCAAGCAAGCTGAGCTTACGTTGGATATCTTTTCTTAACTTTATTGCTTTCAAAGAATTGTTTGATTCCGGGATAAGACTTAAAGCTTGTTTGTACAAAGCAATTTTTAATGATTCTTTATCTTTGGAAAAAGTTGAAGCGCGTTTAGCAAGGGCCAATGCGCTTTCAATTTCTTCTTTTGCCTCAAGAGGAGTCGGATAAGATAGAGTAAATGAAACTGTGATTTGAGTTATGCCTGTAGGAGTTTGTTGAATATCAAGTAATTCTGCTGTCAATAATGTGTCGCCAAGCTCGGCTTTTCCAATTACAGCGTTCTGTTTTGCATTTATTAGACTAAACTTTTGAGTTGGGACTTTTACCAAAATTTCGTTTCCCTTTTTAACTCTCAACTCAAAAGAGATGGTGCTAATATAATATTCATCATCTGTGTTTTTCCATTCTTCTTTAAAAAATACATCATGAATCAATAATTCTTTTTGATAAAATACCGGTTTTTTGAATTCGACATGGTCAGGCCTGACATCGTAACCAAACATCAGTTGAAAATTCTGTTCACTAAGTTGCTCCGCAAAAGCAGGAAAACAAAACACAAATAAAAAAAATATCAAGATTGCATTGCGCTTTAACATATAAAACCTTTCAAATTATCCGAGTTTTTAATAGGGTATGATTTTACCACCCTGATTTTTTATATTATCAGTGCGGTTGTTGTCAAAATTGTTGCTGCCGATACGCGGAGAAGCTTGTTTGCCTCTAACTAATATATAGCCCTTTCTGTTTTTTTCAATTTTATTGCCATGCATGCTTTGGGGACTGGCGTCCCATACATCAAAACCATACATTTTATTATTGGAAATTTCATTGCCTTCATATCTGCCCAGTCCCTCGGAATAAATTAGAAAGCCGTTTTCCCCGTTTTCGCTTATAACATTATTTATGAATATGGGGTTGCCGCCTGCTTTTATACCGGCACCGGATTTTTGGCATTGCTTAATCTGATTACCTTGAACAGTGCCGCCTGCCGGACCGTTATACCAAATGCCGTATATCCCGCAATTATTTATATTACAGCCGGTTATAAGGGGAGAACCTCGCTTTATAGTTAATCCCATGCCCTTTGTTTCGCTGACAGTACAATTTTTTAAAGTCGGTTGCCCTCCGGTAATTTCGATTCCTGCACTAAAATCCGGACTGGGGGCCGGAGTCAAATTGTTAATTATGCAGTTTGATAAAGAAGCATTACCGCTTAGCTCAACTGTTGAAGTCGGTGAATCGCTTGTGTTCTTTATAGTCAGATTTGAAATCATGGAATTGCCGCTCGCTACTATAGTCGGCGATTTACTGTTTGTTGTTATAATACAAGTTCGAGTATTCTCACCTGTAATAGAAATATTTTTAGCTACTGTAATATTTTCAATATAAGTTCCCGCACGAACTGTTATTATGTTGCCATCTGTCGCTGCAGAGACAGCGTCACTGATGTTCTTATATTTTTCAGATGACCCGACATATAAATTATTGCGTAACTCAGCTTCTGCTCTTGCTTTTTCTTCGGCAATT
>MWDD01000048.1 GCA_002070375.1 bacterium ADurb.Bin157 | reverse complement strand
CAGATTTTCCTTAAAAGGTTTTATGTCAGAAATTTCCTGACAAAATATTAAGCAAATGATAGTTGTCTTTGTCGACTAAATTGCGAGGAGTCAGGCCATGTATCGTCTTTGCATAAGGAGAAGCCCCCTGCTGCAAGGCTCTTTTAATGACCTCAGCATTACCTGATTTAGCGGCATAGTGTAAAATTGTGAAATTGTTTTTGTCTACTAGAGTCAGATCGATATCAGGGAACATGAGCAAAGCTTTTACCGAGCGCTCAGCACCTTTAATAAGCGCCTCCGCCATTGGGCATATTCCATTTGAATCTTGTGCGTTGATAAGCTCGGGCAATGCAATACCGAGTTTTACGAGGGCGAAAGGACGATTATAAGCTGCCAATACCTGCAGTGGGTTGGTATCTTGGGTAATTTGGTTTTTGGCGGCCTTTTGGAGAGACTCATTGACAAAGTCGTCATCAAGAGGTCTTTTATACATACCCAAAAACTTCACGTCATAAATAGTGCTGTCTATATGAATATGTTCGGCGCGTTTAAAGCTGGTTTTTGCAGCAATTCGCTTATCAATCTCTTCGTTTATTTTGTCATTTTCGGATTTTGCCCTCTGAACGAAGGCTTCGCGCACAAAAGAGCTGATTTTTTGACTCAGAGCGTCAAGTTTACCGGTTGAATACAGCACATAACCGATCAGAGCAAGCACATAAAAGAGAAGCATAAACTTACCGCAGCCGGTTGTCTCTTTGCTTCTTGACGATTTTCGGGTCGAGGGGCCGTAATCATAGGAAAACATTGTTGACCTTCAGGTTTTGCATCTTTTAGTTATCCTTTTCAAAGGCATTAGCCTTCTTGATTGTCTTAGTCAATTATATTTGTTAGTATAACAAATCACAAGTTAAAGGAAAAGAAAATGAGTTTATTCAGAACAGATTTGCTGCACGCAGACGCACCATCAGATACTAAAGTCCCCCGCAAGAAACACATGATGTGCCTGAATGAAAGTATATTAAACCCATACCCCTTAATTGACGAAGCTTTTAATCAAACTATGCAAGATGTTTCTTTGAATCGATATTTTGACGACATCAGAGATACGCTGCATAAATTGTTAACAGAATACGTCGGTCACGGCATAAAGGAAGAAAACATAATCTGGGCGAACGGTGCCGACGATATGCTTTACAACATTTTTTTGGCAGTCAGAGAAGACAATGATTCGTTTGCTCTTTCTTTGGCTCCGTCTTATTTTGATTATAGCACATTTACCCGCGCTGTGGGCTTAAACTTTGAAACATTGGATTTTAACGACGATTTAGACTTTGATGCAGACAAATATCTGAAGGTTTTGAACAGCAAAAATTGTCGGCTTGGTATTTTGTGCAACCCGAATAACCCTACAGGGCAGCTGTTAAGCGACGATAAAATTCTGTATATTTTACGGAACACCGAAAAGCCTGTTTTATTGGACGAAACTTATTTTGAGTTCAGCGGCGCCACTATGGTTGACCGTGTTAAAGACTTTTCTAACCTTATTATTGTGCGTTCTTTTTCTAAAGCTTTTTCTATGGCGGGCGTGCGTTTTGGCTACATGATAAGCCAAGAAAAAAACACTTTAGAAATCAGAAAAGCTCAGACGGTTTTTAATGTGAGCAGTCTTGTTCAAGCTTTTGTAGTAAGCATATTGTTGAATAAACACGTATTTTTAGCTCACACCAAAAAGGCCATAGAATTGACCAAGCAGATGCATTCAGATTTGGGGGCGCTGCCCAACGTAAAAGTTATGCCGACTCAGACGAACTTTGTTACATTTACAATAGGCGAAAAAACCTCGAAACTATTTGAATATTTAAAAGAACATGAAATTGCCATCAGAGACGTAGGCGCACACAGGCTTCTGAAGAATTATTTGAGAGCAAGCTGCGGCAGTTACGAACAAAACGCTTACTTTTTAGAACAGGTGAAAAACTTTTTGAAGCTTTCTTGACGAACAGTTTTGTTACTGTTATAATCACCGCACTTAAGAAGGAAAACGGAGGCCTCGACAATGACAAACACTTACTTTTTCACCTCTGAATCAGTAACCGAAGGGCATCCTGATAAGGTTGCCGATCAAATTTCCGATGCAGTATTAGACGCAATTTTAGAAAATGACCCCATGGGCAGAGTTGCCTGCGAAACAGCAGTAACAACCGGACTTGCCATGGTTATGGGCGAAATAACCACCAAATGCTATGTAGATGTGCAAAGCATTACACGAAAAGTTCTTACCGAAATCGGTTATACAAACTCAGATTACGGTATCGACGGCAAAAGCTGCGGCGTTATCGTGACTTTGGACGAACAGTCACCCGATATCGCTCAGGGCGTTAACCGCGCTAAAGACAGCGAAGGCACAGACGAAGACCTTAATGTCGGAGCCGGTGACCAAGGTATGATGGTTGGCTTTGCGTGCAACGAAACCGATGCTTATATGCCTACTCCCATTTACTATGCCCACAAAATGTGCAAAAGATTGGCAGACGCAAGAAAAAATAAAGAAATCAGTTATTTGCGCCCTGACGGCAAAGGACAAGTAACGGTCGAATACAAAGACGGAAAAGCCCTTCGCATAGCATCTGTTGTGCTTTCCACACAGCATGACCCGGAAGCTACCCACGAGCAAATCGAAAAGGATTTGATCGAAAAAGTTATAAAGAAAGTTCTGCCGGCTGAGCTTATAGACGCTAACACAGAATTTTTCATCAACCCCACAGGCAGATTTGTCGTAGGCGGCCCACAAGGCGATTCCGGTTTAACCGGGCGCAAAATCATTGTTGATACCTACGGCGGAATGGCTGCACACGGCGGCGGCGCGTTTTCGGGCAAAGATCCCACCAAGGTTGACCGCTCGGGCGCTTATATGGGCAGATACATTGCCAAAAACCTTGTTGCGGCAGGCGTAGCTGACCAAATCGAATTACAAATAGCCTATGCAATCGGCGTTGCCAAACCTATGTCTGTGCACGTTAACGCAAAGGGCACCGAAAAAATACCCACAGCAAAGATTGCCGAAATAATCTTGAAGGTATTTGATTTGAGACCGGGCGCCATTATCAAGAATTTGGGCTTGAGACGACCGATTTACAGACAGACCGCTGCTTACGGGCACTTTGGCAGAGACGACCTTAACCTGCCCTGGGAAAAACTCGACAAAGTCGAAGCGATCAAGAAATTGATGTAATTATAAATACAATGAAAAAACAGAGTTAAGAGTGAGAATATCATTCTTAACTCTTTTGATTTATGCACAGATTTTTATATGTAACACTTGTATTATTACTATGGCTAAGCAAAGCTTTCGGAGAGACTTTGCCCGTTTTGGTATATCATCATATTCAAAAAAAAGTTACCTCTGATGTTTCGTGCACTCCGGAAAATTTTGAGTCACAAATAAAAGCCATAAAAGAAGCCGGGTTCACCCCCTTATCAATCTCTGAAACCGCTGAATTTTTATCGGGCGGGTTAAAAGATACAAAAAAACCGGTTTTGATTACTTTTGACGATGGTTATGAAAGCCTTTATGAATACGCCTACCCAACGGCAAAGAAGCAGCAAGTTAAGATGACAATTTTTGTCATAACGGCGCGAATAGGCAAAAAGCCGCAATTTACAAGGTATTTGAACAAAGAACAAATCAAAGAAATGCATGATTCGGGATATTTTGAGTTTGGCTCTCACACCCACGATCTGCACACGGACACTTTAAGAATTTTTGACGCTTTTAAAATATCCGACAACTCAAACCCTGTTACAGAACTTATTAAAAAAGATTTGGCAAGTTCTGCAGAGACATTAAAAGCCGTTATCGGCACTGCCCCCATATCTATAGCGTGGCCTTACGGCAAATTCAACGAATATTTCACCGAAGCGGCTGTGCAAAATGGGTTTAAAGTGCATTTTACAAGCATAGCGGGAACCAACAAAAGAGGTTCGGGGGTATATAAGGTAAAGAGAATTCCTGTAACGGCGCGTGACACGGTGTTTTCTGTTTTAAAAAAACTGGGGCACCGATAAACTAGAATCTGCCCAGCAGAAGCTCGCTGTTAAAGGCCACGCCTTCAAGACGCACGCCTTTGGTGTTGGTAAAAGTATAGCCGAGGGCGAATTCTAACACGATGTGCCTGCTTAAGGGAAGAACGCCAACAATTTGGGGTTCGAGAAAGCCGAATGAAGAGCTTTTAAGGCTTCTTGAAGATGCTCTGCTTGTGTAGTCGTAGTTTCCGATGCCGCAGGTAACGCGCCATCTGACTCTTGGGTCTTCACGAAAAGAGTCTTCGATTGTAGCGCCGGTCATTTTAATTTCAAGCTTGTAGGCTTCGCCTTTGACGCTGCCCATGCCGTACATTATTCCGAATTGCGGATCGTTTATTCTTCCGAGGTAGGCGCGGGCACCGAACACGCCCATGTCGCCTTCAAAATCATCGAGACCTTTAACGTGCTTATATTTTATGACCGGGCCTATGCCGTAAACGAAAGCCTCGCTTTCTGCAGGCTCTGTATCCATTATAAGAATCGGGCCGCTGATACAGTAGGCGGGCAGAGACACAAAAACAAGAAAAACGGCTAAGAGCAAACGGGTAAGAAGTTTCATGATTTTAAATGTTCCCGCGCAAAACATCTATGGTGTTCTTGGCGTTCTGCACGTTTTCGTCATTAGGAGCCTCAGCGAAAGCGATTGCAATGTGGTAGTCGGCCATTGCGGTGTTTCCGTTAAGGTCATATGCCAAAGCCAGCATTGCGCGGGCACCCGGAGCGGCTACATAGACGCTCGCGTTTTTTTCCCGAATAACGTCTCCGTTCCAAACGGGTTTAGCGAGCAGGGAATCGATTATAGCGATGGCAATAGTCAGATTTGCTGAGTCGTTTGCAGTATCGCTGCCGCTTACCACGAGCTGAATCAAGGCAAGCGCGTATCCAAGTTTTGATTCGTTCGCGACAACCGGGTCGGCATCGGCGCCGGGGGTCATGTTTGAGGCTTGTTTTAAGTCAGGAATAGCTACTATTGTTCCTCCGCCTTGGTCTACGGGGAGTTTTGCTTTTGCCCAGCCTCTGCCGGAGTATGCTTCTTGTTTTTGAGCCGCGGTGGCGGTCGAATCGTATATTACGGCTGTAAAGGCCTGCACAGCGGCGATGAAGTTACCTTCAAGCATTTTGTCGCTGCCGTTTTTAATTGCTTGCGCGGGAGTGAGCGAGGTGTCTGTATCTGTGCCGGTTCCGGTTGAAGTGCTTGTGGCGGTTCCTGTGCCGGTGCCTGTAATATAGGGGCCGAAGGGGTTTTCTCCGGGAAGAGTTTGGCGACCGTTGCCGCCGTCTCCACAGCCGACTAATCCCGCTGAGACCAGCACTATTGCCACAATTAAGCAGGCGAGCAAATTTTTATATTTTAAGTTCATTTATTACCTCAAGACTGCCAGTTTAAGTGTCGTCTTAAACTTGATAGCGGGATTATTCGGGTCTCTTATTTCGACTTTTGCGAAGTAAACACCGTTCGCGACACGTTTACCTTTACCGTTGAGCATATCCCATCTGAAATCGTATGTTGTTCCGATTTTTCGGGGCGGCGTATCGATTGTTCTGACCCGATGACCTGCGACGTCGTAGATTCTTATTTTTACGTTGTCTTCGGTAATATCGGAACGATTGGTTACAAACCTTATATTCATATAATTATTTCGGGCGGGGTTCGGGTATTGGACTATTTGCGTCACCTTAAGTTCTTTAACAACTTCAAATCTTAAAGATGGCGACACGACTTTGTTGCCTGTTCTGTCGCCGCCCTTAATTTCAATACAGTGGGCTCCGCCTTCAAGGGGAGTTAAAGGCACGAAAACAAAGTTGCCGTCGTCGTTACAGCTGAACTTTTGTATAAGCTTGCCGTCTATTACTGCTTCGAGGGCGGTGACGTCGATTCCGGAACCTGCGTCAACGATATTGCCTCGGAATTCAGGGCGCGATGTGGTGAAAGGCACGGTTAAATCAAGTTTTTCGTCAAGAGTCAGGGTCGGAGGCGCAATATCTCTCATTATTGCGAACACTTGGCTTGATCTTATGCGCGCGGCATATGCGTTATCGGCGTTTTTATAGGCGCTGACGAACTTCCAAGTGTTGCCGCTTTGGTAGAAGAGGCCGACACCGATTGTCGTGGTTGCTACGGGCGATTTAATTGCAACATCAAATCCTGCGGCGACGTTTTCTGATGGCACTGTTATTTCGTAAGCGGGCGATATGGGAACTAACTCTGCGCTATTGCTCAAGTCTTGTTTTGAGGGACGCAATGCAGAAGCGCGCAGATTGGCTCCGGCAAGAAACTCGTCCTGCAGAGAACTGCGAATGGTTTGATCGGCTTCGTTCTCTTTTTCCAATAAACGTTCTAAAAGTCTTATGTCAGAATCGACTTTAAGACTGTCGGCTTTAAAGGTGAGACGCACAGATTCGTCGTCTGAAATAACTTCTGAGGCAACATTCGCGCGAACACTGCCCACAAAGAATTGCATTGAGGCTTGTCCGATATTACCGGCCAAATCTGTTGCCGTCACTCTCAGTGAGCCGAATTTGCTTCTGTTAGACTGAACGGAGATTGAAGCCATGTAGGCCATGGAATTAGTCGGGTGGGCTTTCATGGTTACTGCTGCGGCAGAATAGCCTGTTTGTTCGACATGCAGCGTCGGGGGAGCGAGAAGTGTTTCGTTAGCGGTTGCCACGACAATCAAATCTCTTGAGTTCATGGGATTTGAGAAGGCGGAAATTTTCACCGTTGGGGCTGTCAGATCGCGGCCGTTGAAGATACGAGGGGTCGAAGAGCCGAGATTGCCTAAGAGGTCGCGCGAGAGGGGCGCAGAAACGCTGTATGTTGCGCTATTCATGAGGTCTTCGGCGAAAGTGAGCAGAACCGAGGTTTCGGTTTTATAGGTTGCGGTATTGACAGCTAATGGCGTAGTCACTCCGGCGAGGGTTTTTGTGGCAGCAAATGCTGTGGGGACGTTGCTGACGGAGTCTGCTTTAACCGGTTCATTGAAGGTTACTAGGACGCTTTTTTTGTCTTGAGTGTTGATACCGGTAAATGAATGTGCGGCAATAACGGGGCCGTCGCCGTCTGTCGTGAGTGAGATGTTGTCTGATTGGGGGGCGACACCGTAAATACTGGTTACACCGGAGACTTTGATACCATAAAGGCCGCTTTTAAAAGAAGGAGAAGTTTTAAAGGTTAAGCTGTTTGTTTCTTTGGTTATATCGGTTGCGGCGACTGTTGTCCAGAGGGCGTCGTTTTCGTGCTTATATTCAACGACATATGCTGTGTCGGCAATAGGATGGTTGAAATAGACAACGGCCGAATCAGAAGCCAGCTGTTGGGCGCTTGTCATTGTAAAGTCGCTTGTCACGACATTTACGGAGGCTGTAATATAATCACCCGAACCGTCAAGCGCTCTGTTTCCGGTAAAGTCAACGGCTCTTAGCGTGTAAGCGGCGTTAGGAACGAGGTTGCCGTTTTGATCTTTGCCGTTCCATTTGATTCCGTAGGTAAAGCTGCCTTCGGCGCTAAGATCTGTGAGCGGCAATTTTCTGTAAAGGGTGTTCGTATCTTTTCTGAGTATTTCGATGTACCAAGCGTCATTTTTATTCAGGGGTGCCGCCATGTCAAGTTTAACCGTGAGGCTGCCGGCTGCGGGGGCATAGAACCCGGCGTTTGCGACAGTTTGAGTAACAACGCCGTCAATGGTCAGATACATCGCGTAAGCGTCTACAATGGGGGCAGCGGTATCTATGACCATTTTATACAGAGTTTTATTGTTAGCGGCGTCTATAAGAGGCAATGGGCAGACCGCGATATTACCGGCCGCGTCTGCGAGGGCTATATCATAAACACCGTCGGCGAGCATAACGCGCGAAGAGTCGACTAATCTGCTATGATATCCGTCGAAAGAGCCGGAATAGGTGTTTCCGCTTTTTGCTAGGCTGTAAGTATCTGTTGAAACGGCTCCCGTAACACGCATCGACAAATCACCGGCATCGTTTGCCCCAAAAGACACACCCAAGTTTCCCTGAATCGTGGGGTTATAATAGATACTCGAAGAACCGGCATCGTTCACACCGCCCGTAAAGGCCACAGTAGAGGCTTGGTAAACGGGGCGAACGTTATCGACAAACCATTGTCGGCTATACAGCGAATCGCCGCTGTCATCAGCCACATAGACATTAAAGGTGGCGGTATTGGCCGGTTCTGACCAGTTCGCCGGCAGAGGGTCGACGAACCAGGTGTAAGTGGCCATTTTATTGCCGACCTCGGTGGTAAGAGTCGCTACAGCACGGTTACTGCTCTGATCGTAAATATGCAGATAGTAGTTTTGAGCCGGGTTCGGGACATTTTTGAACACCACGCTCATACTCAGGACGTCATCGACATTAAAGCTGAAAGGCTTATTAACAGAGACTTCACTCGCAGAACTCGCCACCGTAGATTGGTACGAATAGAAGTTAATGGCCGTGACTTCAGGGCCTCGCGACTGAATCAGCACAAAGTTTTCTTCGTTTTCACGAATGTTGCCGGTCTCGTCAGATGCCTTGATTTTGCAGCGATAGTAACCCTGCGGAATATCGTTTTTAACTTGCCCGACACTGAATTCGGCAATTGTTTTACCGGCGTCCGTGAATTGCACGAAGGTGCAGGGCACAGAGATTCCCTGAGTTGTGGTTGCCAGGCTCAAAGTCGGGTAATTCAAGATTGTTTCGTCGAATACAACGGTTATAGTCGCCACCCCTGCCGGGCCCGAGGTAATCGGGTCGGGAATTGCAGTTACCGATATTATGGAAGGGGCCGCCCTGTCTATTTTCAAATTCACGGCCGGTGCTGCCCCGAAGTTGCCTGCTTTATCGACAACCCAAAGCGAATAATCGTCGTCTGCCAGCGATTTGAGCCAGTTGGCACTAATTACCTGGCTGCCGTTGGCAAGGGGGTGAGTTGCAGCAACCGCGTTAGTTGCGCTAACAACGAAACACAGAACAAGGGGGTCTGCCTGACCGTCGCTTCTTGTGGAATAAACAGTTAATCCGCTGCCGGTGTCGGGGTTGTAGAAGCTTTTGTTAATGCTTAACTCGCTCAGAGTCGGCGAAACGTTGTCGTATACCAACGAAACCGGCGAAAAAGCACTCATTCCGCCCAAATCATCGACGATTTTGAAATAATAAGGCACAGAATTTGCGGTAACGGGGCTTCCGAACAGTGCGGCATCTACGGTCACTTTTCCGGTGGCCGTGTCGACCGAAGCTGTTGCTACCCTTGTCGCCGAAACGGTATTATTATCGTATACCCATATTTCGTGAGGCGTAGAGTAAGGGTGTCCCTCGGCGTATGTAACAGTCAAAGTTGCGATGCCCGGGTTGACCGTATCGCTGAAGGGCTGATTTACAAGCACTTCTGCTCCGTAAATATCTTCTTGCAAACTGTTGAATACGGCTGTGAACTGCGGTCTTTGAGAGTAAATGTCAACTGTCGCGCCGAGCGGGTTGTCGTAATCAACTGCTATGAGGCTGTTTCCGGCATAGTCTGAGCCCGAAGAAACCAAGAACTCGTAAGCTCCGGCCTTAATGTTTTCGCCGATTTCTTTTTTATTTCTGTAAACAGCCGTGCTTGCATTCGCCCATTTTACAAACTCAAGTTCAACATAAGAGAGAGCGTAAGAAGAAGTAGCCAGGCGCGCTTCGGGCGCTACTGCCGGGCTCATGGATTCGCTCATCTGCAGAGCAAAATAAGCGCTGCCTGTGGCGGTGTAGCCTAGCGACGAGAGACCTAAGGGCAAGCCGTCCGAGTCAGAAATGAAGGCACTCACAACAGACGGTGCCGTGTTGTCTACTAATACCGTGAGACTGGCAATACTGCCGCTGACGCTGTCTTCTGCGAAGTTTCCGGCTTTGTCGGCCGCCATAAGGTTGTATATTCCTTCGTCCAATGCCATCGGAGGCCAGCTGATAACGTGGTTAACGGCCGGAAGCTTGACATCTGTCGTGAAAGTCGCCACATCGGCCATCAAGAGAGTTACGCCCGAAGCCACAAGACGCATAGAGTCTAATGTGCTGTCGATCGTTACGTTTTTGGTCGCCGCCAATGCCTGCGAATAGTAGTGAATGCCGTTTGTAAATGTGCCGAATGTGTCGGCAAAATCGAAGCCAGAAACCAGCGGAGCCACAGAATCGACCTTAAGTTTTTGAGGCAATTCGGGCCCAATATTATTAAGCACATCTACCAGCTTAAATTTGTATTCCCCGTCGGGTAATAACGTCGAAATTGTGGCAATACTGCTTACACCGCTTATATTTAGCAGTTCATACGCGCCGACAATGCTATTGCTTGCGTCATACATCAACAAACCGTGCGGTTCGTTGTATCGTCCGCCCGCGTAATCTAACCGCACTGTCACAGAGCCTGTTTCTGCGATATTTTCTGCTAAATTCACATCAAGATTTTCGCAAATATTCGACCCAAAGAGGCCGGGCTGTCTGCTCAAAATCTTGTTTTCGGCTACGGGCCCCGACGACTGCACGTTAATTTTGAACGACTCGCTGTTGTTAAGGTAAACGAGCTGGTTTCCGCTGAAGTCGTAGCCTTTTTCGACGCGGTAATAGTAATAGCCCGAGGGCATAACCGAGGTTATCGCGTTAATGTTTGTATAGCTGGCGACTCTGAAATCGTCGCTGAATCCGATTAACCTCATGCTTATTGCCGCCGTGGAAGTGGCAAGCGCGAGCGTCGGAGTAATGCGCGGGTCTATGGGTTCGTCGAATGTTACCGTGAAGGTGGCGCCTTCGGCCACCGTGTTGCCAATTATCAAGTTGGGAACAATTGAAACAACGGTAGGCTGCGTGTTGTCGACATGCAGCTTAATACTGCCGACTCCCGTGTGCAAATTCCCTGCCATATCTGAAATGAAAATTTCGTAATCGCCGTCAGGATAACCATAGCCAAAGGTAGCAACATACTCGTTCAAATAATTTTTGGTCAATGTTATAGTTGATGTAGCCGCAGGACTGTTACTGATTGTTGCGAACACAGGTTCGTCGGGGGAAAACGCAGATATCAGCGTTACATTTCTGTCATTGCTTTTGGTGTAGTAGATGCCGGCGGTGAAGCTCGCGGTGCCTGTCAGCTCAAACTTGCTCAGAGACGGAGCAAAAGCGTCGTAAGTTATGATCTTTAGGTCGGCCGTTTCGTTGTTGGCGCGGTCTGCCACACGCAGTTTAACCTGCGGGCTGCCCGACAAAAGCGAAGCGGGAAGCTCTGCATCGGTGAACGTGGCGGTTGCGATCATCGCACCGGGCACAGCGCTGACAATAGCGGTGGTGCCGAGGAGGTTTTCGCTCGCGTCGTAGAATCGCAGTTCGTGGGGCAAGTTCTCGGGGGCAACAAGGTAAGTTATGCCCACTTCGGCTTTTGCATCTGTTAAGGAGTCGTAATTAAAAGGTTTGTCGACGACATAATTTGTCGCGTCAATATTTTTTTGTTTTGTATAAAGATTTATGGTTTTAATTGATGCAACCTGCGACCTGACTTCGACTGTGCCGGTTTTATCTTGGGCGTCGTTAGAGGCTAAGTCTTTTCCGCCGCTCAAGAAGTAGCTCCAAAAACCGTTCAAAGTCATGGGCGTGATGGCGGTATTATTTTTAAACACGGCCGTTGTATTGTCGTCTGACCACTCTACAAAAGTAAAATACAATCTGCTTGGGCCCGTTGCCAAATAGAAAGTCGGAGTGAAGGCGGGGTCCATGGTTTCGGAATATGTGAACGAGTATCTGCCGGCATTTGCAGGACTCAAGCCTATACCGCTTGTTTCGTGCGAGAAAGCGAGGGCTTCGGGCGCGAGAGTGTCAATAATTAAAGGCTGCGAAGCGTTGGTAAAGCCGGTTTCAGAGGAAATGTTTCTGTCAGAGATGTTATAAACTTTTTCAGCAATCTGCTCGTTGTATTCATATTTTAGAATGTTTCTCAAGCCTACAAGCTTAATTGCGCCCGAGGCTGTGTCAAAAGGCGCTCCGGCAAAATCGTCATTAACCGTAAACGAAACCACATCTCGGGCGATTCCGTTCACAGTTCGGGTTCCCCAGGCGTTGAAGGTTGCGCTGGCCAAGTGAACGTAAGTTCCGGCCGAAGGCATTCTGAATATGGCCGCTTTTGGAGTTACATTTTTGTCAAAGGGCACAACAACATCGATACCGGTTACTTTATTCGGAACGAGCTCAAATTCAAACTTTAAGTTGCCTTTATCTTCTTTTAGGGGTGGCGCGTCTGAAACAGCACAAGCCACCATCGGATCTTCGGCGGTAAAGCTTATGTCAACAGAATCGGCAGAACCGGGAACGGGTTCGATAAAGTCGGCATATTGATTGTTACCGGTTTTCCATACGGTATTAAATGCGTCGCCTTCTATTCTGACGCCCCAATTGGGCAAGCCGCTGTTATTGGCGTACATCGTCAGTATGTTTCTGATGTCATCGACGCTCAAACCAAGCCTTAAGGTTGTGCTGGCCAAATCGTTGGTCGCCGCAAGCCCGGTAAATGATGGCGTTATGAACGAGTTTTTGTCTAAATCGTAATAGATTTTTATTTTGTTTATATAATCTGTTACGGGAACATTTCGCGTGACCGGCAGCACCAAACTGTAAGGGTCTGCCAAATTGTTTGTAAATTCATCTTTGAAAAGCAAAACCGGCTCAGAGAATTCAATATCAAGCGTGCGATTTGTTAAGTCGAGAAGGGGCTCGCCAACAACGGTAACCTCTCGGGCCAATGAAGGAATAGCCGCCCTGTTGTCTGTTACGGTGATTCTCTGAGAAACACCGTAGTAATGCATGGGTCTGTTAAATTCATCAGACACGAATCTTCTGTTTTCGGTCGTGTATCTGTGAGCAACCATGAGGTTTTTGGTGTTGTCGGACAACTTTCGGGACACCCAATAAGTGCCGCTGGCGCACAATGTAACCTGCAGCATTCTCTCAGAGGCTTCAGTAAATACATCATCTTTTTGGAACACGTAAAAATGCGAATAACTCGGCGCTGACTTAATCTGCGCGTCGGTTAAAGCCGAGTTTACAAACAACGCGATTTCGGTGTGACTTGCCGTCGATGTAACGGGTTTACCCACTAAGCTTGTGAAGTCCATTTCGCGGTTAAACGTAAATGTCATGACTAAATTGTCGTCGGTGTAAGCGGGTCCAAATGATTTTTCAAGTGTTATTGAAGAAATTTTAGCCGGTTCTCTCCAGCTTGTATCTATAAGGTTCAAAGGATAATAAGCGACAGCGTCAACCGCATTGCCGCTCTCATCGGTAAAGCCCGCGCTCGGAACAGCCAAATACAGGGGCAGATGCGCCCAAGTACTGAGTTTTCTGCGCCCTTCCTTGGCTAAATGTATGCTGAAGGTGGCATTATTCACAACGGCCGCGTCGGCGTATGTTGTCGAAGAAAGGTCTATATAGTCTTCAACCCCTGCCGTTGTGCTGCCGATCAAACGCCAATTTGCGGCGTTATCAAAGCCGGTTATTTTTTCTGAGATATTGACGACAATATTTGTGCCGTCAAAAGTCGCCTTGGTTAATGAAGGCCTTTTGGTGTCCACAATCAAAGCGTGCGGGGCACTCGCAATTTTTCCGCCTTTATCAATTAAGTTCAAATGCAAATTAACCTGAGTATAATCTACGTTTATACCGAATTCGCTCACTAAGTCTATGGGGTTTATAGAAGCTGCGCTTGAGGCATTAATATCTGTCAGATAATATTTTGCCGGCCCGCCGGGCAAAGCCGATAAATCCAGATAAGCAGCAGAAACAAGCGAGTCGGTGCTCAAAGTGCCGCTTGCAATGAGATTATCACCCAAATTATACACCGGGATGCCGCCTTTATCGGCAACCGGGTTATTAGGCGCTAAAGCAATACCCGAGAAAGCAATCGCGGGCGTGACGTTTCTGACTACAAAGTTTTTAGAAACATCCGCCTGATTGTTCGAATCACCGCTCACGACCACACCTGTATTCCCATGTATGTCTAGAGATGTAAGGTCATAAGTCAACGAAGCCAAAGGGCTTCCGTCCATGGCGGGCCATTTATCGATGCCCGGCTTCTTAACGACAAACTTCGCAACGTGCATACTCATAGAACTGTTATATACAAAAGTTGAAGTCGCTATATGCACACCGTCATAATATATGGTCGCGCTCGCCGCTCCGTCTGCGTAATCGCTGATTTCGGCTACAAGCCAAAGCTCGTCCTCAATATTGGCAACGGCCCCATCGGGGTTGTCGCCGTTATCTTTGCCTATTGTAAAATAATGGCTCACAAACTCGGGCGCAACGCAGTCGATCGTGTATAAAGTGTTGTCCTTTTTAACGCTTACGTTACCCGCAACGTCGAAAATATAGGCCTCAAACCTGTAATCTTCGGCCTGTGATCCGTCTACCACGTCGATACTGCCGGTATAAGTTATTCCGCCGTCAGTGCTTTCGAGATAAAGCGTAGGAGTAGCCGTCGGCGTGCTCAAAACCAAAGTATCGACACTAATTGTCGCCACATCTGTTAAACCATCGATTGTAACAGTAAAATCAACCCTGTCGCCCTTTTGAATTATGCCGGGTCGCGACGAAGTGGGCGCAACTTCAAAAGTAATTTTACTTAAATCGGGCGGGTACTGATCAAAATTATAAACATAAATACTGTCCGTGGCCACAAAACTCTCGTCAACAGCGGTATTGCCGTCGTTATCAGTAACACGGTAAGTAAAAGACGCCACATATTCGTTATAAGACAAATTATAATCATTCGCCGGAACCGTGAATTCCATAACGTATTTATTGCCGCTAATATTAAAATTACTGGTGCTCAGACTATACAAACCGCCATTCGTAAGCTGCACCTTTTGCCCGTCAAAAGCCGCAGCAGTAGTCGAAGCCACATCGACAAACAGTGTCACCCTATCGCTGACCTTCACCCAAACATTAGGGTCAAAAATGTCTTTTACTGTTCCGGCCGCAGTTTTTACGCTATAACCAGCCGTCTTAACAATCGGCGGTTCATTATCAAATTTTCTGGAAGGGGTTAACGCAGTTATGTAGTGACCCGGAACATTTGCGGCTCCGACCCGCACCGTATCGTAAGCCCTTACCGTAAACTGTTTGCTGTCATCGCAAATTACGCCCGCATCTTTGCAATTGAGAACCACACCGTTATAGGTGTAAGTATTCCCCGTAACAAGAGTCAGTTCTGCCGCCGGAAGAGCCGCATCAATAGCCGTCAGGTCGACTGTGATTTTACCCGATTCAATTCTTGTTGCCTCGACCGAAACAGCAAAGGTGTCTCCGATCAAAAACGGAGCATTTGCAGCTTTGCCAAGTGTCGTGTTCGTAATAGTGACTGCTGAAATTATAGGGATAACATTGTCAACAGCCAAAGCCGGCGTGGTATCTTCGCCAACCGTTTGCCCGTTCCCGTCAACCGCCGTTATAACAAAGACGAAAGGCCCGTTAAAGACGTCATCTAATGCGCCTTCGGGCAACTCATACATACCTCTGAAAACATTTGAACCTATATGTAATAGCTCTAAATCCGAGGGCCCCGCAACGGGAGTTAAATCAGCCGTAACCGTTACCCCGCTCGCGGGCATCTCTTTCAATTCAACCTCGAATTGCAAAAGACAAGAAGTCGTAGCAACCGTGTAAGGTGAATCGCTGCCGTCAGGAAGCAGCACCGAGGCATCTGTACGCACAAACTCAGGCAATTTAAAGTTTACAAGAATGTTTTTGGTTATAGTCGCAACGTTGCCCGCGTTATCGATAAACTCAAAAATTCCCTTTAAAGAGCCTGCCTTAGCTTTAAATGCCAAATCTAAGCTTGGGTCTATCGAATTGCGCCAAGTAACTGTTCCGCCTACGGCGGCATCGCCGTCTAAACTCATATTCGAGATAGTTCTTGATGTTACAATGTCCTCTGTATCAGTCAGCACAAGAGTTACGCTCGCAAAATCGCCGGCACCGTAATTCGTGACTTGCGCAATAAGATCGATATTGTCACCGTAAACCAGCGTTGTCTTATCTGTCTCAAAGCCCGTATTGGCATTAACAGGCATCGGAGGCTTGTTATCAAAGCGAACCGAAGGGTTGTTTCCCTGAACAGCCGGATTTATATTATCGTTAATTGTGTAAACAAATATAACATCGGGGTTTTCGACCATCGAGCATTCGCTCGCAGATATAGTGGTCGTTCTGAACACTTTACCTGTGGGGGCATTTCGAATATAATTAACAATTCCCCGACCGATAAGCGTTAAATCAACGGTCAACACCGCATCTGCCGGCGGAGAGTAATCGCCGGTATATTCTATTTCATAAAAAAACCTTGTATTTCGATTAATAAGATTAGTTTGAAGCCCCGTATCGGCATTAATGATTCTCGCTGTGTATTGGGGTTCTCTGAAGTCACAGGCAATGGTTTTGTTTAGTATTACCTCATTGCCCGCCTGATCTTTAAATGTAAACTTAACCGATATGTTGCCGGCTTTATTTGCAAAGTTCGGATCGGTTTGACTGTTTATTATTTCCCGCCAATTAACTGTGGCACCGGCGTTGGCCGGCCCGTTAAAGTTCATGGCTTCAAAGGTTCTGTTATACGCCCCAAAAGTCAGCTCCGCCTTAACCGTATCACCCACCCCATATTCGTTTACCTGAGCAATAATTGAAATATTGTCTCCGAAAGTAAGCGAGGGCTTTGTCGTCTCAAAGCCGGTGTTGGCGTCAACAGGTATGGGGGCCTTGTTATCAAACCTGACCGGAGCAAAGTTTCCGGTTATCGGGTCGTTTATTCCCTCATTGATGCTATAAGGCAGCATTAAATTCGGAGCCTCAAGCGTTGAACATTCGGCCGCCGTAAAAGCATTTGTTCTGAAAATTTTACCGGTTCGGTTGAAAGTTACGTTACCGAGACCAATTTGTGCCAAATCTACACTTACTATCGTTTCAGCGGGAGGTGAATAATCGCTGGTGTAAGTGATATCAAAATAAAAGCGCGACTGTCTGTTAATCGAACCGGTCAACTCAACGCCCGTATCTGCGTTTATTATTTTGGTGGTGTATGCCCTGTCTCTAAAGTCACATGGCATTGTTTTTGTAACCGTAGCCTGGTTTCCGGCAAGATCTCTGAAAGTGTAAGTAACGGAAAGATTCCCTGCTTTTCCGTTAAAAGCCGCATCTGCCGCAACATTTATGGTCTCACGCCAATCAACGGTTCCGCCCTGAGCCGGTGTGCCGTCAATAGCCATATTATTGAAAGTTCTGGTAACAGTGCCGCCCGTTGTGGGCGTAAAAGTCAACACTCCGTTCACAAAGTCGCCCAGACCGTATTGCGTAACCTGGGCTCTTAAAATTATATTATCGCCAAAAGTAAGCATGGTTTTTTGGGTATCAAAGCCGGTGTTGTCTTCTACGGGTTTTGGCGGTTTATTATCAAATTTAAAGTTTTGAAAAGCCCCTGTTCTAGCAGGGTTTACGTTATCCGTTATGGTGTAAGTAAGAGTCAGGTTGTCATTTTCGATTTCATTAAAAGCAGACGCTGTTAATGTTCCGGTTGTAAAAGAATAATTCGGCGCAGTGCCGGTTCTTGTCAA
>MWDD01000047.1 GCA_002070375.1 bacterium ADurb.Bin157 | reverse complement strand
AATGGCGGGTGGTTGCTTATGGCTTTGGGGGTGGTAAAGCGCCGAGCTTCTGAGGCGGGCTACAGCGCTCATGTAGTTCGCTGCGGCTCATAACATCTGCTGCGTCGTTCGGGTCGGACGACCGAAGAACCCCCGTAACGCGCTTCCTGCGCGTGACGGAGGCCCTTTGCCCTCGTGGCAAAGGTTTCGGTCTTACCGCCCTCACTCGCAGGATGTTATGGCCTTCGCTCAAACATTCGCTTTTGTAAGCCCTTCTCAGGCGCTCGGCTTACTTTTTGGGTGCCCAATATTTGTTGGGTGCAACAAGGCGCCGGCTTTCAGCGGGGATTATTTACCGGGCGTTTGGGGGTTAATCGCAGAAGAATGGCGGGTGGTTGCTTATGGCTTTGGGGGTGGTAAAGCGCCGAGCTTCTGAGGCGGGCTACAGCGCTCATGTAGTTCGCTGCGGCTCATAACATCTGCTGCGTCGTTCGGGTCGGACGACCGAAGAACCCCCGTAACGCGCTTCCTGCGCGTGACGGAGGCCCTTTGCCCTCGTGGCAAAGGTTTCGGTCTTACCGCCCTCACTCGCAGGATGTTATGGCCTTCGCTCAAACATTCGCTTTTGTAAGCCCTTCTCAGGCGCTCGGCTTACTTTTTGGGTGCCCAATATTTGTTGGGTGCAACAGGGCGCCGGCTTTCAGCGGGGATTATTTAGCGGGCATGTTTGGATCTGTTATCGGAAGTTGGGGGTTAATCGCAGGAAACAGCAGGGTGCAGCAGGGCGCCGGCTTTCAGCGGCGATATTTACCGGGCATGTTTGGATCTGTTATCGGAAGTTGGGAGATAAGCGCAGAACAATAGCAGGGTGCAACAGGGCGCCGGCTTTCAGCGGGGATTATTTACCGGGCGTTTGGGGGATGTGTTATCGGAAGTTGGGAGATAAGCGCAGGAGAATAACAGGGTGCAGCAGGGCGCCGGCTTTCAGCGGCGATTAGTTAGCGGGTGTTTGGGGGTGTTTGAGGGGTATGTGTTTGCGGTTAGAGGCGCTTGTTGGGGATCAGGTAATTTTTAACGTAGTCGTCGACTGATTCTTCTAGGGTCATTGTCGGTTTGCTGTAGCCGCTTGCGATGAGCTTTGAGATGTCGCCCTTTGTGTAGTATTGATACTGATCTTTGATTGAATCGGGCATTTCGATGTATTTGATATTCGGCTTGAGGCCCATGGCGTTAAAGGTGGCTGTAACGAGGTCGTTCCAACTTCGCGCCTGTCCTGTGGCAATGTTGTAGAGACCTGATGCACGGTTGTTCATAAAATGTGCGACCATTTTAACGACATCTTTAACGTAGATGAAGTCGCGGAGCTGCTCGCCGTCTTTGTAGTCGGGGTGATAAGACTTAAACAGGCACACTTCGTTGTTTTCTTTTATCTGCTCGTAAGACTTAAGAATAAAGCTTCTCATAGACCCTTTATGGTATTCGTTAGGGCCAAAAACGTTAAAGAACTTTAAGCCGACTGCATCGTTGAGGAGCCCTGATTTGCGCATCCATAAGTCGAACATTTGTTTTGAATAGCCGTACATGTTAAGAGGGCGCAAATGCTCAATTTCGCCTAAGTCGTCTGCAAAACCTTGTTCGCCGTCTCCGTAGGTGGCGGCGCTGCTCGCGTAAATGAATCTTATTTTATTTTCTTTTGCCCAAATGGCCAGTGTTTTGCTGTATTCATAATTATTGTGCACCAAATACGATGAGTCGGTTTCTGTGGTGCTTGAACAAGCGCCTAAGTGTATAAGAACTCTGAATTTGCAATCTTCGAAGGTGCCCTTTTCTATATGTTCGAGAAAATCATCTTTTTCGATGTAATCAAGGTAACGTAAGC
Organism: bacterium ADurb.Bin157; assembly: GCA_002070375.1. GTDB lineage: Bacteria > Muiribacteriota > Ozemobacteria > Ozemobacterales > Ozemobacteraceae > MWDD01. The sequence continues at coordinate 16,468 of MWDD01000047.1, read as the reverse complement.
CCACGAGGTTTTTCCATTTTTCGCGGTTTGTCGACAAATTATCAACAATTAAAATGTCTTCCAAACCCATTTTGTTCAGCGCCCAAACCATTGCAGATCCTATAAACCCGGCTCCGCCGGTAACAATAATTTTCATATCAGCTCCGTTCTAAAATAAGTGCTTAACCAGCTTTAAAATGCCTTGACTCCAGGGCACTCGGTGCGATACGCCCGAAGCGTCAGCAAATGTGTGTTTGTTCTGTAAATACCATTCGTAATTTCGAATTAAAGCGTCTTTATTTGAGTATTTCGGCTTAAAGCCCAATACATTTTCGGCCTTTTCAATCGATACGAACGATTCTTGAAAAGCTGTTTCGTAAACCCACTTATAAAGCGGCGAAAGCTTAAGCTTTTCGAGCGCACGCAACATGGCTATTGCCGGTTTTACCGGCAAAGTCTTAATTCTTTTGCCAAAGCCGGCTCTGTCTAAAACCGCCTGAAAATCAGCTTTAAAAGTGCCGAATTCTTTTGCGCCTATATTGAAAGTGTCGTTAGCTTTGTCTCTGTCTATGGTTAAGCAAGCGTAAATTGCGTCGCACAAATCTTCTACATCAAGGTATTGATACAGGTTGTTGCCTTTGCCGAGTATCGGGAACCCGTGCCCTGTCGACGCCCAATCGTAAAGCATGGCGAACACGCCAAGCCTTTCGGGGCCAACAAATGACTTGGGCCTGATTATCGGTATGCACATACCTTCTTTTCGGTATTTCAAACAAACTTCTTCCGCTTCAACCTTTGCTTCGCCGTAAGGCCCTACCCCGCAAAGTTTGTCGTCCTCTAAAAGCGGGTGGTGGTCGGGTATCCCGTATACAGCTGTCGAAGAAATGTGCACAACCCTTTTGCACCCAAGTTGCTGAGCTTCGTCCAATACGGTTTTTAAACCTGTTACATCAGTAGAATAGATGTCTTCGGGAGAGTATAAGGGAAGGGCCGCTGCCGTGTGCACTGCCATATCGCAGCCTTCTAAAGCCTTAGCTACTTCTGTGGCGTTTCTGATGTCACCTTTTACAAAGGTAATTTGATTCATTTCGGGATAATTAAAATCCACAATGTCTAATACCGTAACCTGATGCTTTTTATTTAAAAGATGTCTGACTAAATTTATGCCAAGAAAACCCGAACCGCCGGTAACAAGAATTTTCATTGCAAGACCTTCTGATATTAAATTTGCGTTATTCTACAATGCAAAAATGATTTATGCAATGAATTGTTTATTATGCTACAATGCACCAATGATATTTTTTAAGAAAATATTTGCTAAAAACATCTTATCCCTTCTAACCCGTCTTTTATTTGCGAAACGCAAAAAAATGACCGCCAAAACTCTTTTGGTTATAAGGTTAGACGGCATAGGCGACTACACCCTTTTTCGAAACTTTTTGCAGTTTTTGCGTTCATCCGAAAAATACGGCGATTACAATATTACACTCCTCGGCGACAAAACTTGGTCAGATATTTCCGAATTTTTGGATAAGAGTTATGTAAACCAATTCATATGGCTAGACCGAGGTAAATTTTTCAAAGACCCTTTTTACGCCTTAAAATTTTTGCGCGAGTTATCCGATTTGTCATTTGAAACTCTGATCAGCCCGGTCTTTACCCGTAATTTATTTTTTACAGACACTTTTGCGAAAATAATCAGCGCAAAACATAAAATTGCTTCATACGGTGATTTTACCGATATAACCCTATCTCAAAAAAATATATCAAACAAATGGTATACCCAAATAATTGAACCCAAACCCAAAATCATGTTCGAGTTTGACCGCAACAAAGAATTTTTTGAAGCTCTGACCCAAGAAAAATCAAGCCTTACAAAGCCTTTTATAAATCTTCCAAAAAACCATGCCGCTTCTGCACTTTCAGACTCCCTGCCAAAACCCTACGCCGTAATTTTTACGGGCGGCACCGAATTGTTCAGAAGATGGCCTGAATCAAATTACTTAAAAGTTGCCTTACATTTAAAACAAAACCATAATCTGAATATTGTTTTATGCGGCGGAACTAACGATTTAGCCTTTGATTCGCCATTAATTACCCATAAAGCTTTAAGCGCCGTAAACTTGTCCGGCAAAACTTCTTTAATCGAGTTGTTGTATATTCTTAAAAACTCAGAAGCGGTCATATCAAACGAAACAGGCTCTGTCCATTTAGCCTGCGCTCTTTCGGACAAAACTAAAATCGTAACCGTCTCTAACGGCAACAACATCGGGCGTTTTGCCCCCTACCCTGCCTTGTTCGCGAATTATAAAGCGGTGTTTCACCCAATTATTGAAGAAAACTGTCACGCGCTTCTAAATAGAGAATTTACAACACCCTGCTACCTGAACATAAGTGAGATAACCCCCGATCGTGTTATTAAAGCTTACGAGAGCCTTTGCGGCTAAGTGATTTTATTAAAGTTGTAACTTTTGATTTTGTGCGTTAGAATATCAAAAAAAAGCCCGGGAGTGTCATATGACAAACAATTATAATTTTTCAGATCGTGTTGAATGGCTTGCTCCGAGCCCCATCAGAAAAATGATGGCAATTGCAAAATGCCTGCAAGAAGAAGGCAAAACCGTATATGAACTTAATATAGGTCAGCCTGACGTACCATTTATAGAAGACTTCAAAGATGCAATCTGCCGTAAAGCTTCTGAAGGCCGCGCTAGCTACTCACCTTACATCGGCGAAAAGTTTTTGCGCGAAACTTTTGCGCGTTACCTGAATAACTATTTTGGAAGCAGAAAATTGACCCATTTACTTGTCGACACCGACAATGTTCTTGTAACAATGGGCGCTTCACATGCCCTTAGCAATACTTTTTTGGCCATTTGCAACCCCGGCGACGAAGTTTTAACTTTCGACCCCTTCTTCTCTCCTTACAGGGGCTTTTTAGCTGTGGCAAACGGTGTCATGAAGGCCTGCCCCACCAAAGCTGAAAATGGGTTTGCCCTTCCTTCCGAAGAAGAAATCGAAAAACACATTACATCTAAGACAAAAGCTATAATAATTAACAGCCCCAACAACCCCTCGGGCAAAATTTATACCCAAGAAGAAATGGAGCGCGTTGCGCGCCTGTGCTTAAAACACGACATTTATTTTATAAGTGACGAAGTTTATCGCGAAATGATACTGGGTGATCAGCAGCCTTACAGCGTATTACAGCTTGACATGAAAGATGAAAAGCTTAATCAGCGCCTAATGGACAGAATTATCCTTATTGATTCATGCTCAAAATCATTTTCTCTGTGCGGCGTCAGAATCGGTTTTGTTGTGGCGCGCAAGCCTATAATTGACAAGATTGCTTTGGTTAACGCGCACACCGTAGCCTGCGTTTCCGATCTTTTGCAATACGGTCTTGCATCGGCTTATGACGCTGTTTTGTCAAAACCCGATTATTTAAACGAACTCAGAAAAACGTATCGTGACAGGCTTGACGCGACCATGGAAGCTATAAAAGAATATTTACCCAACGTTTTGGCGCCACGCCCTGCCGGAGCCTTTTATCTGATGGTTAAGTTCCCTGAATTCGACGACATAGACGAATTCTGCCACTATATGTTAGAAAAATTCAACATGGGCGGCGAAACAGTTGCGGTTACACCCGCAAAGACCTTTTATCTCGACCCCTCAGCGGGCAAAAACGAAATAAGAATAGCTTTGGTGGTATCGCCCGAAAAAATGAGGCGATGCATACAGATTATTTCCGAAGCCCTCAAGTCTTATAAAAGGTATAAAACAGCAGGAAAAATAAATTTAAGAAAAATGCTCTGATTTATTCATTTATAGAAGGTATTTTTTTTATTTTGATTAAATCGCCGCTAATTTCAGGTAAATTGGCGGCGATTATTTTATTGATACTTTTATCGCCCCCGCATTCAAAAAGCTTTGTTAAAAACAAATCAGATAAATACTTGGATATCCCTGATTGCGGGACTCTGAATTTGTTGTAAGACACAATTGTGGGAATACCTGCCCCTGAGTCTTTATCAAATTCGACTCTTAGATTCAATATCTTCTGCATGAACCCCGAGCCGTTCAGGTAAAAAACCGGCCGGGATTTTTCTGCTGTGAACCTTACTCTATGCAGTGCGTAGCCATAGCAAGGCGGAACATTCACTCGATTCAGATAGGCATTATATTCTGCAAAACTAAGAGCTAAGATTCCTGATTTTTCGACTTCGGTATCGAGCTCTTTTTCTTGGAGCTTCCAGAAGTCGGCGTCTGAAGGCAGTTCTATTTCGGGCAACAGAGCTGCTGTCGAAAATGCTTTATAGGGATAAGAAAAAACCAAAAAGCCGAAAAGAGCTCCTATAATGAGGAAAATAGCCGGAAAAACAACAAAACAACCAAAGCCTGAAATGATAAGTTTTGTGAGAGGTGATTTTTTTTTCGCAGCGGCGTGAAGCATCAGCCCAAACTCTTTAAAGCATTTTTTTCTTCGAAAGACAAAAGTTTTTCGATATTGAGCAGAATTACGAGTCTTTCTTCGATTTTGGCAACCCCCGAAATATATTGCGAGTCAATATTGGCAGCAAACATTGGCGGAGCTTTTTCAATATCGTTCATGTTAAAATTCATGACTTCTGACACGTTGTCTACTATCATACCGATTTGATTTTTGTCCAGTTCTACTATTAGTATTTTAGAGTTAAATTTGGTTAAATCGGTAGGCGACATATCAAAACGTCTTCTAAGGTCTATAATTGGAATAATAGAGCCTCGCAGATTGATAACTCCCTCAACGAACTTAGGCGCTTTGGGAATTTTTCTGATTTCAGTCATGGGGTAGATTTCGCGTACATTATGAATGTAGACCGCGTATTCTTCGTCACCGACATAAAACCCTACGGCTTTAACTTCCTGCTGGATATTAGATTTTTTTGGTGTCGAAACTGCCATTTTTACGCCAGATCTGCTGAGTTAAAACTGTATGGTAAAACTTGTTCAACGCTCAGTCTTTTGATTTCATTTTTATTGTTAACGAGCAAAATTTCTGCATTTGGCGCCAGTTCGACTATTACTTGTCTGCATGCTCCGCATGGTGCGGTAAATTGGGGTCTGTCAACGTAAATAGCCAGTTTTACAAAGTCATTTTCGCCTTGTGCTATTGCAGAAAACAGAGCAGTTCTTTCGGCGCAGTTACACAAACCGTAGCTTGCATTTTCTACATTGCAGCCTTGTATAATTTTGCCGGATTTTGTTAAAACGGCTGCACCCACATAAAATTTAGAATATGGCGCGTAAGCTCTTTTGCTGGCTTCGATTGCTTTTTGTATTAGTTCATTTTCATTCATTTTAAATTTTCCTTGAATATAAATCGTGTCAAGCTTAAGTTTATCACTCAACGACACTTGAGGGCAACCAAAAATATATTTTGAGTTGATAAAAACAGCCTCCGCGTAGCAGAGGCTGTTTCGAATAAATAACTCAGCGTTTTGAGAACTGAGGTTTTCTTCTTGCTTTTTTAAGACCGTATTTTTTACGTTCTTTCATTCTCGGATCACGAGTTAAGAAACCATTCTTTTTGAGAGGTGAACGGAATTCTTCATTGAATTTTACAAGAGCACGAGCAATACCGTGGCGCAAAGCACCTGATTGACCTGTGCTGCCTCCGCCTGAAATATTGGCGTAAATATCGAATCTACCCATAGTTTCGGTTGTTGCAAGAGGTTGTACAATGATTTTGCGGGTCAGAGGAATCGGAAAATATTCCTCAAACGCTCTTTTGTTAACGATAATTTTGCCTTCGCCTCTGCAAATACGCACACGTGCGGTTGCAGCTTTTCTTCTACCTGTTCCCCAGAAAAACAATTCGGCCATTTGAAATTCCTCCTTCCTTATTTGATAAGATTAACGGCTTTAGGTTGCTGAGCAATGTGGGGGTGTTCAGTACCTGCGTATACTTTAAGTTTACCGAGATATCTTTTTCTCAGTTTGTTGCGGGGCAACATTCTTTTAACAGCCAACCAAAGCATTTTGTCGGGAGTTGTTTCAAGAAGCTGACCATAAGAAATACCTTTGATTCCTCCGGCGTATCCGGTGTACCAATTGTAAATTTTATCTGTGTGCTTCTGGCCTGTGAGAACGATTTTGTCAGCGTTGATAACAACGACAAAATCTCCGCAATCAAGACCGGGAGTATAGATAGGTTTGTGTTTACCGCGCAAACGAGCGGCAATTTGAGATGCGACGCGGCCCAAAGGCATGTCTTTTGCGTCAACAACAATCCAGTCACGTGTAAAATCAGTTTTTTTAGTTGAGAACGTCTTCACCGATTTTTTCTCCTTTCGGTTAATACATGACCCTCATCATATAAAGCCCGCCCGGTGGCGCAGGTGCCCCCAGCCGTCTTCTGTTATGATTACGGTACAGTTCATTTATTTCAGATTCATCCATTTCGTTCTTTCCGACCAGATAAAGAGCCTGTGCCATGTTCCGCACCATATTGTGCATAAAGCCGGTGCCGATCACATCAAAAACTATTAACTCGCCTTCGAGAGTAACAGACGTTTCCAGAATATTCCTGACGGTGCTTTCGTATTTTTGCGGTGATTTTGCAAAAGCTGCAAAGTCGTGTTCTCCGATGAATACTTTAGCGGCACTCTGCATTTTTACGATGTCTAATTTGTCTTCGATCTGCCAAAAAAACCTTTCTAAGAAGGGTGATCTTGTTTTTACGAAACGAAAAAGATACCTGTAATGTTTGCCTCGTGACGAAAAGCATGGATGGAAACCGGCTTCGGCTTCTTCTGCCCTGCTTACGCGCAAAGATGCGGGTAAAGCCCCGTTTAGTCCTATGATAAGTTTGTCAAGCGGTATCGGACATTCGGTTCTGAATAGAACCACCTGTTCAATTGCATGAACACCTGCATCTGTTCGACCCGCACCCACGGCGCGGCTTTTTTGTCGGGTTATGAGCGCGAACGCTCTTTCAAGTTCGCCCTGCACCGTCGGTACATTGGGCTGAAACTGAAACCCTGAAAACGCACTGCCATCGTAGGTGACGATTAGTTTAATATATCTTTCTGTCATTGTCAAGCTTTATTAAATCAGAAATTTATGCCAATACCTTATCGGTCTCGGCGGGCACATTGATCATTATTTGTTTGAGTAAAAAGTCTGCCGCTTCAAACACTGTTTCGGGGTCAAGCCCTGTCATACAATCGTTTTCACGACATTTTGTTTTGTTAAAAGCCTTCGGGTTAAGGCATGGCGAACAGCATGTTTCTGCCGACAAAGCGTACAACCCGCAAACATTGGGCCTGTCGGGGCCGCACAATATAATGTTTTTGATTTTACTTTGACAAGCAAAAGTAGCAATTTCGCCGTTATTTGAAATAAACAGATCGCACAAAGAAAAGAGAAGGTAGAGCTTGTCTAAGGCAATTTTGTCTGTCAGACTGATGACTCTTTGACACTCAAAAGAACCGGCAAAGGTTTGAGCGGCATCTTTATCATTTTCCCTTCCAATTATGAGCACAACAATGTTTTTGTTTACGACAAACTTTTTTATCAACTCTTTGTAATGCTCTATGGGCCATTGTTTCATGGTGTTGTTATCGTTGTCAAAGGGAGCGATTGCCACGAATTGAGTTTTTTCATGAATGTAGGGGTATTCAAAATTTAATATTTCGTATACCTCTTCTTGTTCATCTTGCGTAAATTCACGGGGGCGCCGGAGCAATTGTTTAATGTCTTCGCTCGGAAACTTATTGGCGTATTCGTTTTTTAGAGTTGTATAATCGCATTTAACGGCCTCGGGCATTGAGAAATAAGCTAACCCTCGGTGTATCGTGCAATTATAAAGGATTTTGTGTGTCAGCAAAACTTTTCTGGAATAAAAAGAATCGTCGTTAAAAACAAACCCGCATGATTTTTTTGCACCGATGAGGTCGGCTATAACCGCAGCGGCGTCAGATTTGCTTTCGAGATCGAAATACACATCAAAATCTTCTTTTGCGAATTCTGTCACTTTTTTAAAGACATCTTTAAAATATGTTATATAGCCGGCGGTATCGATTTTATGTATTCGCTCGGGGTCGATTTTTTCTATGAATTCAGTGTTGTTGGTGTTTAAATCGTAAGTCAAGAGGTGCACATCGGCAAAAGGCCATTCTGTCTTAATTTTTTTGATTATGGGGAAAATATGCGCGTAACCGCTTTCAGAAAACAATTTTATCAGCAATATTTTTTTGATTTCTGTGTCATTGTGAGGCTCACATTTTGTAAACCAAAACGCGATTTTTCGGCTTATGCTCAAAGTAACCCGAATAAAGCTCCAGAAATAATTGTCTAACCTGATCAAATCCTCTTTACGCATTATTTAAGTATTTATGACCTAGTGAATCCCTTCAAAAATACTTACCTTTCGGATAGATTCTCTTTTTAACGAAACGCTCGCCCAGTAACCTTCTTCGGGCGAAAAATCTTTTAACGAATAATCTGCGTTTAAATATTTATCCGCTCTGATTTTATCAAAGCTGATTTCATATTCTCTCATGGCGCTCAAACCCGTTCCGACCGCTTTTAACACGGCCTCTTTTCTTGTCCAGCCCTTTATGAAGACTTCTCTTTTGTCTGTGTTTTGCGCTTGAACAGACTCAATAAAATCGTGTCTTTCGCTTTCGGTGAAATATCTGCGCAGAATAAGCTCATAGTCAATGTTTCGTTGCAAGCTTTCCATGTCCACTCCCACCGGTTCTTCTGCTACAGCTATCAGCAGCTTTGTTTCTGTGTGTGTTAAATTAAACTGCAGCTTAGCGGCGTGAACGCCCCCCAAATGAGGTTTACCCATTTTATCGCGCACTATTTCAATTTCGTTTGGGTCAGCGTTCAGATATCTGCCCAAAATCTTGCGCAAATCAGCGTAGTGGTCGCCCTTTTCTAACTTATGGATATGTATTTCACCCGGCGATAACATCATATTTTTGCTAATATCTCTTCTTTTGTCATAGGTCTGAAATCTGAAATTTCTGAATCAAATACTATGCCCTGGCTTCTGAACGCCGCAATTCGCAGCTCGTAAGCCGCCCCGAAAAGCATATTCAAAGCCGCGTCAACCGCTTTTCTGTTTTCGGGTTTTTCGAAAAAGCTTCCCTTGGCCCATTCGTTGAACGAACCCATGGCGGGCCCGCACCAGATCTGATAGTCGACTCTTCTGTCTTCGTCGCCGCTGATAGCCCAGCGTGAAGACAGGCCCAAATACCATCTGAACACCAAAGCCATCTTGTGATGCGGGTCGGCGGTTGCTCTTTCAATTTGTTTCGGGTCGCGTTGTTTAAAGAACTCCGCCGTTCCCGCCCAGACATTTTCAAAAGTGTCTCTTAAAATTGTTTTTTCGAGGTTTTGTCTGTCGGCGGCGCTGAACTCTTCGATTGAGTTATATTTTCTGAACAGTTCATATAACTTTTGGGCCCTCATGGCAAACATTGTGCCCCTCTTCAACACCTGCACCGTAACGCCCATTTCAAACATGTCGCCCGCCGGTGCCATTGCCGTGTCAGCCTGCCCCGCCTGCGCCAACATAAGCCGTGCCGTGTCTGAGGTGCCCGATTCAATACAAGACTGGTGAACCGAACCTAAAACTATATAAGCCGCGCCCATTGCAAATGCCGCCGCCGCCGAAGCCGGTGTGCCGATACCCCCGCCAAAACCTACACGCAGCGGTTTCGCGTAGTTGTATTCTTTTTGCATTCTGTTTTTAAGCGCCACAATTGTCGGGTGCAAGCACACAGCCGGCCTGTTGTCGGTGTGTCCGCCCGAATCGGCCTCGCTCGTTAAATCACGCGCCACAGGTATCTGTGAAGCCCATTCAGCCTGCTGAGCCGTTATAACGCCCTGCCCTACCAGCTCTTGCAACATCTTGCTTGGGGGCGGCGCAAAGAACTTAGCCGCGACTTCAACACGACTCACTTTTGCAATAACATTATTGGGGGTGACAATGTTCCCCGCTTCGTCTTTATATATGCCGCTCACTCTGTATCTTACCAGCGGCAACGTAATGCCCAAAAACGCCGAAGCCTCAACCAATCTGATTTCGTGCCTCAAATAAAGGTCTACGATCGCGTTTTCGAGGCCGGGCTCATTCGGGCTGTGAATCAAGTTGAACCCAAAAGGCACAGGCTCTTTTGCGCTTTTCATGGTTAAGATGCCTTGTTCAACCTTTGCGGGGCTGTCTCCCGCTGAGCCGATAAACCCGATCATGCCCGCGCCCCCCAAAGCCAAAGCCAGTTCGGGCGAGCTGATTCCATGAGCCATAGAGCCGCCTACATACGCGTATTTAAGCCCATAGTCTCTACAAAAGCTCGGGTCTCCGAGGTTTTCTATGTTTGCCGGGCCCACCATTGCCATTAATGGGAAGGCGCCGCCGGGTCTTGTATTTAAGTCGAATGAAAAGTCGGCGCACGATGTCAGGTGCAGTTCTCCGTCTTTAAGAATAACTGCCGCAGGTTTGTTAAAATTATATAAAATGTCTCGAATCTCTTGAGCGTTTTCTGCGGTTTTAGTATCCCCTTTTTGCCAGCCTATGTGCATTTGGCCGTCAAAAGAAGGTTTGATCAAAGAACGGGTTTCGTTGTGCATAGATAATACACCTGCCTATTAGTTTTTCTCAACATTCTATCATATTTTTTTAGTTTTGCAATTAACAATTGCAAGTTTGATATGCTAAAATAATTGACAGAGGTGAAAAATAGGTTTAATATCTGCGTTATATTCAAAAAGGGTACATAAATGCAAACATGTTCTGATCGTTTTCTTAAAACAACAGCCGCCATAGCGCTTGGGTTATTGCTGACAGCAAACTGCAATGTGCAATCGGCAACTTTTAAAAGCTTTAAATCTTCAGGTATGTTATGCGAAGGTCTCTCGTTTTTTGCGAATGAAGCAGAACGAAGAACCGACCTCTTTTTTGACACCCTTGAACCCGCTTTGTCAGAAACAGGCGGCGTCAGGACATTTTCCCTTAAATCCGGCACTCCCTCTGCCAAACAGGGAGCAGAAATCTTCGAACGCCCCCTGCAAATCGGAAGAGTGACTTCACCCTTCGGAAGCAGAATTCACCCAACTTTCAAAAAGCGTATGTATCATTCGGGCATCGACATTGCCGCTCCAAAGGGTACGCCAATATTCTGCAGCAGACCCGGCAAAGTTTCATACAGCGGTTGGAAACGCGGTTACGGGTACATAATAATAGTAGACCACGCCAACAAGGTCCAAACCGCTTACGCCCATTGTTCCAAGCTCTTGGTTAAGGTTGGGCAGGCTGTAAATTCAGGGCAAAAACTTGGTTTGGTTGGCAGAACCGGAGTCGCTACCGGCGCGCATCTACATTATGAAATTCGCAAAAACGGCAGAGCGGTTAACCCGTTAAACTTTGTGCGCTATTAAAAGAGCCTTAAGCGCCGCACGGCGGAACTTTTATCCAAACACGCAAGTTTGATTTTTCTTCAATTTTGACCATAACATATTCGTCATGTCTTGCAATTATATTTTTGTTTTCCATACTTCATACTACCTCGTTCATTAAATTGCCTAACAGGTAATATATGTATCGGCATTAATCGATCCCGGGAACATGTATTTCTTCGTTATCGAAATCAATATTGGTTCCGGGGTTAAGAGTCTGAAAATACATCAAAAATGAACACCCAATGCCTAATACGGCCCAAATAAGCCAAAACAGGCCTTTGTCAAAATATTTATCGGAGCCGACCGATATAAAAACCGAAAAACTTGCTTTTTCGATCCTTTGAAGGTCATTCGCCGCTTCAAACACCAGAGCGCTGACCCCAACTTTATGCAGCGTTTGTTTTTGTTCCGAAAGCAGAGTTATTATTTCTTCGGACTTGCTCAAACGGGTTACCGGAATAAGATACAGCAGATAATCCGTTGTCATAAACGAGTCGATTTTCTCTTTTTTAAAAACTGTTCCGTTAAACTCGCGTCTTAATGAGCGATAAGAAGATAAAGCCAGGCTGCAGCTGAGTATAAGCAGAATTAGCGCGAACGCTCGCGCTTTTACAAAGCCTGTTTTATTTATTTTTGTGTCCATGTTTAATAAACTCTCCGCTATATAAGTTATCATATAAGAGCGTTTTTATAAACAAAAATTTTGATTTTGAGGCTATTGCACAAAGCCCTCCTTAGATGTAGAATAAGCAATTAAATATAAAAAGCGGTTAAAGTCATGAAAGATTATTATAAAACACTTGAAGTATCAGAAAACGCCACTGAAGACGAAATAAAAAAGTCTTTTAAAAAACTGGCAAAGAAGTATCACCCCGATATCAATAAAGGCAATAAAGCTTCCGAGGAAAAATTTAAAGAGCTTTCTGAGGCTTACGAAGTATTGTGCAATAAGTCGGAACGCCGAAAATATGACGCTCAAAGGCATGGCCACGGCACTTACAACTTCAATGGATTCTCGCAAGACGGCCCGTTCAAAGACTATTTTAAAGGCCGAGCGCAAGGCAGCTCCCCCGAATTTTCCGATATTTTCGACAGCATATTTGAGGGCTTCGGTGTAAAATCAGGCGGCGGAGATTCATACTTTGAACATTTCGAAAATTTATTCGGCGGCTCGGCGCATAACAAACGCCGGTCGTCGCCGCAAAAGTCTTATAATCTCAAGATCCCTATCGAAACAGCAATTTTGGGCGGCAAAGTCGAAGTGACCGGCATAGAAAAGATTCCGACAGAAGTTGTTATCCCGGCCAACAGCCCGAACGGTTCAATAATTTACTCGGGCAATAAAAAAATCGTATTATCCGTAGAAAGCTGCGACCCCTTTAAAGTTGTGGGAAACAACATTGAACTTACTATCTGCATCAACTTCGCTCAGGCCGTTCTAGGCAGCAAAGTTCGATTAAAAGCGCCTAATAAAGAGCGCATAATATTGACTGTCCCGCCCGGCACATCTTTTAACGATGTATTTAAAGTAAAAGGCATGGGTTTGGCCGGCGGCGATTTACTTGTCAAAACCGAGATTCAAATCCCGAAAAATCTTTCTGAAAGCGAAAAAGAACAGTTTGAGGCTTTTGCCAAAAAAATGAATTGGCGGTTTTAGGTTAACAAATAATTGATAACATAATAATTTTATGTTATAGTCTTCGCATGCAAACCAACATAGACATAGCAAAAACTTTTATGGAAACGCCCGACGGGGTTCTTTCCATTCATCAGATTTCAAAGAAGCTTAAACTTCCTTACGGCACGGCTTACAACAGGATACATTTATTGAATGAATCCGGTATCGTGCAGATTTTGCCGCAGGGCAAAGCGAAGTTGTGCGCCTTAAACCCCGATAACTCCATGACATCGGCTTTGCTGGCATTAGGTTCATCGCAGGCGACCGAGACTTTTATCGGCAAAAAAAGCGCGGCGGGCCTGCTGCTTAAAAAGATACGCAAAGCTTTGTCAGAAGCCTCTAAAGGCACATTGTACGCTGCGATAATTTTAACTCCCGACATGTTAGAGTCGGCAGCGGAGCCTGAATCTGTCATTAACTCGGGTGACGGCTACGATAACAGCATATCATTGGACTTTTTCTACTTAGCGGCCACCGGCGATTTTGACGAAACAAACGCCGAGCGTGTAATATCGTCTTTGCTCAAGCCCGGGTATGATATACGTGTAACAAGTATGACGGTAGACCGCGAGACCATGTTAGGCATGCTGACAGAAAGCGAAAACGAAGCCGGGTTGGCGGCGTATTCCATGCTTCATGGCGGATTAGTTTTATTAGGGCACGAAAACTTTTATAATTTGATCCTTGAGGCCTTCGCGAGAAGGCTTTCGATAGTTTAACGGGTAGTATGATGTTAAAACAAAATAAAATGTTATGTATGTCTGCTGTATTGCTTTTGTTAAGCGGCGCTGCGGCAGAGGCGCAGAATTTGCCTCAAAACACCGGTCGCAAGATTTTCCCTTCTCCGTCTGATAAAGAAGACGAAAAAAGCGTCGCACTGCCGACCGTCGATGGGGTACCGTTAACCTCACCGGCTTTTCCCTTGGTACAGGCGGGGCGTCAAAAAATGGCAGACAAGCGATATGCAGAGGCGATTGAGGCATTCAGAACGGCACTTCGTTTAGAGCCGTTGAACCCGAATATATGGGGGCTTTATGACAACGCTGTAATCGAGGATTACAATGCCAAAGAGAGTAATTCGATGGTTAACGGTATCGCGCGGGGCGCGTTGCGTCCGAATTTTGCGATCACACGCACCGACAGTTATATCGATATTAACACTTTGTGCATTGTAGGTCATTTAAAGAACCTTTCGGGCACAAAGAAACACAAAATTGTGTTAACCGCGCGATTGTTCGACAAGAACAACCGTGAGGTCGCAAAGGCTGAAGGGACGTTGCGCAACTACGACAAAGGGCTGTTGGCGAACGAGTCATGTTTGTTTGAAATTTTGGTAAAAGAATATCCCAAGAACGTGACCGATTTTAAGGTTGAAGTCAGCTCTTGGGAGTAATATTGTTTATTTATTGGGGTCGAAGAATCTTACGATTGTGTGTCTGCCGTTAAATATGCCGGCGATGTGAACGGTTGCGGCTACGAAAAAGAAAAAGCCGAGTCCGCGCACCCAAGTGTTATCACACATGTCGATCAGGTCTTTTTTAAATTCTTTCATTTCTTCGGGGAAAGCGAACATCATAACGCCTGTAAGAGCCACAAACGGCAATGTCAGCATCCAAAATATTTTTCTGAAAAACCACATATTACGCCTCACTTAAAGATGTATTTGAATAAAACTATATCAGAATAGCAATTAAAAGTAAATCAAAAAAAAAAAGCCGGAAACGGGGATTGAACCTGCGACCTGCTGTTTACGAAACAGCTGCTCTGCCACTGAGCTATTCCGGCTTGTGTGGTTGATTATAGCAAGTTTCGTCTTAAAAATCAAATATTTTAGTATCACTTAGCGGTCAAGTATTTGAAGCGGGTTATCAGGTCTTTGAACTCGGGTGTTTTGTGCAGGAACAAAACAAAAATCAAGTTCGGCAATATGAGGCATACCCCCAAGATTGCGGCGAATAAGGCGTATTCGTCTGCGATTGGCAGCTTGTTGCAGATGTTGTATGACGCGAATTGCGTGAATAAGAAGATTAAAAAGAATTTTAACGAAGTTTTGAAGTATCGCGCGAGAGGTGCGTTAAAAACATGTTTGTGCAGTATAATTCCGAGTGCAAAATACCATTCTGAGATTCTGTATATTAAAGTACCTATTATGACACCGGGCAGCCCGAGTTTTTGGACTAATGCAATAGAGACGACCAGATTTATTAACGCGGCAAAAAGGTGAAAATATCTGTCATGTTTGAATGCTCCTGCGCTGCTTCTTATTGAGCCTCCCACGACAGTCATTCCCAAAACCGTGAAATCTGCGACTAAGAGCAGCAGAACACTGAAAGGAAGAATAGCTTTTGTTCCGAGCCAGAGTTTTATAAAGGGCTGAGTTAAATTCAAAAGTGAGGCAGCGGCAAAATTACAGATTAAAAAGCTGATAAAAAAGGCGCTGTAATAGGTGTCTGCGGCTTTTTCTTTGCTCTCGAGGGCGAGCAGGTTTCCGAACCCGGCAATTATGCCGGTAGAAAACTGTGAAATAAAACTTATAATCGCTTGAAAAATCATCTGATAATTAACTAAAAAACCAACGTAGGTTATTCCCAGGTAATGCGAGATAATCAAATTGTCGGTGCTGTTAACAAAATACAGCGCAAAATAGTGCAAAATTAAGGCTTTTGTGTTTGATGTTATAGTTTTGCGCAGTTCGTTGGGCAGTTTATGTTTTTCGGGGTCATTCAAGAAGGGGTATCTTCGAGAGGCGGTTCTTGAGATATAAAGATTTTCGGCGAGTCTGAAAACAATTCTGACGGCCAAAAAGTAAAAGTAACTTTTCGTATAAATCAAAACAGCTATTTGGGCGGCTGTTGAGAGCAAATTACTTGTTATAAGTATCGAGTTTATCAAAAATTGTTTTTGATCGGCAATGATGATATTTTTTTTATAAACGAACAGGTAAGCAATAACTGTTTCGACTGTAAACAAGGCAAACACGATTCTCAGATGAGGCACCGACATTTCGCCTTTAAAAAGCAGGTGGACAAAAGGCAGCATAGCGGCACAAATAATGGATATTGTCAATGCGATCTTGCGATAGGTTTTTCCATAAAATGACATGAGCCCTTGAAGCGCGGGAACATTTTTTTCGGCGAGGGGCTTATAAAGATTGCAGATAATCGCGGTTCCGATGCCGAGTTCGATGAGAGAAACGAATGCAATTATGTTCGAAAAAAGGCCGTTGATGCCCAATACTGTGAACCCGAGCGTGTCGACGAATACCTTGCGCGAAAAAAAGCCCAAGCCGATTAATACGGCTTGCAGAGTGACGCCTGACATAATATTGAGCAAAGATTTGCCGGTTCTTGTTGT
>MWDD01000046.1 GCA_002070375.1 bacterium ADurb.Bin157 | reverse complement strand
CTCAGGCCGGCTACCCGTCTTCGCCTTGGTAGGCTTTTACCCCACCAACTAGCTGATAGGACGCAGACTCATCTTTCAGCGTGAGGTTGCCCCCACCTTTGGCTACGAAAGTCCCCCCTCGTAGTCTCATCGGGTATTAGCACAAGTTTCCCTGAGTTGTCCCCGTCTGAAAGGCAGATTATCTACGTGTTACTCACCCGTTCGCCACTCCTCTTTAATAAATATTGCTATAAATCAAAGAATCGTTCGACTTGCATGTGTTAGGCACGCCGCCAGCGTTAGTCCTGAGCCAGGATCAAACTCTCCATAAAAAATATTAAAAACGACCGTTAAGCCGCTTTTTACGTTTTTAAGAGCGTTTAATCTTTTCTCAAAATTAAACATTATGTCTTCGTTTTACGAAAGACTCAAAAGAACTTAATAACCTGCGGTTAAGCAAATTATTAGGTCCCACTTGGCGTCATATTTTAAAGTCTTCTGATCTTATTCTCAATTAACTTAGGTCTCTTTGAAGACCGCCCTGCCGAGGCAGGAAATTCAGTTTATCATTTTAGCTTTTTAATGTCAATAATTATTTACTAAAATTTTGTACCGCTTTTTTTCATTCGGCTTAAAAGAGTTATTTAAGCAACTCGTCTAATTTTTCTTCAAAATATCTAACATCATCGGGCCTGAAACCGGCGTGAATAAACGCGATCTTGCCGTCTTTGTCGATTATAACAGAACTGGGGGTATATGAAAACCCGTATTTTTCGGGAACAGAGAAAATCGGGTCTAAGAGTACAGGATAATTGATATTGTTATGAGCGGCCCAAGACACGAGCATAGGTTTACCGAGAAGATCTACGCCTACAGCAACGACATTTATTTTATCACCGTATGCACGCTTAACTTCCTGCAAAGCTTTAGCTTCTTGGAGACAAGAATAGCAGGCACTTTGTATAAAAAACAAAATTGTCGGTTTTCCGATAAAGTCGTTCAAGCTTTCCATTTTATCGGTTGACAAATTCGGCAAAGAAAATTCGGGTGCGGGATCGCCTAATTTCAACTCAACATCTTCACCAAAAAGATCGTCACCCTCGCCTATCGTGACCATGCTCGTCGGGCCTGCCGCGTAAGAGCTGATTGTCGCAGGGCCAAAAAACAAAGCCGAGGCAATAAGTATAGCATAAAGTTTCCGCATAACTCGGTATCTCCTTAAGATTACATGCGATAAGTTTATCACAGAAAAATCCACTTATCAAGAAATTACAGTGTTATTGATAATAAATCATAAATCCTGTATAATCAGAGGTACACTAAGATTGGGAAACATAAAAAATGAACAAAAAAGTAATTGTAAGCGCAATTGCAGTCTTAACAATCTGCATGGCATGCACCGTTAGATTATCTGCGAGCGGCTCCGGACTTATATTGCCTATGCCGGGGCAGCTTTCAATACCTCCCCAACAACCCCAAAAAGCCACAGACTCAACCAAAACAAAGCAGCCTGTAAAAAAGGAACGGTCACCGAACAAAACGGACAAATCAAACAAAATTAACAATCCGGATAAAAATTTTGAACTTAATCCGGATAAAGTGTTTATTCCTTTACCCGAGATAAGCAAAGACCCTAAAACGGGTGCTGTTAAAATCAACAAGAGACCTGAAATCAAGAAGCCGACAGTCAGGCCCCTTACACCGATAATCGTAACTCCGGCCGCTAACCGGCCAAAACCAAATGTACAGATAAAAGTAACTCCGGTAAAGCCCATTCCCTCTGACATTCCCGCTTCTTCGGCACACATAGACGAAGAACCGGATTACTATCCCGTTCCAAGCAATGAAATAACAGTAACAACTTCTGAGGTTGCCCCTCCTATGATCACCACCGAAGCTCCTCAAATAGTTGTTACCGAAAACAGCGGCGAACTTACTGTGTTTCCTAAGGACACCGGTTCAGCCATTTTCATGGTAATGAAATCATGGAAATGTGAAGATTACGACGCAGGCACATTGCTCGAGCACGCAGTTGGAGTCTATGCCGGAGAAGCGGACGACCCCTTCCAAATAAAAGGAATCCCGTCCGAAGCGCAGGCTTACGACGTAACAATTGAAGAAGAAGACATAACTCTTGACGAGCTATTAGACATAGTTGCACAAAAAGCAGGAAGGGATTGGGGGGTTGACATGAATTCGAGAACCATCTTCTTTTACCCTTCCGGCGTTCGCTCAAA
Organism: bacterium ADurb.Bin157; assembly: GCA_002070375.1. Taxonomy (GTDB): domain Bacteria; phylum Muiribacteriota; class Ozemobacteria; order Ozemobacterales; family Ozemobacteraceae; genus MWDD01. The sequence goes on along the minus strand of MWDD01000046.1, from coordinate 16,367 downwards.
TTCGTATGACTTGTGGTAGGAGAATAAGATGAAGAACTTTAGAATTGGGTCTGTTTTGTTGCTTTTGGTTTTTGTTTCGTGTTCATTATTTGCATTTGCGCGTGATTGGGAGAAGCACCCGGCATATGTTGAAGTCACGGGAGCACAGCGCGTTTGTGCAATTGGGGACGTTCACGGAGCTTTTGAAGAACTGGCTTCGAGTTTAAGCGCTCTAAAATTAGCGAAATTATCATCTACAGAAAAATTTAGATTTGACTGGATCGGCAAGGACAGCGTGTTAGTTTTTACGGGGGACTTTAATGATCGCGGTTTAAACACCAAACAAGTTTACGATGCGGTCATTGACTTGCAAAGCAAAGCTGCCAAAGCCGGCGGGCAAGTAATTGTAACCATTGGAAATCATGAAGCGATGCTATTGAATGGACAAGTTGAAAACTGGGCAAAGACATTAACATCGCATAAAAAGCAACATTATCAGAACACTATCGATTCTTTCAAGCGCGACGGGTTAGATTTTCATCAAGCTATTTCAGAAAAAGGCGTTTATGGCATTTGGATACGCAATTTGCCTTTATTTGCCGTTGTAAACGGGTACATGTTTGTGCACGGCGGGTTACCTAAGACTCCCACAACCAAATCTACTTTGGCAGCCGATTATCGTGATTCTGTTACAAGAGGCGATTACAGCAAAGGCATTTTTATGAATCATGATATGGTTATTTGGAATAGAGACTGGTGGAAAGACGACATTCTTGTCAGCCGAAATTTGAAGGTATTGGGCATCATGGGCGTTGTTTTTGGTCACACGGTCGGGGCACTGGGCACCAAGGGCACTATTCAAGCCAAAGACAACAGACTTATTTCGATTGACATAGGCATGACCCCCGCTTATGGTACCAGCTCCGGCGGAGGCCTTGAAATACTGAGAACAGAGTCAGGAAACCTAACTTTTACAGCCTTCTACCCTGACCGCCCGGCAGAACAATTGTTCAAGATTGAAATGCCTGCTTCTGCCTATTAACAACCTAACCAGCCGTTTTCCATCCAACTGTCGGCGCGGGCATCGTATTCGTCGTCTAGCAAACCGAACAACAATGCATCGCACCATTTGCCGTTTATAAATAAAGACTTTCTTTCAAGGCCTTCTTGAACGAAGCCGAGTTTTTTAACAAGCGAAAGCGAGGTTTTGTTTTCGGCTGAAATTTTCACGTTAACCCGATGCAGGCAAGCCTCTTCAAAAGCGAAAGAAACGAGGGTTGCCAAGGCTTCGGTCATATAACCTTTGCCAACTTTATCTTCATCCAGCCAATATGAGACTAACCCTGACCTTTGAATACCGTAATCAACTGAATGAAGAGCAATTTTACCGATCATTTCTGTTGTGATTGCGTCAAAAATTCCAAGATCGAGCCTGACTCCTTTTTTAGCAAGCATTTGGTCTTCGGAAATCAGCTTCACCACACTCTCAAGCCTTAGAACCTCAGGTTGGGGCTGCAGCCATTTTGAAAGAAAGTTTCTATTTTTTATCATGAGGAGTCTCAGTTCAACCGCGTCTATTTTGCGGCACCTGCGCAAGAATGTTCGGTTCGTGAAGAGAGTGCGCTTTAAGGGCATAATTCCGGCAAAAATTTCTACCGGTTTTTGCAGCATTTCAAGAATTGTATCGTCTCTGAAATTGTTTACCATGGTTTTTCCACCTTTACGGAACAAAATATCGAGCGTGTTTATTAAATATAACAAATCCCGAGACAGAAAGTATAGGAATCATCAAATTATTTTCTGTTAATTTAATACCGATTCTTTCACCCTCGACGAGTTTTAACAAATCTTTCTGAGCAGCCAAATCAGGGCAAGCAGGGTATCCGAACGAATACCTGCACCCCTCCGGTTTATTATCCGTTAAAATAATATCCTCGAATAGTTCTCTGTGCATTTTTCGATGTATATAAACCGCCGCACAATCTGCCAATTCAGCGCCTAGCCCGTGCAACAGATGATAGTCTCTGTACATTCCGTCGCCATAAAGCTTGTTTTCAGTTTCGATGATTTTATCACCTACCGTAACTGCCCAAACTCCTATAATATCGGTGCCCGAGTCAGAAACAAAATCAGCCAAGCACAAATATGGCGACATTTTTTGCCTCGGAAACACAAATTCTGCCACAACAAGCCCTAACTCGTCTAAGATTTTGATTTTATTTTCTTCGCCCAAACACCTGTAATAAGCGTATGAGGCTTTTGCTTGCAAAACCTCTTGTTCTTGTTCAAACTCGATAAACTTACTTAAAAGCGGCCTTGCGGTATTTTCGATTAAGCTTTCATATTCTTTTTCAGTTTTGTTGGCTCGCTTAAATCCCCATCTCGCCTCAAACAAAGCCTTATGTGACAGCAATTTAAACAATTCCCCCGAGTCAATTTGCATCATTTTTTTGCCTAACATTTCAGGCTTGTATTCTCTTGCGCCGCTCTTAAACTGGTGCCTATTCGCTTCTGCGGCAATTTTGTTTTCGGGAATCGGTAAAACCCGTTTTCTTCTGGATCGCTTCGTTGTCAGCATCGCTTCTTTTGAGCAGTCTTCATCGCCAATTACTCTTTTCAAAACGTTTACAGCCTCAACTGCATCGGGGGCGTAAAACACTCTTCCCTTATAGCACTTTCGCAGTTCATTATCGACAAAATCCGCCGTTAACGCTGCTCCGCCCACCACCACATCGGGCAAGAAATTTCTTCTGTTGAGCTCTTCTAAGTTTTCTTTCATAATCGCCGTCGAACAAACCAGCAGACCGCTCATACCGATAAACTGCGAGCCATGTTGTTTTGCAGCTTCAATCATGGTGTCAATATCAACTCTGATTCCCAAATCAATCACATCAAACCCATTATTCGCCAGCATAATGTTAACAAGGTTTTTGCCTATGTCGTGCACATCTCCCGCCACCGTCGCCAGAACAAACTTTTTCGCGTTGTTTCCCTCTGTCTTAGGCATCATTGGCTTAAGCAGATCAATAGCCTTTTTCATAACTTCTGCCGACTGCAACACAAAGGGCAGCTGTGTTTCTCCTATCGCAAAATAATCTCCCACCTGCTTCATCGCCGGCAAGAGCAGGTCATTGACTATGTCTTTCGGAGAGGCAATCTTAAGCACCTCTTGCAGCAATTCTTCAAGTTCAGAGCTGTCTCCGTCAATAACTTTCTCTTTCAATCTCTCTTTAACTGACAACTTTGCATCATTTTTTCCGGCGCCCCGCGCATTTTTCTGCCCCTGAAACGTACCGATATAAGCCCTCAAATCAGAGCCGTCACCCTTTTTATTAAATATTAAATCAAGAGCCGCATCTCTTTTTTCGTCCGCAACAGAAAACATCGGCATTATTCGCGACGGATTCACAATAGCGCAGCTCAAACCGTTCTTAACAGCCTCGGCCAAAAAAACGCTATTCAAAATTTCGCGCGGTTCCTCTTTTAACCCAAACGAAACATTGCTCACCCCCAAAACCGTATTTGCATCAGGCATAGCCTCAGCTATCAGCTTAATCGCCGCCAAAGTCTCTGCCGCCGCCCCCCGAAGTGCCTCATCGCCGCTTGCCACAGTAAAAGTAAGCGGGTCGAAAATCAAATCTTTCTCTCTGAATCCGATTTCTTTGCACAAAATATCGCGCATTCGCAGCGCAATCTCCAGTTTTTTCGCGGCTGTTTTCGCCATTCCGCTTTCATCTATTGTCAGACATATCAGGGAAGCGCCAAAACGATGTGCCTCTTGTGCAATCTCTTTCAGCCTCGCTTCTCCCTTCTCTAAGTTAACCGAATTAACGACACATCTGCCGCCGTGCAATCTCAATGCAGCTTTAACAGCTTCAAAATTTGTAGAATCTATAACCAGCGGCAAATTAACCTGCAAAGCGAACATTTTCGCAAGCTTTTGCATATCCGCAACTTCATTGCGGCCCGCGTAAGCAACGCAAAGGTCGATCATATGCGCACCGCCTTTAGCCTGCTCTTTTCCCATTTTAACCATTCCCTCAAAGTCTTCGCGCTGCAATAATTCTTTAAATTTTTTGTCCCCGATTGCATTTGTTCTTTCGCCAATTAATGTCGGCGCGGGTTCCTGTTTTAAATCGACAGCCCCAAATAACCCCGCAACGCGCGTCTTATCTTCAACCGACCTTTTCATCGGCTTAACATCTTTCAACAATTCGACTACCCGCCTCATATGCGCGGGCGTTGTGCCGCAGCACCCCCCCACAATGTTCACGCCCATTTCTTTAACAAACTTTACCTGAAACTCGGCGAATTCATCGGGAGTCATTCTATAAAACGGTTTGCCGTTGACATTTTCGGGCAAACCGGCGTTTGGCATCACGCTTAAAGGTTTTTTCCAAATTTCGGCCAACTTTAAAACGTGACGCACCATTTCGAGGGGCCCCGTCGAGCAGTTTATACCCAAAGCATCTATAAAATCATACGGTTCTAACACCGCCGCAACCGCACCTAAATCAGAACCCACCAAAATTTTGCCGTTCGCCTCGGGGGTTACCGAAACCACAACGGCACATCTTTTTTTCTTGTTTTCAAACACCTTTTGCGCAGCAAAAAGCGCTGATTTAATCTGCAGCAAATCCTGGCATGTTTCAATTTGCAGGATATCGATTCCCGCATCTGTCAGCGCCTCGAACTGTTCAATATAAGCCCCGACCATGTAATCAAAATCTGTTTTATCCAGCGATGGCAGCAACGAAGTTGGGCCAACAGAACCCGCCACAAGCACCTTAGGCTTGTTTTCTTTACCTGCGCCGCACTCCGCAATAGCTTCTTTTGCGATACGCACTGCCGCCAGGTTTATTTCGCGAACCCTGTCTTCGAGCCCGTATTCTTGCAGCGTAATTTTAGTTGCACCAAACGTATTAGTTTCGATAACCCGACAACCTGCTTCAACAAACGACTTGTGCACCGACTTAACCGCTTGCGGACAAAACAGATTCAGCGCCTCGCTGCACCCTTTTTTGCCCCCATAGTCTTCGTTTTTGAGCTCTAACGCGATGAGGTTTGTCCCCATCGCACCGTCATAGATCAAAACTTCGTTTTTCACCAAATTTTCAAAAAGCTCAACAGATGTTGATTTCATTCGTTTCTCCGTCACAGTCCCAAAACATCAATTATTTTGACAATATTTTCGACACGACCGAAGGGCACGCTCAACTGCACCCCATCAACAAGTTTTTTAACTCTCTCAAGAGCTTCACGTGCAATCATTATACCTTCTTCCCGCTGCGCTTCGATACTATTAGCCTTGCGCAGGCGCTCCATTATCTCCTCGGGGACAGCTGCCCCCGGCACCTCATTGTTCATAAACTCGGCATTTTTAAGCCCCGTCAGCGGCCAAATGCCGGCAAAGATCGGTATTCTCACGTGCTTTATCTTTTCTAAGAACCTTTCTAACAAGTCGACGTCAAACACCGGCTGCGTGATCGCATATTCGGCCCCCGCATCAACTTTCCACTCAAACCTGCGCACCTCAAGATCCTGATCTATCGCCCCCGGGTTCGCCCCCACACCGCACACAAAGCCCGTCGGCCGCCCTATCGGGTTATTGCCGAGATCGCGCCCGTGATTCAAGCGGTTAACAATGTTGACCAACCCAATCGAATCTATATCGAAAACCGCCGTAGCCTGCGGGTAATTGCCAACCTTCGGCGGGTCGCCCGTTATAGCGAGAATATTTCTTAAACCCAGCGCGTAAGCCCCGAGCAAGTCAGATTGTATACCTAAAATATTTCTGTCGCGGCAGCAATAATGCAAAATTGTCTCGATTCCCACTTTTTTTTCTATTAAAAGCGCCAGAGCCAGCGGGCTCAATCTTGCAGACGCTCTCGGGCCATCAGGAATATTTATGGCATCAATTCCGATATCTTTAAGCTGCTGCGCCTTCACAATCACCGAATCGGCATCGCATCCCTTCGGCGGCGTTAATTCTGCGGTCACAATAAACTTTTTTGCCGCCAACTTTTCGCCAAAAGCCGATTTATCTTTTTGAGAAATCAAAGTGACTTCACTTTCTGTCTTCACATCTGATTTCAGTATTTGGGAAATAGCCTTCTTGCCCCCCGGTGTAAGTGACCTTACTGCGTTGGCGACCCATTTTATGTGTTCCGGAGTAGTGCCGCAACAGCCGCCCACAGCTCTCACACCGAGCTGAATAAAGCGTCTGGCATATTCCCCAAAATATTCGGGATTACATAAATAAATCATACGCCCGTCTACAACCTTCGGCAAACCCGCGTTAGGCTGCGCAATCAAAGGTTTTGAAGTTATGCCGTGCATTTTTTCGATTGCATCGAACATTGTTTTCGGGCCAACCGAGCAATTTAAGCCTATTACATCGGCTCCCCATTCATCAAGCTTAGCGGTAAAAACATCGACGCTTGTTCCGTATAAAGCGTTCCCGTCTTCGTTTATTGTCATAGAGGCTATAATCGGCTTGTCTGTCAACCTTCGCACAGCTTTTATTGCCTGATGCATTTCGTTCAGATCAAAAAAAGTTTCTAATATAAACAAATCTACTCCACCCGCCAAAAGCCCCTTAGCCTGCTCATAAAAAGCATCTTCCGCCTCTTGCACCGAAGTCTTGCCCCAAGGTTCGATTCTTATGCCCAACGGGCCAATTGCCCCGGCAACCCATGCCTTATCACCCGCCACTTCTCGCGCCAATTTTGCCGCCTGAAAATTTATAACCTCAAGTTTTTCGGCCAGCCCGTGCGGCTCAAGCTTAAAGCGATTTGCTCCGAAAGTGTTTGTTTCTAATACCATAGCGCCCGCATCGAGATATTCTTGGTGCACCTCTTTAATCAAAGCCGACTGAGAAAGATTCAGCTCATCGTAAACTCTGTTTATATAAACGCCTTTCTCGTAAAGGCGCGTGCCCATGGCGCCGTCAAATATGACAACGTCGTTTTCGATATAATTCATGAAGTTTTGCAATTTATTTCTCCGTAATATTTTTATTTCGCTGATAAAACACTTTTACCGGCTCTGTTAAAGAGCTTTTTATAAACCGGCAGCATGTCGGGTTCGCTGACATATTGTGTAATTTCGTCTATTTTTATCCATTTTACACCGCTGTTTTCGTCTAACTTAGCGCTCAGCACCTCTGAGTCATCAGCTTCAAACAAATAAGCCAAAGACAAGTGTAAATGTGAAGAGACATATTTGTTTTTCTTAAAGTGTCCCCAAACGGGCAACACATCAATCGATGCAAGTCGCCCGTCATTTAACGGGGCAATATTTTTTATTCCGGTTTCTTCTTTTGCTTCTTGAGCGGCCAAAGTAAAAACATCTTTTGCGCCGTCGGCGTGCCCGCCTGTCCAAGACCATGATTTATAAATATTATGGTAAACCATGAGAGTTTTATCGGCAGTTTTGTTTAAAATAATCGCCGAACCGGTAATATGAGCAAAAATGTTTTCTCGTGTCAGTATATTGTCGCTGAATAATGAAATATATTTTAAAATGGTCTCTTTGTCGGCCTGTTCTTGTTCGTCTGCAGGGAAGTAATTTTTAATTTCTTCGATATAATTCAACTTTTTTGCCTTACGCCTACCTTTTATTAAAATGAAAAAAGCAAAAAGAGAAGGCTTATCGCCGCCCCTTTTTGCTTTAAATGTCTTTTGCTCAGTCTTTACATTCCAAACCGAGAGCCTTGGCAACACCGGCCCCATATGCGGGGTCTGCCTTTTTGCAATTAGAGATATGGCGATATTTGATTTCATCGGGTGCATCGCCCATTGCTCTTGCGGTATTTTCAAACAATCTCTGCTGTTCAGCCGCAGTCATTAGCCTGAACAATTTACCCGGCTGAGTGTAATAGTCGCTGTCGTCTTCTCTGAAATCCCAGTTATAGGCTTCCCCTTGCAAAGCAAGACGGGGTTCTTTGTGCTCAGGTTGTTCTTTCCATTCGCCGTAGCTGTTTGGCTCATAAGCAAGTGCGGCACCTTTGTTGCCGTCAGTGCGCATCATGCCGTCACGATGGTAGCTATGGAACGGGCATTTGGGGGCATTAACAGGAATCAAATGATGGTTAACACCAAGTCTATACCTTTGAGCGTCGCCGTAAGAGAAAAGTCGCCCTTGCAGCATTTTATCAGGTGAAAAACCTATGCCGGGCACTATGCTTGCCGGATTAAAAGCAGCCTGTTCAACTTCAGCAAAGAAGTTTTCGGGATTCCTGTTAAGTTCAAAATAACCGACTTCGATAAGCGGGTATTCGCTATGATACCAGACTTTAGTCAAATCAAAGGGGTTATAAGGCATCTTAAGAGCCTGTTCTTCGGTCATAACCTGTATAAACATGTTCCAACGGGGGAATTCTTTTCTTTCAATAGCCTCAAACAAATCTCTTTGATTACTTTCGCGATCCTTGGCCACAACAGCTTCAGCGTCCGCGTCGGTCAAATTTTGTATACCTTGTTGGCAAACCAAATGGAACTTCACCCAAACTCTCTGATTATCTTCATTAATAAAGCTGTAAGCGTGACTGCCAAAGCCATGCATATGCCTGAATGAGCGGGGTATACCGCGATCACTCATGGTTATGGTAACTTGGTGCAAAGCTTCGGGCAATGATGTCCAAAAATCCCAATTGTTTTTGGCACTTCTCATCCCGGTCCTTGGGTCTCTTTTAACGGCATGATTCAGGTCAGGAAACTTCAAGGGATCTCTCAAAAAGAAAACAGGCGTATTATTGCCTACCAGATCCCAGTTTCCCTCTTCGGTATAAAACTTCATGGCAAAACCGCGAATATCACGTTCCGCGTCCGCTGCGCCGCGTTCACCGGCTACCGTAGAAAATCTGACAAACATTTCTGTTTGTTTGCCAATTTCAGAAAAAATCTTTGCTTTTGTGTATTTTTTAATATCGTTTGTAACTGTAAAAGTTCCGTATGCACCGGCGCCTTTGGCGTGCATTCGTCTTTCGGGGATTACTTCTCTGTCAAAATGCGCAAGCTTTTCAAGATACCAAACATCTTGCAAAAGAACCGGGCCGCGGGGTCCCGCTGTCATCACGTTCTGGTTATCAGCTACCGGAGCCCCGGCGGCAGTCGTCAATTTTTTCTTCTCATCCATTTGTTTAACTCCTCTTATATATTACTTTTCTGTCAGTTAAAAAGGCAAAGCCCTATTGGGCTTATTCTACCCAAACCGTCAAACAATAGCAAATCAAATCTCAACTTTAATCTCATTTAAAACCCATATTCCTTGGCGCGTTATCTCTGTTTTCAAAGCCATTGCCCGAACTCCTTCGGCCACAACTTTTCGTAACATTTGCGCGTATTTCGGGTCAATATCTTCTGCCGGGCGTACCCTCTCAATTCCGTTTCTGCCTGCAAAAAATAAAATCACCGCATTCCACCCCGCCTTGTGCATCTCAAGCAAGTGCTGCAAGTGCTTCTGCCCTCTTTCTGTTACCGCATCCGGGAAAATCACAGCGCTGCCGTTCTGCAACATCGTTGCGTTTTTAATTTCAACGATTGTCGGTGCGCTTTGCGTTTTTAAATCGCCGTTATCGATCTTAACGCTTCGTTTAAGATTAAAACCGACACCTTCGTATTTTTCAACATGTTCTTTATTATACAAACAAAGGTCAAATCGGCTTCCCACCGCGCATTTAACCTCAGTTTGCAAAAACTCATAACCCATTAAAGACAAAACGGCATTATTTGCAACAGCCCCCTCAACCGCCTTATTCGGAAGCATTGTATTTACCATCACCCTGCCTTCGGGCATTTCAACCGCCTGCAAAGAATACAGCAATTTGCGCTTGCCATCGTCGGGCAAAGCGGTCATAACAACATTGGCATTTTTTTCCCAGCATGTTTTCATGCTCCCGCTGTTCGCGACGTGGGCCACAACTACCTCGCCCGTATCAAGCATTACATCAGCCAAAAAGCGCTTATACCTTTTTATTATTTTTCCGTAAATTAACGGCTTCGCGAACGGTAAGTAATAGTTATTCATTAAAAACAGCTTTTCAACTTGCAATCATTCGTAAATATGATTTTTTCAAACCCATTTTTTCATAAAGCCTCATAGCTTTGTTGTTTGTTAAATCAACATGTAATGAAAAACTACCGCCCGTTAAACGTCTGATTTCATCCATTATTCGAGTTCCGATACCTCTCGAACCGGCTGAAATATCGGCGCCGATATAGACCAAATGAAATTCGGGCAAGACTTTCTTAACGGGCATCCTAATTAAAACCGCAAGCCCGCGCAGCTTACTGTTTATAAAAGCTCCCAAAACGATGCCCGTATCAAACGCCGCATTAATAGCTTCTGTCACACTTTCTCTGTCATCGCCGTATTTACCGAGATATTGCTCAACTTTTTCTGCCAATTCAGAAATATCATCAAATTCATCTTTATCTAAGGCTCTTATAATGAGATCATTTTTCCCTTTTTCGAGTATTACTACATTCGTCTCATCGTAGCCTACATTTCCGCCCGAAATCAGTCTCTCACATGCCGACAAAGCCGCCGCACCTCTAAATGAAACTTTCAAATTCTCAGTTTGCTTAGCTAATTTTTGAAACTTTCTGATTTCATCATGCGTCACGGGGATTATTGAACCGCCCGAATCAAATATCGCATTCAACACATTTTGAGGAGCATAAATATTATATTCTATATCGTTATCATGCAATCCCTTATATCTGTTAAAAACGACTCCTGTTTCACACACCTTACGATTTTCTAAAAAGGCTTTATAGACTTCATTATCGGTGCCCGCACAGGCAACAAAAATCCGTGGAATACGCTGAATAAGATCACGCCTCCACAACTCTCTGAAGCCCAGATGCAAAGCACTTATAACCGCACCGTCACTCAAAAAACAGAAAACATTGTCAGGGTTATTACCCAACTTTTTAGTAATTTCTTCTGCAATCTCTGAATAAACGGAATCGCTTATACAAGAGTTGGTGCACCCGGCATTAGCGTCATACCAATCATTTTGTGATGCCAAAGCTTGACTGTGATTAAGTGCATCATAATAACAGCTTCCATACTCAATAATTTCAACCCAGGGCGCATTAACCCAAAATCTTTTTTTTTCCTTCAAAGAGCCGATCGGCATGACGATTTTACAATTTATATTAAACATTCCCGCCATATACGCAAGAGACTGCCCCAGAGGGCCTAAAGATGCAACTGTTAATGTATCAAAATTTAATTGAACAGCTTCTTTAACCAAAAAGTAAGTCAAGCGATCGTGTATATGCCCCGTAGGATTAAGGCCTTCCATTTTTAAATACAGTGATTTTGTTCCGATACTCTCACCAAATTTTTTTGTTTTATAAAGCACCGTGTGCCCTATTCTTTTTTTTAATAAATTCACTTAAACCTCCGTTATGTCGTGCGGCATATGGCACAAAAAGCACATATGCCGCGAGAACTTTTACTTACTTCGCGAAATATCGGGCACGATGTCTGCCGCTATTTTTCGCCCCAACTCTATAGCCTCTTGTTCGCTCAAAGGCACGTTGTCATGGTTTATCGGCTCTGTTTCTTGCATAAAAACGCTTCTTGTGGGAAACGCAAACTCGATTTTAAGAAGAGAAGCCAATTTGATTATGTCTGCAAACAAGCGGTGTTTTGCATCTAATTCCATTACCCAGTTAGGAGTTTTAACAAAACAATAAATCATAATACCCAAAGATGATTCATTAAATTCATTCAGATTGATAATAAAAAAATCTTTTCTTGTATTAGGCTGTCTTCGAATAATCTCGCGTATACCTTCGCAAAAGCTGTCTATTTTTTCGGGCGGCGTAGTATACGCAATTCTGACGGTAGCGGTAATTCTTCTGTAATTTCTTGCCCCATAGTTATCTATTTGAGCATTAATCAATTCGGAATTAGGTATAGTAATCACTGAGTCATAAAAGGTTCTGATACGTGTGCTTCTGACTCCTACAGATTCAACCGTTCCGTCGGCTTTGCCAATTGTTACCCAGTCTCCGATTTGAAAAGGTCTGTCTATTAAAATGGTCAAAGAACCGAAAAGATTCGATATGGTATCTTTTGCGGCCAAAGCAAAAGCAAGACCGCCAAGCCCAAGCCCGGCAAGAATTTTATCAATATCTATCGAAAAAATATCTGCAATAAAAACTAAGCCAAAAACCACTACCATGGCCTTTAAAGCTCTTGTTATAAGAGGTGCCAGCAAATCGTCATATTTATTTTCTGTTTTTGCGGCCTTACCCATAAGAAGATTACCCACAAGATCCACCAGCCTGTAACCGGCCCAAACAGCCGCTACCGCTGAGACAATCTTAACACTCACCAAAAGAATCAGTCTTATTTCAGGCGGCAATCCAAGCAATGAAAGCCCCAGCCACCAAAAAAAGGTTACAGAGCAAACGCTGATAGGAGACAAAAACTTATTATGAGCCTCAATGTCTATAAGAACCTTTTCACGCTTAAACAAGATGCTTATAGCATTTCCTAAGACCTTAATCAGTACTTTTCCAAAGGCCAGACCCAAAAACGCCACGAAAAAGATACCCAGCCACTGCCAGTTTTCAAGAATAAAGCTTTTACGCATTAACCCCGGAAAATTCTTTCGCATGTAATCTCTGATTTTTACAGAAAGAGGCACATCCGAAGAAGCAATAACTCCTTCTATCAGAGGCAAATCTTTAAAAGCATCATAAAGAGCGGGCAAGTCTCTGATTGTTTGTGCCGAAAACTTCCAGGACTCTATTGTCGATTCGGGATTCTTAACTTTTTCTAACACTATTCTGCCGGCGCTGTGTGTCAAAATAACAACGGGGGCACCCTGGCTTTCATTTGGAAGCTCTACCAATTCAATATATTTATATCTGTCTAACACAGCCTTAAGCATTGCGGCGCGCTCTTTGCCTATTTCAAAACGCACGGCCTTTTCAAACATACTCAAATCTAACGTTGCCACAGCTTCGCCTATTCTGCTGTTTTTTTCCGCATTCATTGCCAAGAAAAAGAGCCGCATAGTTTCTCGCGGAGAAAAGAAGACGGAGTCTATTGTAGTATCTTCGATCTTTGATTCTGCGGCTTTATCGATAATTTCGATGTAATTTTCGATATTTTTTATCGTCTTGTCATGGTCAAATTGCCACTTTCCGCTTATAAGCCTGCAAACAGCTATTTCTATTCCCTGGGTTTTCCCGATTGGCAGCACTAACACTTTAGATTTTGCATCAGTGGGCAAACTGTCAATTCTGAATGTAAAGCTATTGAGAACTTTAAAGAGTCCCAAAGCAATATCGGGTGCCAAAATACTTCTTTCGGCTTCAGGAATTTTTTCTAGGTCTAATAAATTTAAAGCCTTTTGAATGTTAGAGGTATTACCGCCCTGAACTTCAGCCATAACATTCATGAATATTTTAACAACATCTCGCGGAGATTCGGCGCCTAAGCCGGCATTGGAATCAGCTCGGGCGGGTGTAAAAAGAATAACGACAAATAAAACAATTAAAACAGACAAAAGCAGTTTTTTCAAAACCGATCCTCCAGAACTTTATTATTCTTACCTGATTAAAGCTTTTATAAAATCAGCTTCAATAAATTGACCTTAGTTGCTCAAAATTAGGTCATTTAAAACAATACTGTTAAGTTTACTATTTTTTGCTCGCTCAAACAAGATAAAAAAAAACTGTGCAGTTAAACTGCACAGTTTTTGTGTAATATCTTACTTATGTATGCTGTTTGCTGTTCTGGCCGCTTTTACATCGTTTAAAAGAGCTTGAGCCGATTCGCCGCAGTTTTCTTGAACATCTATTGTGAGGGCTCTGAACTGCCCCTCGTCAAGATCGTAAGCACGTTCGATAATTGAAGCTGCCAAAGGAGCTGAAAGAGGAGTTGCCGCAGTTACGCCGATAAGCGCTTTTTCGGTTGCTAATGAAGCTTCATAAGCAGCAAAGGCTTTGGTCAAATTTGAATTTTGCATTATTTTTTCAATAATTTTATATGCATCTACAAGACCCGAACCGAATTTACCGTCTTTTCCGGCTGTGCCGAGGTCTGTTGACAAATCTTCGGCCAATCCTCTGACTTGTTCGATTGTGAGAGTAGGATCAGCTTGATACATCAACGCGGCCACACCTGCCATATGAGGACAAGCCATGGAAGTTCCGCTGTTGCTTACATAACCGCCGCCGATAGCGCAAGATATGATGTCTGCTCCGGGGGCAGAGATATCGGGTTTCATGAGCGTTTCGCCGTCCCAGGCTACGGGGCCTTGGCTGCTAAAATAAGCTAAAGTGTCGGTTTTGGTGGTAGCTGCTACTGCCCAAGAATGGGGGAAACCTGCGGGAGTTCCGACTTTTCCGCCCCACATACCGTTATTGCCTGCGGCAAATACGGGAAGGATTCCTGCAGTTACCCAGTTTTCTACCGCTACCCAGAAAGTTCTGTTTGTTGAATTATCTGAACCCCAAGAGTTGTTCACAAGACGCGGCGCATCATTGGTTTCGGGATTTCCGTCGGGGTCGAGCATCCATTGCATTGCGTTCAGAAGAACGTCGGTTGTGGTTCCGCCTTTGCTGTCGAAGACTCTTGCCACTATTAAATTTGCGCCCGGAGCAACACCGACACCGCCCAAACCGGCAATAGATCCGCTAACATGTGTGCCATGCCCTTGTTTATCGACGGGGGCTTGAGAATTATCTGCTGTAAAGTCTCTGAATGCAAGAATTTTATCTTTAAAAGCTTCGTGTTCACCGTCGATACCGGTATCAAGAACACCGACAACAACACCGCGACCATCAATTTTAAAAGTTTGCCAAACTTCGTCGGCTCTGACTTTTTTAACACTCCACTGCACATCTTCTGTGGGTTTCACTTTTTTCTTGTTAATATCTTTTTCAATGAAAATATTGTATTCGGCTTTTTTTACTTCCGCAACATTGGGAAGTTCAGAAATGGTCTTGATATCTTTTTCGTTAGCGGTTATTGCAAAAGCGTTGGCTATCCAAAGAGGTGTAATTCGCGCACTTTTAACAGGCTTAATCTTTTTTTCGACCAAAGCCATATTCTTTTTCAATTTAGCCTGCAAATGTTTTACGACATCTTCATGCGATGGATTCTTAGCTTTTATTTGTTCACTTTCAAAACGAACAATATAGCGAGAAACCGGTTCGGCTGCCATTAAGGAAGAGGTGGACAGAAGAACACCGGCGGCCGCAAAACATACAGCCAAAATACTTTTTTTCATTAGGGTACATCTCCTTCAATATGATTCTAAAATTATAGCAAATATAAAACGAAACCGCAACCCCCTGCTTAGAGGGTCGCGCAAAAACTGTTAAAGGGGGTTTGAAATATGTTTTTCGCCCGCTTCAAACATGGCGAGGTCAATCAGTTTTTTTAGAACATTAAATCTGCTTTGATCAATAAAAAAGGTTAGAATCCTGGCATCGCTGATTAAATGCATGCGTTTGTACCGATGAAAAAATATTTCGTTTTTTCCTGAGTCTGTAATTATTTCTTCAATGGAGTCGACGGGCATTATAAAATCTTCTTTACCAAATTTGGTAGTTTGAGTAAAGACAAAAGTTTTTTCGTTAACTTTAATCTCATTTTCAATTCTGAAAATATACGCCAAAGTTGCATAAATAAGTAAAAAGAGACACATAACCGAAATAAAAAAAACAAAATGCTTCACCGGCATTAAGATTGAAATTTTGTCAAGAAATTTAACGATAGACTGAGAGGTTAAAATAAAGCCACTCAAAAGCGTGCCTAAAATGATCGAAACGCCCAATATGTCAAGATAAGGAAAATTCCCGCTGAATACGTAAGGGGCTTTAAATTTTATAACCGAAGTCTCAAACCCGTCTTCTGTGATTTTTGTATAATTAACATCTTTGAAATTTTCAACGCGAGGTTTTTCGGCATTTTTAAATATATAATCGCAGTATGATATATTGAGCTTGTTCCATTCTCTTTCAGAGCTCCAGTCAGACTCGCTTATTTTTTTAAAGCTGTCGCTTTCGGTTACCGACATTTTTAATTTTGACTTCAAGATCGTAGTCAAGCGTTCGCCTAATGCCCTTGCAAGCACGAGCTCATCAAACTCGTCAACAATTATTTCTCTGTAATTGGCAATGACAGATACTCTATAAAATAGCAGATCGCTTTTTGGAGCCTTAATGCTTTTCTTTAACACGGGATAAAGAGCAAGAACGCTAACCTCTGAGAATAAAAAGCTTTGCCCGTCTTTTTCCGTTTCAAGCCGGGGTTTATAAGAGCTAAATGTTTCTTTTTCTATATCAAAAAGTGTATTAAGGGCCGTTTCATTTTCGTAACCTATGGTGTTTTTTATAATATTTAATCTA
>MWDD01000045.1 GCA_002070375.1 bacterium ADurb.Bin157 | reverse complement strand
TTCGAACAAGGTGTGAGCATGAAAATTATAATGAGGAAACCAAATCTTACAAAAAGCCAAAGTAAAGAGAAAAATGAAAACAAGTAATTTATACTTAGCGTTTTCTTCACCCTTTATAAACGACCTCACAACTATAATAAATTGAATCAAAAAACAAAATGGAGCGCCTAGGAAACTAATCAACTCCGCAAAAGGAATAATAGGAATAAATCCCATAACAAATGAAGCAACTATAAAATATACAGAAAATCGAAAAATTTTGTCTGCCATATTTAACTCCTATTTCTTTTTTATTCATTTTACCCGATATTTGAGAACTTTGCATATCAGGTCGATTGAGTTTTTTTTTTCAATTGTTGTAATCTCAAAGCTCTTTTAGTTTTTGCACTCCCTGAACATATTCATTGCCTATGCGTTTATGTGCACACACAACTTATCTTAAATATAGCGCCTGACTGGCACGGGACTTGAAATGCTGAGAATTTCAGACGATATAACAATTTTTGACGGCGGCGAACTTTGAGACCGTTAGAGACCTGACAACAAATAGGCAGCGGTTTTACCGGTTGTTGCCCAGAGCATTTTATTTTGCACTTTTTTAAAGAAAAGCTCTGCTGCTTCGAAATTTTTGTCGTAATCAATTGCGGTAGCATAAATATCTCTGATTTTTTGATAGAAACGCTTCTCAGAGGCTCGAATATCTCGAATCCGTTCAAGCCACTCATCAAAATAGTCCCACCGTTCGGATTGTTTGAGCCGTTCATCATCCATGGCAAAACCCTTGATGATATACTCTTTCAGGCTTCTTTTTGCAATTCGCCTTCTTCATAAATATTTTTCAGGAGCTTGGATATAGCTGGAACATTTACACCGAAAAGCTCTGCCATAGAACTCTGTGTCAGCCAGATAGTTTCGTCTTGGAAGATAGTATCTATTTTGACCGAGCCGTCTTCGGTTCTGTAGAGAATAATTTCAGATTGGTTCATTGAGTTATCTCCACAGAGCTCTTTTTTATTTTATCTCTATTCTCCATTTTGTCTTCCTCTATTCTGGCGAGCTATTGCCCATAACTTCTATGATGATCAAGTATTTGAGGTGATTTTACCAGTTTGCTAATGCATGTTCAACAAGCTGCTATTTACAGCCATCGTATATTAATTTTTGTCTTCAATAATTCTAACGCTATTTTAACCTGCTTTTTGGATGGCGCGGAACTTGCAAATGCAAGACCTTGATCCGGCCTTATTATCCGCGTCTATGCGGTTGTTAAGCCGATATTTTTTTTTCAATATTCTCTATCAGTTTTGGGAGGAATAATTGAATAGTCTCCCAAACCATCTCTGAGTCAACAATATCGTAACCGTGAGCAATAATGTTTCGGAAACCAACGATTTTCTCAATCTCCGGGATTTCTGCCGCAGCATCTGGAAAATATCTTTTAAGACGATTAAGAGCTTCACCAATAATCTCAAATTTGCGTTCACAAGCACTTTGAACCAATTCATTGGACTGAAATGAGTCCATATCAAAATCCCGTGTAAATTCCTGAATTGACTTTGCCGCGGAAAGAACGTCAAATAAAAGCTTTTCAGTTGTATGAAGCGAAGACATTTTTTCGGGTTTTCTCTATTGATGACTTAAGATACGGATTTCGAATTGATTTTCCGATAACAAGATCTATTTTTCGGTTAAAGAGTTTCTGTAAATGCTTTTGCAGTAAAAGAAATCTATCAAGAAGGCTTGATTGGTTTGGCTGAAAATCAACAATGAAGTCTAGGTCGCTTTCATCATTAAATTCGTCAGTTGTTGCCGAACCAAATAAATCCAATCTAGCCACTGACAATTGCTCGCAGAGAGCTTTTATTTCATTTTGGAAGTTTTCAATTTTGAATCTCATACTTTGATTATACCATGTATCTTAGTGATTGTTTTGGTTTTTTAAAATTCGGCTTAACCAGTAATTATATAGACCATTGATAGTAGCATTGATATGAGTTTATGCTTAGAATTTCGGATTTTTTGATACGCTTGTTTTCAAAAGTTCTTGGTGAAAGCAAAATTACATTTCATTTATTTGTGCTTGTACATCATTTATAAATCGACAGACGTGAAATCCGTCACATACAGCATGATGAACCTGCACAGCTAATGGTAAATAAACTTTTCCATTTATTTCAGAGAATTTTCCCATAGTAAAAATAGGTATCAAATAGTCAAAACCCGGAGTATTCAAATTAAAACCATCAAATATTGTCCATGGCAGCATAGAAACCGTAAAACTGTTTTGTGGCACATTAGGTTTTGCCATAAACTTTTCAATATTTCCATAATTTAAAATATCGTTTTCATAATTTTTGATAAAAGTTTTATAATCTGTCGAGTATTCTGTCCAAATATTGGAAAACGTCTCTGTTTGCTCGTGAAACACTGTATAACACGGTTCCATGTTGGAATACAGAATCAGATCGCCATTCTCGGTTAAAGCCATTCTGAACTCTTCATAGCGATTAACTATTTTGGTCAGCATATATAACATTGTCGGATATAATTTTTTATCTTGATTCCTGAGATTTGTAATATCCAATTTGCTCGTAAGACTATATGTACATGGAACTGAGGTTGTATAATGCTCAAAATATTCTTTTCGTTTCCATGACGTTTTATCTATAATTGTATGTTTCATATCATCATCCATAAACTTTGCATTGTTTCCTCTCCGGCTAACGCCAGTCGTGACCGGAAATAGCCAGACGGGCGCAGGTGTTGCATAAGCAAGACCTGTGATCCGGCCGATTTTTCCGCGTCGACGCACTTGTTATGCAAAATTTTCTTTAAATCCAATTTCTTTAAAAAAATTATACGTTCCATCATAAAATTCTGGCAGGCAGGTTGGGTCGTCTTTGTTGCCAGGCGGAACAAAAATAACCATTCCTTGTCT
Organism: bacterium ADurb.Bin157; assembly: GCA_002070375.1. Taxonomy (GTDB): domain Bacteria; phylum Muiribacteriota; class Ozemobacteria; order Ozemobacterales; family Ozemobacteraceae; genus MWDD01. The sequence goes on along the minus strand of MWDD01000045.1, from coordinate 15,671 downwards.
ACCTCTTGTCAAAAGAACTCTATAGGCATTTATTAAGTATAGCCTTCTATCAGGACTATTTATATCTTGCCAGGAAGTTCCTCTAAAGGCCTTTAATATCCAATTTCCTTCGGAAAATCTTAAGTCAGCATCCCAAGCAACTAAAGTCCAGTCTAACTCAAGGCCTTGAATCATAAATTCGGTTGCAACATCCTCTAAGTAAAATGATGATCTTATATCATTCTTATCATTTAGAAACCATACTTTTGGGTCGGCCTCAGCTTTTACGTGGATACCATAGGCTCTAAGTCTAATTGCGCCTGAGGACGCTAGAAGCCCATATCTTTCTGAACCTCTGCTTTGTTCTGCAACCCATTTTTTTGCTAAGTTTAAATCCCTAGTCATAAAAATAGGATAATTTTCACTTACTGATTTAAAATATTCTTTTGCTGAATTTAAATCACAGTCCAGAATAGCTTTAACAAGCGCTGAAACATTTTCCGACCTGAAAGATCGAACTGATACACCTAAGTGCAATTCAGGAACAAATTCTAGATTCTTTAGGGCTTTTTCATCAAAGAGTTGTATCCCTCGAGTATATTCTTGATCGCTGAGTCTGTTTGACACAAAAACATGCCAGTGCGAAAATCTTTCTTTTAAAGCGTAATACCATTCCGGCAAACCAGCCTCTCCGGTATTAATTTCTTGCCCCCCACCAATCAAGCAAATAATCGTAGCCCAACTGTCATGTCGATCCATAACACTAATTAAAAACTCTGGCTCTGACATTTGAAAGTTTGCTTTGCCTTTTTTTTCTTTCATAAATTTGGCTGTTTGCTCTTTATTCCAGGCTCTTTGTGCCTCATCAAACACAACAACCCTTTCAATTGGCGCTCCTGGATTTTCTATACCATCATCTCTAAAGTGATGAATATTTTGGATAAATGCTTTTGCTTTTGAGAGAGCTTCATTCTTCTTCAATTTTTCATCACGTTCTTTTGCTAATTCAACATCATCTCTCGCAAGGGCTTCTCTTAAGACATCAACTAGTGGCCCATTGCCAGATAGAAAAACAGCATGTTCAGAATTCTCAACATTATGATTTGAATTCGCCAAGCTTAGACCGGCTAGAGTTTTTTCCAGCTCCGGGTACACCAGTTAAAAAGCAAATTGATTTTCTACCATGAAGCCTTGATTGATGAATGATGTTTGATATTGAAAGAGATGTTTTACTTAGATTTATCGCTCCAGCGTCAGATCTAGAAATCTCCTCGACCCTATGACCTCTATAAAGAGCTTGGGCAGCTTCAATAATCGTTGGAGTTGGCTTATATTGAGAGCATTCCCAATCGGCAGCCATTATAGGAACAGCATCAAATGAAGTTTCAAATAGTTTCGTTAGAATCTCTTTTAAATTGTTTCCATTAGATTTGATTGGTGTTGCAACAAAATCTTCAAAGAAGCTTAGATTCCAAGGCGTGCTAAAAGCTTCAGAAGCAATTAATATTGGTATAATTGGCTTTTGATGGCTACCCTCATGGAAGTTTTTAAGATCAAGAGAATAATCTAAAACTTGCTCTAAAGCTTGAGAGTCAAAACTAGATGAGCCTATCTTAAACTCAACAACAATTATTTTTGAATCAATTATAAGAACACAATCTGCCCTCTTACCCATACGCGGGATAGAAAATTCAAAACAGATATGTCCTTGAATTAATTGCAATTGATCTTTTAGGATCTTTATTTCTTCAATCCAGGCGAATTTCTGGCGATCCTCAATATTGTAGTGACAAGATGATACCAATTTACCGAGAACAGAGTTTTCATTTTCATTTATGAAATTTTCAATTGGTTGACTATAGTAGCTTCGTGCCATTCGGTTCTCTTTTCTATATTTTCACATAACTAGTAATTATACCAGACCACTAATAGTAGCATTGATATGAGTTTGTTAACAAGAATATATAGTTTTATAACTTGAAATGCTGAGAATTTCAGATGATATGACTATTTTTGACGGCGGCGAACTTTGGGGCCGGTTAGAGACCTGACAACAAATAGGCAGCGGTTTTACCGGTTGTTGCCCAGAGCATTTTATTTTGCACTTTTTTAAAGAAAAGCTCTGCTGCTTCGAAATTTTTGTCGTAATCAATTGCGGTAGCATAAATATCTCTGATTTTTTGATAGAAACGCTTCTCAGAGGCTCGAATATCTCGAATCCGTTCAAGCCACTCATCAAAATAGTCCCACCGTTCGGATTGTTTGAGCCGTTCATCATCCATGGCAAAACCCTTGATGATATACTCTTTCAGGCTTCTTTTTGCAATTCGCCTTCTTCATAAATATTTTTCAGGAGCTTGGATATAGCTGGAACATTTACACCGAAAAGCTCTGCCATAGAACTCTGTGTCAGCCAGATAGTTTCGTCTTGGAAGATAGTATCTATTTTGACCGAGCCGTCTTCAGTTCTGTAGAGAATAATTTCAGATTGGTTCATTGAGTTATCTTCACAGAGCTCTTTTTTATTTTATCTCTATTCTCCATTTTGTCTTCCTCTATTCTGGGGAGCTATTGCCCATAACTTCTATAAATGTTCAACTGCTTGAGGTGATTTTACCATATACCTGAATGATTCATGACAGACAGTATAACTCAATACTTTACCTATATAAAGAACTCAGAAAACCTTTTACCATCGGTCTGTTTTGACATTATTGTAAAAAATCTAATAACACACTTGGAGAAGCTGAGGTTGAATAAACTTCTCAATGAAAATGGGGTTCTTCGAACAAGGTGTGAGCATGAAAATTATAATGAGGAAACCAAATCTTACAAAAAGCCAAAGTAAAGAGAAAAATGAAAACAAGTAATTTATACTTAGCGTTTTCTTCACCCTTTATAAACGACCTCACAACTATAATAAATTGAATCAAAAAACAAAATGGAGCGCCTAGGAAACTAATCAACTCCGCAAAAGGAATAATAGGGATAAATCCCATAACAAAAGAAGCAACAATAAAATATACAGAAAATCGAAAAATTTTGTCTGCCATATTTAACTCCAATTTCTTTTTTATTCATTTTACCCAATATTTGAGAACTTTGTAGTCGATGTTTGCGATTTCCGCCGACTTTACTAGCCGACCATGATAAGAAATCAAGCTTCATTGAAAAATTTTGATGATCTTTTTCGCAAATTTCTGGGGCATTTAGAACAAACTAATAAACAAATTCAGCGATTACATCTATTTCTTGCTGTTCCAGTATCTGTAGCCGTTACAATAGGAAGAGCAATTAATTTTGATGTTAATCCAAATCTGACTATATATGAAATTGTTGATCAAAAGCGAGTGCCTACAATGGTTTTAGATAAGTGATGTTATATGATTTTTAATAGAAATTTACAACTTGATAAAAACGAGTGATTTTGTCAAAAAATTTGACAAAATCACTAAAAAATGTTATTTTTGTAAAAAAGGAGGGGCACCATGGATAGCAAAAAACTATTTGGAGAACGACTAAAAGGAGCTCGTGCTAATCTTGGGCTTTCTCTTCGTGATTTAGCAAGCGAGATAGGGGTAACTGCGCAAACGCTTTCGAACTACGAACGAGGGGAGATTATGCCGAAATCTCCAGTTCTTATAGAATTAGCGCGAGCGTTAAAGGTTAAAGTCGAATATTTTTTCCGCCAGACGGCATTACCTGCTCTGACTGCTTTAGAATTCCGAAAAAAGAATGCCCTTAATGTAAAAGAACAAAACACAATTATGGCAACCATTAGAGAATGGTTGGAACGTTATCAACAGGTTGAAGCTCTTTTCCCTTTAACCAACAAGACAGCAATTTCTCAGAAAGATATAGTTGAAATTTTCGAAGAAGCTGAGGTTGAGACGGAAGCCATAAAACTACGAGAAAAATGGAAGCTTGGCCTTGCGCCTATTGAAAGCATGGTTGCACTACTTGAAGAAAATGGAATCCGAGTTTATCTTATAAAAGCAGCAAATTCTTTTGATGCTTGTACTTTTTGGGTTGGTGATAGACCCGGTATTGTGGCAAATGAAGATCTTCCTGGTGACCGCCTTCGTTTTAATTTAGCCCACGAGTTGGGGCATTTGGTTTTAAAAACTCCAGAAGATGGGAACAAACGCCAGCGAGAAAAACCAGCAATGCGATTTGCAGGAGCTTTTCTTGTTCCAGAAGTTGTTGTAAAAAAGGAACTCGGGGAAGTTAGAAGTCGGTTAAATTTGGAAGAATTACATTTGCTTAAACACAAATATGGTTTAAGTATGTCTGCCTGGGTATATCGCGCAAAAGATTTAGGCATTATTTCTCCTGCTTTAACACAAAAATTTTATACGATTTTAAGGCAACGTAACTGGTCTGTTATAGAACCGGGAACTCCTTATCCTCAGGAATTAAAACCGAGTAGATTAAAACAGTTAGTTTTGCGTGCATACGCGGAATCAATCATTTCTGAAACGAAGGCTGCTGAATTATTAGGTCAAAGTCTTATAACGTTTCATGAGGAGCGATTGAACCAAAATGCCTGAAAATCATTTAAGCTACTATATTGATTCAACAACTCTACTCGATTTTTACCTAGTAAATACGCTCCCAGCACTATTAAAGCTTCCACTTAGAATTGTCACAATCGATATTATGGCAGCTGATTTGGAAACTCCTAATCAGGATGAAATCAGAAGCTTTGGCATAGTTATACAGGAAACACCTGACTTTGTATTAGAAAATATGCAACAAACTGCTGTTAAGTATGGCATTACAATTTATGATGCTGCACTTTTGTTGGTTTGCAAAATGAAAACGGCTGTTTTGCTTTCAGGTGATAGAAGACTCCGAAAAGCAGCTCAAATTGAAAAAGTTCACTGTAAAGGAACTCTTTGGCTATTGGAAGAACTTGTTTTAAAAAATGTTTTAAGAGCAGAGCATGCCGCTCTGCTCTTAGAAAGAATGTTTCTTATAGGACGTCGTCTTCCTCCGGATGATAGTAGCCGGAAAATTATTATCTGGGAAGGAGGCGACAAATAAAAAAGGCCTAGGTGCTCGTAAGACCCGGCCGTTAACAAACAAAAAAATAATCATTCAGTTCCGACTTCACTCATCGGCTCGTTCACTATTGCAACATAAAACTTTACTATCAAAATAGAATCATCATTGAATACCTACAAAAGACTGCTTATATTAACAATGTTTGAGTTTTTAAGGGATTTTTATAACTTTACGAAACCGAGGATAGATAAGAAAGACAAAACTTTTTTCTTTCTTTGTTTCGTTTTTTTGTTTGCCTCGGTTGTTATGGAATATCCTGCTTATTATATCCAGAAATTTATCGTTGATGAAATCTTGATTTCTAAAAGCTTTAACCTTTTGATTCCTGTAACTCTCCTATCCTTGTTTTTTTCACTATTATTCAATTTGCTTTATTATTTTCAGGATTATCTTTATGCGCTGATGGATGAAAAAGTTGTTATGCACGCTAAGGAAGAACTTTACAATAAATTATTAAAGGTTAAGATAAGTTTTATAAAAAATAATGAAACAGGGTATATTTTAAGCAGATTCAATGATGATATTGAAAAAGTTTCAGGCATTTTTTCTCTCGTATACAAAGATTTAACAAGGGATATTCTCGTCATAATTGTAACGATTTTTATTATTTTTTATATTAACTGGAAATTAACTCTGATTTCTCTGCTTATGCTACCTTTTTTTATACTCAATCTTAAGGCTACCACTAAAATACTTCCTGAAAAAAACAAGAATTATTTTGAAAGAAGAGCAGATTATCAAAAACTTTTGAGTGAAACTATTCTTGGAAACACTCTCCTTAAGCTGTCCACATATTTTGAGGTTAAACTGAAAGTTGCAAAGAGCAGAATATTTGAAATATTTAAGGCCAAATTAGTCATTTTTACATGGTCATGTTTTTTTTCAGGTTTAGACGGAGTGATAAATTGGTTCGGTCCAGGTCTTGTAATGCTTGTAGGAGGGTTTGAAGTTGCTGCAGGTCGCATGACTACCGGTGAACTTCTGATGTTTATCGGTATAACTTCAAAAATCGTGGGCCCGACACGTAGATTATTGAGATATAACATGAGATTTCAAACTGCTGCCGTTGCAATTACAAGAATGAATGAGATGCTGGAGCTTGAGGAAGAAGACTATAAACAGGATGCCAAAAAAATAGAAAAAATTGACAAGGTTGAACTAAACAATGTCTCTTTTTCATACAAAGACGGATATGTATTTGAAAATTTAAATTATACGTTCAGAAGGGGAAAAAATTACCTGTTAAAAGGGGAAAACGGTTCGGGAAAGAGCACTATATTTTTTCTGATTGCTGGATTACTCAAACCTTCTCAAGGAAAAATACTTGTTAATGATACAAATCTGGATCAGTTTGATCTAAGAAATTATCGAAAAAAGCTTCTTTATATAGAACAAGAACCCTTTCTCTTTAACGATACTGTGAAGGCTAACCTTGTTCTGAATAACAATAATTCTGATGCAAATCATTACAATGTTTCTTTTCTAAATTTTATAAATGAGCTTGAAAATAAAGAAAATTATGTTGTCGGTGAAAATGGTGGTTTGTTATCGGGAGGACAAAAAAGAAGAGTTGCGGTTGGAAGAATTCTTTATAATGATAATGCCGAACTAATACTGCTTGATGAGATAACTTCAAATATTTCTGAAAATTTTAGACGAGAAGTATATGAAAAAATAATAAAACTCAACCAAAACAAAGACAAGATAGTAATATGCATATCACACGATACAAATATTGAACCTTTCTTTGATGAAACTCTGTCTATTCCGTTCAATGATTATTCTAAAACAAATTGACTCACTTTCCAAGCGGTTTCATAAAACCTGGCTAGCCGGGTACATTTCGTGAACCTGAGGTTTCAGTTTTTATCACTTCAAACGAAGTTCATATCTTTAACACAAAAACAGACGAAAAACTAGCCGTCTATACCTTTAAAACGGGAGCCACCAAAACACATCTTATCAGACAAAAAACCCTTAAAAATCTTAAATGTAGCGAAATGAGAGAGCAATTTAAGAGCCAGTTCCGTTTTCAGAAATGGAACCAGTTCATTGATGAAAATTATGAAAGATACAAACGTTACTTTAGCGACCAATATAATGAGTTTCAGAGAAAGTTCCAAAACCCTTGCGAAGATGTGCTTTCACAGGCTGTAGATTATTGTCTTATCAATAAAACCTTTTCAATCACTCAGCTTTACGACACATACAACTATTTCTTACAAGGCAATCTTCTGCCACAAGAACCTCGAACAATTGAATACAAATTGCTTAATAACAAAGAATACAGTTGTGTTAATGTCGCAAAACGCCAAATTGCAATGTATAAGGAACTTGTGCCTGTAAATCCAACTCAGGAGGTGGAGGCATGACGCAGCACGCAGAAACTGTTGAGCTCCTAAAGGAACTACACTTAAATGGTGTTCTGTTACCTCTTGATGAAATCATTTCTGATGCTGAAAAAAGCTCGGCTTCATATTCTTCGTTTTTATTCGAAATACTAAAAGCTGAGCTTGAAATGCGTTCATCAAGAAAACTTAAAAGAAGCTTGTCAGCCGCACATTTTCCGTCAGTGAAGACTTTTTCTGATTATAAGATTGGTAATGTTACAGGGTTCTCAAAGATTGATCTCGCTTCAATAAAAGATTTAAGATGGCTTGATAACCATGAAAATCTACTCTTTTTTGGTCCTCCCGGTCTTGGAAAAACTCATCTTGCAATAGCAACTGGAATGCTGGCTATTGAATCAGGATACAACGTAAGTTTCGAAAGAATATCAAACCTGCTCAAGCTTTTAAAAAATGCAGAAATCCAGAGAACAGCAGGATTCAGAATCAAAAGAATTCTTAAGTCTGACTTGGTAATTATTGATGAAATTGGCTATACGCCAATAGAAAGGAGAGAAGCCAACTTATTTTTTAATCTTATCAGTGAGCTGTATGAAAATGCGTCTGTGATAATAACATCAAACAAAGGATTCGATGAGTGGGCTGAAATGATGGGAGACGAAGTTATGACTACAGCAATGCTCGACAGGCTCTTACATCACGCCAGAATATTTAATCTGGATGGAAAATCATTCAGAATCAACACAAAGGAGAAATAATTATTGTTTTTTTTCTCTACAAACTGGGAAAACACTCTTCCGGCATGGGGGTGCGGATAAAATCTTGGACTTTAATTAGCTTATTAAGTTAATAAAGGAGTCTGATTTATGTATTCAGTTGAGGAAAGATTAAAAGCTGTAAAGCTTTACATTTACTATGATTTATCTTATGCCGCAGTCCTACGAGAATTTGGTCCTATCGATCGAAAAACAATAAAATCTTGGTATAGAAAATATAAGAACCAAAATTCTCTGGAACCCCAAAAAACTGGTTATACCTATGAAGAAAAGCTGGCTGCAGTGAACTATTATCTTGAACATGATAAATGCATTGCCAGAGCATGCAAAGAGCTGGGCTATCCCTGTAGACCTATTCTTAGGCAGTGGATATTAGAAATAGCACCCCAAGAATATATAATTCGAAAAAGCAGAGTAATCAAACATTTTACCCAGTTTCAAAAGAAAAAAGCCGTTATTAGTCTTTGCACAAAGCAAAAATCCGCAGAAACAGTTGCAAAATTACATGGAACAAACCGACGTTCTTTATATATTTGGAGAAAACAATTACTCGGAGAAAATTCATTGAGAAAACCACCAAAAGAAGATTCAATGCCATCGACGACAGAAGAACTTAAAGAAGAAAATGAAAGTCTCAAAAAGCAACGGGATGCCTTAAAGAAAGAAATTCACAGGTTACAGCTCGAAAGAGACATCCTTGAGCAGGCGGCTAAAATAATAAAAAAAGACCGGGGCATCACTCTTGATACACTGACAAATAAAGAAAAAGGCATATTGATTGATGCCCTGAAAGAAAAATACAATTTGAAGGAATTATTGTCAGGATTCCACATGTCGAAGAGCAGTTATTACTATCAGGAATTCATCTTAAATAGCATTGATAAATACTGGGAAGCACGTAAATATATCAAAAAATCATTTGAAGAATCCGGAGGTTGTTATGGCTACCGGAGAGTATATTTTGATGTTAAAGAGTTTTACAAAACAATTTCTGAAAAAGTAATTAGGCGCATAATGAAGGAAGACAGCCTTGTTGTAAAAGGAGTAACCAGAAAAAAATTCAATTCCTATAAAGGCGAAATCAATGTAACGAATATAAATTTAATTGAAAGAAATTTTAAAGCCGAGAGACCAAACGAGAAATGGCTTACAGACGTTACAGAGTTTACGATCCCTGCCGGGAAAATTTATCTTTCGCCAATAATCGATTGCTTTGATGGCTTACCGGTTTCCTGGAGCATATCAACGACTCCTAATACTGAAATGGTATGTTCAATGTTGGACAATGCAATATCAACATTGAAGCCCGGAGAATATCCAATTCTACACTCTGACCGAGGCATTTCATATCAGTGGCCGAGCTGGTTAGAAAGAATTAATAAGGCTGCAATAAAAAGATCAATGTCCAAAAAAACATCCGCACCCCCTAACCTGGAATATATATTACCACTCACAGCACACGTGCCCATCTGCTCTAGGGTAACGAAGGGTCGTTCCTCCCAACTAAAATATCCATTCACACTGCTTTATACCGCATATGTGCGCTAACGCCAGCGTTGAGCGGCAGGAGCCAATAAGCTCACTTGTTGAAGGCACTTGAAAGGCACTTCCCGTCCATCCGCTCGAATGTCTAGTTAGATTTATTGTTTTTCTTTGTTTCGAGTAATGTATCATTAACTACTTTTTTCTGTCTCAATATCGCTTCTTTCTTAGAGCCAATCCTATTCTCATTGTGGGAAATAAACTTATCAAATGCATTTTCAATCCTTAGGTTATCAGCATCAGTTTCTGATGAACCTTTAAGTAATGCATAAGCTCCAACTATGGTTGCATCAATAATGGGATTTTCAGCAAAAAAGACCCCAGTCATAGCCCCGACCAACTTTAAAACAGAATTTCTTCTTTCAGCAGATTCATTTCTTGGGTCAAAAGCCAGTAATCTTTCCATGCTTTCCGAGACTCCTTTAATAAAGGCGTCTGGATTCTCTGATTCAAAGGAGAGAATTGAATTGGCACACTTTGAAATATCCTCGTATTGAACCCATGTTTTCTCCCATTCTTCAAATGTTTCTTTTTCAATTTCTTTAACAATGTTGTCATCAAATTTTAGTTCATGGACCACTTTCTTCAAATTATTTCTTTCAAGTTCTGAAAAGACACCATCATCTGTATATACAATCGGGAAAATTGCTTTAATAAAGGCCCGTTTTTGCTCAGCACTGAAAATTTCATTAGCTATAGTTATAGCCTCAAGGTAGGTTGTTTTTTGTATTTCTTCTGAAACTTCATGACTCTTCATTCCCAATTGAGAAACAACTTCTTTTATATATTCATCTTCTGGGATTGTGAGATTATTTCTTCCCAATACCATTTTGGACATACCATAAATGGCACTCAATGCTTTGGTTGCACGGTTTGATTGGAGATATTTCGTAACACCAAACAACCCACCCCCAACAGCGATAACTCCGGCAAGGGCTCCAGCCACCGGTGCCCACAAGGGCATTGAAACAATTCCGAGGGAATACCCAATTGAGGGCCAAAATCCCAAGCTTGAGACCCAAATTGTTGCCCCAAGGTATGCGCCCCCTGCGACACCCGCCGATGCCAGAGCAGCTGAAATATATGGAAACTGCTTTTCAAGAAAATTTGAAATAGCCTTTTCAGTTGGAATCCCCAAAACTGCAGAATCGACTATTGTTTTAACCATAGCCAGAGTAACAAATGTAACCCCTGTTAGAGCCGCTGCTAAATTCTTATCTAGATCGCTATTGCGCCTACCCATAAAATCCTTCCCCTCATTTTTTGAATGAAATATGTCAAGAAAAAAATCCAGATTGCTTTCCAGCAATCCTAATATTATACGAATTGAGATGCCTTTGCAAGTTATGGGATTCCTGTTTCCTCATTTTTACTGGAGAGCCATTTTGGCGGTGCTTCTTTCCGTATATAAGCTTCTTTTTCAAGAAAAAATCTAACGGTGAGATAACTTGCGCTGGACTGATAGACCCAATCAAAAACACCGCGCTTATACCAGCGTCCGGTTTAGCGACTGGTTCGGCGAAGCCGTTTTTGGTTAACTTGCTTCAACCTGTCATCCATCTTTAAAGAGAGTGTACCCTCAACAGCATGAATTTTCTTAAACCTACTATTGATATATTTTTTGCATATCAAGAAAGACAGATCTAGATTAAATGCCTGAATATTTATTGCAAAATAAACTTTGCAAATTTGCAATAGCAGAATTATTAAAATAGCAAAAGATTGAAAGGAGCTTTGATAAAAAATTAAAAACTTCCAGATGTTACGTGCAATGGCTTTTTGCAAAAGTGGAACTTATTAGGTTGCAAAAAACCATACATTCAAATTTTATGCGCGTTAATAATTGTAAAACTCCTAATATTAATTGTTTTTACACATGTTCCTGTATTAACACACCAATTTTTCCCTTTATTCATGCGCCGAAGGTATGCATCTAACATTTAGATATGGGGCGTTAATTCCCCCAGAAGCAGTTGAAATGAGATTCATCCGGATGGCAACGACATCGCTGGTTAGACCGTTTTTACTGACATGATCTTTATCTCGTTATTAGCTACAGTCACAATAAGTTTAATTTTTTTTCTATGAATATACGAAAGTTCAACTATCTTGTAGTTTATTTCATTTATTTCTATCAGCTTATCTTGTCTAAACAATTTAACACCGTCATCACATTCGGGTTTTTCTTGTTTAAACGATTTAGCACCCTCACCAGATTCGGATTTTTCTTGTTTAGACGATTTAGCACCCTCACCAGATTCGGATTTTTCTTTAGGCCAAAAACAATTATACCTCACAGATTTTTCAGAATTTCTTTCAAGACTATAACCATTATCGCCTTTTACGATGATCTTAATGCGAGCACCTTCTGACATAATTGACTCTATATAGCAATCAATTTCATATTTTTCACTGTTCCCACTGTTTCCACTGTTTCCACACATTAAATTTCTCCTTTTTATTATATTTCACAGAATCTATTCAAATAGTCTGTTACTCCATCCCAATCTGGGTAAATCACGTCTATTGTTTTTCCCATCATTAATAATTCATCTCTCAGGCGTTGCTTCGCTTTTGATGGAATCAATAATTTTTCACAAATAATCTTTGACTTATCTATCGAAGCAAGCTTATTTCGATTTCCATCTATACCAAAGAGAAGAAATGCTCCTTGTTGCATTCTTATTCTTGGGTTATCAAGCAATGGATGGACACAAAATACTGACTCTAAATCTTTTTTATCAATCCATGGTTGAAAATACGATTTTTCTGCTCTAATTTCATGTAATAGATACTTAATTGAAGGTGCATTGTTAAACGCCTTTCTATCGTTTTCATAGTCAGGATTAAGAAAAGATATATCTAGGTCGTCAAATTTGTATACGGCTATATTTGATATTATACTTACAGCATCAGAGTGGTGATTTTTTATCGTTTCTTTTGGAATCTTATAAATTAGTAGTATCCCATCTTCTTCTGAAGTGTCAATTTTACTTCTGGGATCATCATAGATACAAAAAAATAGCGCGGACAATGGATCAAGTGAAATATCAAGCAATCGTGTTGGCATCATATAGTGTTGCATCTTTACAAGGCGTTCAAATGTGGTTCGGCATTCTCTAAACTCATTCGGCAAACGCCTCTCACATTCGCGAAAATAATAATATTCATTTTTCAATTTATTGTTTCGTCCAATGCTTGGAGTTCCTGAGCTTAATCCGTAATTTTTAGATTCTCCACGATAATATATCCCTGAATCACGATTTTTATTTTTTTCTTTGAAATCATAAAGATATTCAACTAAATCTGCAATTCTATTAATCGTATACATTCTGCGTATCCTAACTTTTTATCGGTCTAACGTGAGCATCCTGCGTATTCCATCAACGTCTGCGCTTTCTCCAATTGTGGAGCTATCTCAACCGTGTCAACGATCTCTTCGATGTCACACTTGCCGGAAATGGGGAACTCTGGGGCCAGTGCATAGACTTCATGCGGTCAGCGCCCTCACAGCAGAGCACACAAAGTTAGGCGCGAAGACCTTGGCATCATCGACAGAGCAAGCAAGAGTCTTGTCTCTTCCACTTTGACAAGATTAGCATGTATAGTGATGACATACAATTGATTTTTGAGTGTTATCTAAATTGATATTATTCTAATTTTATGAATCACAGCTAATTGAATACTATGAAAGAAATACCAGAGCAGCTCTTGAGTTCGAATGGAAAGCCCATGAAACCTACAGTAATACCTTATATACTTTTGTACACTTATCGGGGGTTTCGGGATTGTACATTTCGTTGTCTTCGGGGATGGGTGCTATTTCGAGGAATTTTCCGCCTGCCAGTTTGCAGGTTTTGCTTGAGGCAATGTTATCGGGATCGCAGGTAATGATGATGTGATCCATTTTGTGCTTTTTTGCCTGTTTAAACATTAATTCGCAGGCTTTTGCAGCATAGCGGTGTCCTCTGTGCGGCTCATCGATTGCATACCCGATATTGCCGCCAATGTAAGTTTTATCATTATGCCCGATTCTTAAGTCGCGTTTCTTAAATCCTCTGTTTCATAGAACATAAATACTCCCGGCTATTGATTTGTATCCTATAAAGTTTAATAATAATTATATCAAAATTTTTCATGACTATATACTTGGCAAAGAGGTTTTTGCGGGATGAAAAAAGACAAAGAGCAACTACTTAGAGACCCTGAAATTCAACCAACGGCCGATGTTATTGCAAAAGCCCTTGGAGATGCAAACAACGCTTTTATCGAGTTTACTGACGAACTCAAAAAGCACGACATTCAATTAGCATGGCGCTATTATACCGACGGCAAATCATGGCTCGGTAAAGGCCTCTATAAGTGGACAGGCAAACGAGGCGGCAAAAACGAAAACACCGTTTTTTGGCTTTCGATCCGGAGAGGACTTTTCATAATAAACGTTTATGTTCCCGCTAAGATGCGTGATGATGTTTTTAATCTGCCCATCGAAGACGGCGAAGTAAAAAATATCATAGAATATTCAAAACAAATGGGAAAACTGAAATTTTTCCCACTTACTTTCGAATTGCAAACAAACAAGGCTTTTAAGTCGCTCTTTAAGCTCATATCCTTTATGAAATTCAAATAAAAATATTTTTTTATTGACAATAAAACCCTAGTTTGGTATACTCACCTCTGTTGCGACGCGAGGCCGTTTTGAGGTTCAACTGACCCAAAATATGATTTGCGACACAAACAGCGGGGCGTAGCGCAGTTGGTAGCGCATCTGGTTTGGGACCAGAGGGCCGCTGGTTCGAGTCCAGTCGCCCCGATGACGTAATATTCGCGAGAATAGCTCAGTTGGTAGAGCGCCACCTTGCCAAGGTGGATGTCGCGGGTTCAAGTCCCGTTTCTCGCTCTGTTCATTATTGCCCATACGGTGATTTTGAATATGTATGGGCTGCTAGCTCAGGGGTAGAGCATCTGACTTTTAATCAGGGGGTCGTTGGTTCAAATCCAACGCGGCTCATTTTTTTAAACGATATTAACCCGCTTAAAGCGGGTTTTGTTGTTTTAGGCAAATTTTTATTTTGCATTTTTATTCATTTTTTTTGAATAAAAACCTAAATTTCCCCTTATTATAGTTGAAACGCTTAATTAATGAGTCTAAAACTATTATATTTATATAAAGCAAAAATTCGGAGGCGAAATGAAGATACTTCACACATCAGACTGGCACCTGGGTCGAACACTCTACGACAAAAAGCGATACGACGAATTTGAAGCATTTTTAACCTGGTTTAAAGAAACAATCATAAGGGAAAATGCCGAAGTTTTAATTATAGCCGGCGATATTTTTGATACTGTTTTACCGACCAATCAAGCCCAAGAACTTTATTACAGTTTTTTAGCAGGTCTTTCTGCCACATCGTGCAAACACGTAGTCATAACAGGCGGGAACCATGATTCACCCTCGTTTTTGAATGCCCCGAAACGTTTGTTCAAAGCCCTGAACATATCAGTAATAGGCTCGGTAACCGAAAATCCTAAAGACGAAGTTGTAACTGTTTATGACGGCAAAACACCAAAAGCAGTGATTTGCGCTGTTCCCTATTTAAGAGATAAAGAAATCAGAACAATCGAAGCCGGCGAAACAATAGACGATAAAAATCTGAAAATTCTTCAGGGAATTAAAAAGCACTATGACATTGTTTGTCAACTCGCCCAAGAAAAAATTGAAGAATATGGCAAGCAGGGGCACAAAAATATACCGCTGATAGCTACGGGTCACCTTTTTGCCGCCAAAGGCAAAACCGTAGAGGGCGACGGTGTCAGAGACCTGTATGTAGGCAATCTTGTTCAGGTCTCGGCCTCTCAATTCCCTGAAAACATAGATTATTTGGCACTCGGACACCTGCATATCGCGCAAACCGTTTCGGGCAAAGAACATATGAGATATTCCGGTTCGCCGATTCCG
>MWDD01000044.1 GCA_002070375.1 bacterium ADurb.Bin157 | reverse complement strand
AATATTCGGCGGTGTTTTGGGAGTGTTTGGCGCAATCGGCGGAGCTATAGCCGGTGTGTTCTCTGCAGTCGGCGGCTTTATAGCCGGTCTGGTTGCAAGCCCCTTGTTTATTCCCGCTCTTGTATTGGTCGGTGCGGCTGTTATCGGCTACTTCTTATACAAAAAATACAAAGAATCTAAAAAAGATGGCAAAGACGCAAATGCGCCCGTAATCGAAAATGCTGTATATGTAAGTCCTACAGATTATGAAATGTCTGCAATGATTCCCGAAGGTGACGACCCCGTTACTTTGGGCAGCAGCAACGAAATCATAAGCATCGGAGGCGGCGAAGACGTTACGGTTTCAGTCTCAGACACAATTCCTGTCGAGAACACAGCTGCGGCCACTGTTGAGCAAATCGAAACAACCGGAAGCGTTGCCACAGCCAACAGCGAAAGCCTCAAAGCTGCTCACGATCGTTATATCGCCTGCTACCAAAAATACACAACTTTGGTTACCAACAGCGGCGGAGCTGACAGCGCAACCGTTCAAAAAGCTCTCGAAGATTATCGCGCTGCATACACTGAATATCAGACCTTGCGCGCAGTTGTAGGCAATAAATAAACCCGTTAAAATATAAAAAAAGAATCGGCTCGAAAGGGCCGATTTTTTTTTGTAAATTTTTCTGTACCTGCGTGATTTTTGCGACATTCACGTCAGTTTGAAAAGTAAGACAGTTTGAAAACTAAGTCAGTCTGAAAAAGGTCAGAACCGTGTCGCCGAAGTTTCGCTCGTCAAGCAGCTTATAAGCCGGTAATGTTTCGATTCCGATAATGTCTTTTTTTTGCCGTTCAATAATAAACAATGTTTCTTTTGTAAACAGCGAACATTCGGGAATATAATTTAATAAAGGTTCTAATAGCCCTTTTAAGTAAGGTGGATCAATAAATACAATATCAAACGGATCTGCTTTAAACGTTTGCAAAAACTTAAGGCAGTCCATTGTAAAAACCTTGCCCCTGTCAGATAGCTTCGTAATCTCGAGGTTCTCTGATATGGTTTTTGTGCATTCGCGCGAAGCATCTACAAAAGCTGCATAACTGCCGCCTCTGCTAAGCCCCTCGATTCCAAGGTTTCCCGAGCCGGCAAACAAATCCAAAAATCTCGCGTCGCTGACGAGAGAAGCAATAATATTAAAGGTTGAACCTTTAACTTTGTCCATTGCCGGGCGTGTTTTGCCGCCCTTAGGCATTTTAAGTTTTCTGCCTTTGGCAGAGCCTGTAATGACTCTCATTTTAACCGCCTTCCATAAAAGTGGTGTAACTGCCGCCAAATGATTTAACCATTTGAACGCAGAACCAGTCTTTAATTGTATCAGATTCTTGAGTAAGTATTTCGAATGCTCGCTTACGCGCATTTTCAATAAGTTTTTGAGGAATACTGTGCGAGAAACAAGGGTGCGACAGTCCGCTTTGCCTTGTTCCGATTAAATCACCGGGCCCGCGCAGTTTTAAATCCTCGGTCGACAAAATAAAACCGTCATTTGTGGAGACTAATATTTTAAGTCTGTCAGATTCTTTTTTTTGCCTCGAAATCAAAACGCACTCAGACTGCTTAGAACCGCGCCCCACGCGCCCTCTGAGCTGGTGCAGCTGCGAAAGTCCAAAACAGTCGGCATTCTCAATCACGATAAGTGTCGCGTTCGGGTTATCAACGCCTACTTCAACAACAGTGGTGGCGATAACTATGTCGACCTCGCCGTTTTTGAAGCTGTGCATAATCAGATCTTTTTCTTCCCATGTTTGCTGGCCCGTTAAGCAGGCAATATTTTTTTCAGGGAAGTAGTCAGAGATTTTTTCTGCCGCTTCTTCGACTGATATCCAGTCTCGCTCATCTGAGGCCTCTATTAAAGGACAAACCACATAAACTTGCCCGCCGTTATTTAATACTTCGCCAACCTTAGGCGCTATTTCGCTAAAAGTCTTTGCAGTAGAAGTTTTGACCGGCTGTCTGCCCGGAGGCATCTCATCGATTATGCTTGTGTCCATGTCGCCGAATATGGTCAGCGAAAGTGTCCGGGGTATCGGTGTTGCCGAAAGCAACAATTGATGGGGGTCGGAGCCTTTATTAAAAAGCATTCGCCGATGGTTTACGCCAAACCTTTGCTGCTCGTCGATAATGCAAAGCCCTAAGTCGTTAAACTTAAGCTGTTCTTGAAACAGGGCGTGTGTGCCAAAAACAACAGAAGCGGCGCCGGTTTCGATTAAGTCGCAAATAAGCCGCCGTTCTTTTGTTTTTAAGCTTCCGGTTAAAATTACTGCCTTAGAGGCGAACTGCGGAAAAAACTTTTTAAAAGCTATTAAATGCTGATTTGCCAAAATTTCGGTAGGGGCCATAAAAGCGCACTGGGCACCCGGTTTAAGCTCTAAAATAAACTTTAGCATTGCCAAAAAAGCGACCAGCGTTTTCCCTGAACCTACATCTCCTTGAACTAATCGATTCATCGGAGGTTTATCAGGTTCGGGCACCATATCACCAATAATTTGCCCCAACGCCATTTTTTGCGCGCCCGTCAGACCGAATGGAAGCGGGTAGGGCGATTCGTAAGGTTCGTAATTTACGGTGTCGGGCAGCGTCAAAAAGCCTGTAAGGTTTTCGCGGCGCTTTAAAACGCCCATCTGAAAGAGAACCTGGTCGAAAAATGCTATGGTGTGCTTGGCTTTGGCAAGCGCTTCGTGAGTTGTGGGCCTGTGAATTTCTTCAAATGACTTGAAAATCGCCGCATAGTTTGTGTTGCGCAGCTCTTCGGGGAGCGAGGACGTTAAGTCGGTGTTGTCTAATATGCCGTCGATGATTTTGCGCAGCGACAGCGGAGAAATGCTTGCTTCAGACAGGCGCGAATTAGACGGGTAAACGGCAGTCAGACGGTTTTTGGTGCCTTTGTTATCAGAAACAGGCTCAATCTCAGGGTTCGAAATTGTCAAATTGTTTTTAACCGTGACTGTGCTTCCATAAAGCCAGTATTCGTTGTTTATTTTAAGCTGCTTTAAAAGATAAGTTTTGTTGAACCATTTAATGTTTATTTTGCCGGTGGTATCGTAAAAAACAGCGCTTATCACCGTAAGCCCGCGCCTGGCAAAAGCCGATTTAATTGACTCGAGCCGAACTTTTATCAAAGCCTGCGTGTCAGGCTTAAGGTCATGAACTTCAATGCTCGTTCTGCGGTCTTGATATTTAACGGGGTAAATGCGCAGCAGATCAAAAACAGTTTCAAAGCCGCCAGCTTTAAGCGCCTCAAACTTTTTAGGCCCGATTCCCTTAATACAAGAAACCGAATCCTCAAGACTCAAAATTCTATTCAAAACCTGCTTTAACATTTATAGGTTATATTTCTGACAAAGATAATTTTTAATGCTCTGGATTAAATATGAAGCATCTGTTATTTGCTGTGTAACGCTTTCTCGTGAAATAGTGAAAAAATCGTTATAATCACTGTCTGTTCTTACATCAAAAGCGCTAGAAATTAATTGGGAGGTTTCTTTACTAAAAATTCCTGTTTTTACGTATAATTTATTGAAGGTTGAAATGATGCCACTATGCTTGTTTGAATCAAAATCATCAAAAGCAAGAACAGCTCTCAAAGCATGAAAAATGGCATAATATGAACGGTTTGCAGCGCCTTTATAATCGCTTTCATTGAGCAAGCTTTCTGCTGATTTTAGACATTGTTCAGCATGCTGCAATCGAACTTTACAAAGGGATATCTTTGGGTCAGGATGCATAACGTATTCCTTCTTTTAAGATATTCTTATAGAAAGGTAATACCGTAGAATACTCTTTAAACTGTTGCAAGGGGTGAACATGCAACGACACAAGAATATCGTATTCTAAAGAGAGCTCACTCGATATTTTAGCAATTTTTCTGCGAAATTTTTCGATTTCTGAATAGCTCAAATCTACTGTTACCAAAAAGTCTATATCAGAGTCGCTGTCATAATCGCCGCGTGCATACGACCCATACAAAAATACATCCTGAAGCCCGTAAGGGAATACAGAATTGCATCTTTTATAAACTTCTTTTAACAAAATGAGCGCTTTTAGTTTATTCATATTACTTTTCTGATGACAGTATATGTTGACAATGGCTTAAAGTCAATATAGTCGAGGCATAAAAAAAGGCCGTGCAAGTTGTTTGCACGGCCTTTCGTTATAATATTGCTCAGATTTTGCCTTTGGCTTTGAGGCACTTAACAAGGGAGTTTACAACGTGAATGCCCTTTGAACCGCGGCCGAAACCGTCGTCCATACCGCATTCTTTTGCGATTTCTCTTGTTACTTGGGTGCCGCCGCACATGCACAGCACTTTGTCTCTGATGCCCTTTTCAAGGCAAAGTTCGTGCAGTTTCTTCATGTTTTTGCGATGCACGTCGTTGTGGCTGATAATGGTGCTTATCAAAATTGCGTCAGCGCCGGTTTCAACTGCAGCATCAACTATCTTCGATATGGGAACCGAAGTGCCCAAATAATGGTATTTAACGCCGTATTTTTCGATGCCGCCGTGCTTAATGTCGAGAATTTCTCTCAAACCGACCGAGTGCTCGTCTTCGCCGACAGTGCCCGCTACAACAGTCAGGCCAACCTTTTTAACGCCCGCGCGAATTTCGTCTTCGCCCAAAATTTCTTCTTTGGGAGGTATTTTCAAAGTTGTGCGGTCAATCGAGAAGCCTACTTTACCTTTAACTTCTACAAATGTTCCTTCGCTCGGGTGCATTACCTGGGCATTTATAACTTCGGGGTCGTTCAAACCCATCTTCTTAGCCATTTCAAGCGCCGCAACCTTCGCAATTTCAACTTCTTCGGGCACAAACAGCTGAATCAAAACAGTACCGTCGCCCGCCCATTCTGCTTCGGGTTTAATGCTGTTGCCTTTTCTGTGTTCAACCGTCTTTTCAAGGCGTAAGTTGCAGTTGTCGGTTTGGTCTATTTCATCGATGTAAGCGATTTTTTCGGGTTTGCACAGTGTGCATCCGTCAATCAGATCACAAGGTTTTTTGGTGCCCGCAGGCAAATGATTGTGCCCAAACACGCTGCAAACAGGTGCGTAGTAATCAGCCTCACGCTCAACAATCGAACCGGCACCGACGCCGCCTTTGCTGTCACGCGCGATACCATCGCCGTTTCGTTCGGGATACCGTGCCGAATCAACAAAGAAACCTTTTTCTACAGCCGCGAAATAGCCGCCGATTTCTATCATTTCTTCTAATAAACAAATTGCGCGTTCTTTAATGTCTCTGACCATTTCGCCCAAGGGGCCGCTGCGGTCAATCTTAATAAGTTCTTTGATGCCGTCAAGAGCAACCAAAGTTTGTTTTGCGGTTTCGATACCGCGAATATTGTTATAATGCCAAGGCACGTTTCTGCCTTCATCGGGCGTAATTGTGCTTTGAATGTCTGCGTGTGTAAGAGCAGAAATCATGGTGTCGATAACGTGAGTTCTCGTTGCTTCTTCGATATCAGCTTCGATGTACCTGGTGTTTTGCTGCGCTCTGAACTTAAATTCGCTGAAAATGTCTCTTAAAGCTACAGCGTAAGGTAAGTCATACCAAAGTTTAGGGCTTGGAGGCGCACAAGGCGGAACAGTAGAAAGCCCGATTTGACTCTTGGGCATTCCTACGCCAACCGAGAAAGCGCAGTTCAATCCGTGCTGAACCAATAATTCAGGCATAACCGACCAGCCTTCTTTGGCCGTAGCGTTCGCGTTATGAGCCCCGTCGATCTGAAAAATTCCCGCGTCGGCCATAACTTTTTTCGCACTGGCCGCATCGGTGAACGATCTGTACATATTTACGTTTCTGTATAATACGTTATATTGCGGGTCTTGGTGCGCTCCATTAATGCCTTCTTCCGCAAACAAAACCGCAACTTCGGGGCCCGCAACGCCCGAAACATAAGAGTGAAAGTTAATCTTGCGACCTACTTCGTCTTCGATCAAATCACAGGCCTTGCGTGATGCTCTGATCTGTTTGCGAGTTATCGGAACTCCGCCAACACCCTCGGGAGTGCCTTCTAACAGCCCGTCAATGTGGCTCTGACCTGTGGTTCTGATGACCATGATATGGTCGGCACCGTGCCAGGCTGCCATTCTCATACGTCTGATGTCGTCTTCAAAACGCCCCGAAGCTATTTCGGTGGTGATTACAGGTTCGGGCTGCGGATCGATGTTGTTAAAATACTTCGCCGCCGGCAACGGAACAGAGTTCTTCAAAGGCAAAGTCATGTTTTTAAATTCAAACTTCTCAACTTTGTAAACTCCGCCTTCGGGCTTCTCACGCCATGTCCAGCCCTTTCTGCGCGGATGATAATGTTCAAGGTCTTTTAAAATTTCTTCTATATCAATTTTGACTTTCGGATCAAGTTTATTCATTTAAATTATTCCTTCCTCAGGTTGACAGATAAAAAAATCACAAGCTTTTAAGCACGGTTATATCATTATTAATGAGCTTGGCCGCTTCGCGAATATCTACGTTATTCTTCTTAGACACTTTTAAAACAACGTGCCCGGCGCCTTTTCCAAGCAAACCCGCTTCGTTGATCTTGCTGACTACTCCCTGAGATGTAACACTGTCGATTCCCATTCGCAATAGGACAGAACGCTCGATAGACATAGAGGTAAATCGCTGCCCATAATCAAGCATCGGCTCTACCATCTTATCACACAATTCCCAGAATCGTGCCTTAAGCTGTTCATCACTCATTTTGGCCAACTCTGCGCGTCTCTTTTCAAACTTCTGAATTCGTACGTCGTCCATTCTGAAATCCCTTTCTATAAACAGTATTTTGATGTCTATACTCTATCTTGCAATCGCAAATTTGGCAACTTATTTCTACTAATTACGCAAAGTGTAAAAAAAATTGAACCAAATTATAATATATGTTAAAATAATTCCCTGAAAAGTGTGAGTTGGCTGTAAGCATCATCTAAAAATTTTTGTATCAGTCAGTATTTTTGCTCCTGTGCATAGTCGCTTAAGCGCATTTTTTTGAACTAAATTAACCGGAGGTTCTATATCTTTTTTTGTATTTAAGTCAAAACGTTTCGCAACTCTTCAAACCGCTTTGCTTTTTTGTTTTGCTATTATCGCAATCCTTCAAGCGCTCGGTTGCAATCTCCTCGGTAACAACAGCTCAAAAGACGCCCTTCCCACAACTGTCACCACAATTTTGGAATCACAAAACAACGCTAATTCAGCCGCGTTAATAAAAGAAGTCGGCGGCCTCAAAATCGAAATCGCCGCAAACTCTTTTAACACTAACTACAGCCTCAAAATTCAAAAGATCGAAACTGAAGTAGACTCCACAACCGCGAATATAATAAAATCAGATCTCACACTTTCGCAAGACCTTCTATTCGTAAGCCCCATCTACCTTCTGACGGTCACCGCCGAAACCGGCGCCTCAAACCTGCGCCTCTCGGCAATTAACGACGCCCTCGCGCTCACATACCCCGCCTCATTAACCATCCAGCTCAACAACCACACCCGCGACCGGGCAAAATACAACTACTATACAGCCTGGGCCGACGAAGACAAAAATTGGTTCTATGAGCCTTTAAGCAGATCAGACGACCTAACCACCGTCGTTAAGCGCCTCCTCACACTGGGCAAATACTACTGCGTTATCGCACGCGACAAAACTTCATCCGCAGAAGCCGAATCACTCGAAGTTTCACCCCTAGCCCTAACTCTCGTCGCCTCGATTACCGAGAAGTTTGAGCAAGCCCCCGAGTTGTCCGTAACCCTCGGCACTTCCGCCCAAATCGACTTCGCAAACTCATCCGCCGACCTCCCCAAACTGCGCCTGATAGCCTTCACACCATTTGACTTCGCTCCCCAAATCAAAAGCGAACAGCTCCTGCCGCCATATTACAAAGAAGTCCCCCTCAGCCTCTCAAACCTCGTCTCTCAATCCGGCGCACTCGCCACCTTCTCATTGTCTCTGCCCCTGACCGATATTACCTATGACCCGGCGAAGCACCCCGCTGCATTGTTCTTCGATGCTTCGTGGCTTTCTTCATCAAACACCGCTTACACCTCAAATATCGCATGCATCAGTTTTGGGAAATTGACTCGCGCTGCCGCCGCAATAGTTTCGCCGCTCGCAGACGCTGTCGATGTCTTTGTCACAAACCCCGTAGTTTTTTCTTTTAACAAAGAAATGAACCCTGATTCTTTGGCCGCTGCTCTTACAATTGAGCCCGCAACAAATGTAACAACCCAATACAACTACGTCGAAGGCTCCAAAAACGAACTGGTTATTACCCCAACCCAAAACTGGCTCTATAATACCGACTACACAATAACTCTCGCCACATCTGCTCTTGACATTAACGGCTACGCTCTCACTGCTCAAACCGTCTTGAACTTCTCGACGGTAGTAGCTACAGCTCCTAACCCCAATCTGGTCAGCCCCTCAAACCTTATGAGCGCTAAATTATCCGATAATATCGTTATTGCGTTCGAAACCCCCATGGCAACAGACTCTGTTATTCCCGATGAAAGCATCTGGGTTAAAAAACAGAATACTTACATCTATAATTATGACCTTGTTTGGTCGCCCGAAAAAACCCTTTTAGAAATAGTTCTGCCCGATGACCTAGTCGAAAACGCCTCATATACAATCGGCCTTGACAGCTCAATTGTTAAAAGTGCCGCCGATATCTTTCTCACCGAAGACAAACAATTAACCTTCATAACAGAAAGACCTGTCCCCATAGCCTCAATAGTTTCGCCCGCAGAAAACGCCACAAATGTGTTTGTAACTAACCCCGTCGTGGTAAATTTCTCTAAGCAAATGGACCCCAATTCACTTGACAACGCCCTAAGCATTGTTCCCAATACCGTAGTAACCACACAATACAACTACGTCGAAGGCTCCAAAAACGAACTGGTTATTACCCCAACCCAAAACTGGCTCTATAATACCGCTTACACTGTTACCCTTTATTCTGACATGACCGACACAACCGGCTTAGCCGCTCCTGCTGTCAGCTCGTCATTTACAACCGTAGCCGCAGCAACCCTAACCGCTAATTTGGTCACTCCGGCTGTGCTTACAGACGTAAGTTCCGACTCGGCAATCATCATTGCATTTAATTCGCAGGTTGCAACAAATACAATAAGCGCAGACAACGGAATAACAATAAAAAAAGACACCGTTACCGTATCTGACTACACACTTAATTTCTCGGCCCAAGACACACTGCTGACAATCGAGTTTTCTCAAGCACTCACCGAAGGATCGACTTACGAAATCACACTTCCCGCATCTGTGATAAAAAACACTTACGGATTACCGCTCGCAAACGATTTTACTGTGGCCTTCACGGTGCGCGAGCCTGTGATTGTGCCCTTTACGGCCACAATCGTTTCGCCTTTGAATAACGCGCAAGACATATATTTAAACAACCCTGTCGTAGTTGATTTCTCAAAACAAGTTGATGGAGACTACTTCTTCCAACCGGGAATCATTGGTAATTATGTTGTCATTTCGCCCGCCGTTGCCTTTACCGCTGATTATTCTTACACCGCAGGCATCGAAAACCGCCTGACAATAACTCCGGCCGTCCAATGGGCTGCGAACACCCAATATACTGTTACAATCGCCACCCACACGGGCGATATGTCACATAATCCCTTAGCCGGCTCGGCTCAGGTTAAATTCACAACAATTGAGATGCCGCCACCCGAAATTATCTTCTCATCGCCGCTTAACAAAGATATATCGCGACAAACCGACAAGGTAATTCTCTCGTTTACAAAACCCATGGACACAGCAACTTTTACCAAAGGCACCGGCGTTAAAATCAGAATAGCAAATTTCACCGAAACACATTTCAGTAACGGAGTAGAGGTAGCGACAACCGACTATGAACTGCAGTGGTCAACTGACAATACTTCTTGTGAAATAGTTTTCAGCGATGGCCTCGAAACTGTCAAAGCGTATGAAATAACCTTAGACTCTTCTGTAATTACCTGTGAAGATCAAATTCATCCGGCAGAAACTTTTGTCGGGGTATTCAGAGTTTGCCCCTTCGCTCGAGGCCTCGGAACAGAAGCCTCGCCGTTCGAAATAGCTTCTGCGACAGATTTGATTTACATATCAAGCCATAATTACTTTTTTAGCCGGCACTATAAACAAACAGAAGATGTCGACCTTGCCGACTACGGTTCATCATACAACGGCGGTGAGGGATTTGCGCCTATATGCAGTTTATACGGCGGCTCTTACTTCACGGGCGTGTATAACGGAAACGATAAAAAAATATCTAATCTTTATATTAACCGAAATTCAGATTATCAAGGCTTATTCGGAAATATACGAAATGCAAAGATCCATAACCTGTTCTTAGAAAATGTCGATATTACTACTTCAAACGTTTATGTTGGAGCTTTGGCAGGTTATACAACCGGCTCGGAAATTCGTGACGTAAGAGTCTCGGGCGAAATTGCCGGAAATGCAGGAGTCGGTGGTATAACAGGTTATGCCTCTAATTATAATGGCCTACAATCGCAAATTATCAGGTGCTCGGCTGAAGTTGCTATTGAAACGGCGAACTGGGCAAGCGACTATTTGGGTGGTATTGTCGGTTACCTCACAAATTCCTTGGTCAGCCAATGCTTTACCCGTGTTAACATAGAAGGCAGATTCTATCTTGGCGGCGTAGTCGGGTATTCATATATCGCTGAAATCACCGACTGTCAAAGCGAGGGAAGAGTTTTTGGTAACGATTCTTCTGCTTATGTCGGTGGAATTCTCGGCATGGGAGGCTCTACTACGATCTCTGATTGCATCTCTGATGTTTATAACGTCACAGCTGATCAGAAAGTCGGAGGCATAGCCGGAGAGCTCTATAATAATTGCGCTGTAATTAATTGTGTAAATAATACTGTTACATTGACCGGAAATGTAGACGTTGGCAGAATAGTGGGGTATCTTAATACCACAACAATCACTAACTGCTATTCCCGTGAAGATTCAACGGTAAACGATTCCGCATTGACCCCTGATACAATCGGAATCTCAACCTCAGGCAAACACGGTGCGAATGCCTCTTTTGAAAATCTGACAGCTGAATCATGGTGGACAGGGACAGTCGGCCGGAACCTAACAATATGGGAAATCTCACCTATGGGCATACCGACCTTAATAGATGTGTTTATTCCCGGTGATTTTGAATGATAAAAATACTGCGGTGTCCTAATTACCACCGGATTGCCACCGACTATAATATTTTCGGCTAAAATGCATCCTCATTACATTTTAGCCGAAAGCCAAGATTTTCACCGCCGTTGCTAGTACCCAGCTATTCAATTTTATAGTCGGTGATTTTGCCGGTTTCTGAGTCGAAGTTAGCGCCGATTAATGTTATTTTCTTGCCCGAGTTTTCAAATTGTTTAAAGTATTCTTTGCTTTTGATTTGATTGAGTGCTATTTCAGCGGTGCTGTCAAGCTTGAACTCAAAGATGTATGCGTTGTCACCGTAGGCGGCAAATGCATCAACACGCCCGTCGAAAGTGCGTGCTTCGGCTTGTATATAAACGCCGATCATTCTGAAAATTACAAAGAATATGGTCTGATAATAGCGTTCAAGCTTAATATGCAGATCATACGGAACCCCGGCCATAAAAGAATTGAAGACACTTATAAATTCATCAGGTTTTCCTGCACCAAGGGTTTTAACGAGTTTATTTGAAAAACCGTTTGCTTCTACCGGTTGTTTTTCTATGTAATAGGCAAGAAAATAGCTTTGAAAAGCAGATCTTACCTCCATATTCGGAAAATCAAGATAATAATCAGTTCCGGTAATTCCTTTTTCGTATGACTTTATCGTCAAATAGCCTGTTTGAATCATCAGGACAAGTGCACTGAGATTGCCGACCTCGTAGGCAGAAAAAGCTAATTCGCTAACCGGATCTCTTAAGGTCTGCTCAATATTAAAATTCGATGTTTTTGCAAGCTCTAAAAGAAAAGTCGGAGTCCCGGTTTCGAACCAATAGTTTCCGAAATCACCGTTGTTTTTAATAAATTTTGCGAGCGACACAGGATTATAAACAGCTTCGGCACTTTTTTCAAATCTGAAACCGTCATACCAAAGTTTAATCTTTGCCAAAAATTCACTGTAATCAATATTATGCCGCACTGCCAAAGGTTTAAGATATTCGCCAAAGTATATTTCAAGCTCTTCCTGGGTGTAGCCCATCATAGTAGCAAAGCCGGCATCCATAGTTAAATCTTCAAGGTTATTCAGATCAGAAAAAACGCTGACTTTTGAAAACTTACTTACACCTGTCATGAAAACAAACCGTTCTTTGCTTTCACAGCTTTTTAGTATTCCGTAGAAACCCTTTAATTCTGCCAAAATATCTTTGACGTTATCATTCAAAATATTGCCAAGTATGGGTTTGTCATATTCATCCACCAAAACAACTACCTTATTATTATCACCGGCCAAAGCAAGAATAAGCTCTTTAAAACGAAGCGAAATACTTTTATTTGTCAGGGAAACTCCATATAGGTCTGCGTGATAATTAAGCTGGTCGTTAATAGCATCAGCCAAAGATTCTACAGAATTTATCGTCCCATCTGACATATTTAGGTGAATAATCGGGTAAGACTTCCAGTCATAAGGCTTTGAAGCAAGCGCCAGCCCTTTAAATAAATCGCGTTTTCCGCTAAAAATAGCGTGCAAAGCAGACACCGTGAGAGATTTGCCGAATCGCCTGGGCCGTGACATGAAGTAGGTTTTTGTTGCAGAGGAAATGAGCTTCCAATAGTATTCAGATTTATCTATATACAAGCAGTTGCGCTGTATTAAATACTCAAAATTATACGAATCATAAACAATTTCTTTCATTCAAAGTTCCTTATATGCAAAACTCAACAATTTCACGCCCTTGAAAGCATTATATCTATATTTCTTACCATATGCAAGACCGGATTCCACTCGCGATTACCTTCTCAATTTTATGAGCGTTGTGCGCCCATATCGAAGTTCACCGCCGTCGCTACCACCCAAAAGCTCGAAACTACCTGCCCGGCCGCTGCCACTCAAAAATAATCCCAAATATAAATTGACCCCATTATCCTGCAGTGTTAGATTAAATTCTGAGTTTGTGATTTTTTTCCTAATCTTGTGCTAATTCTAATTCTTTGGAGAACATATGAAAAACCACCGCATCGCATTGTGGAGTTTTTTTGCTTCTATTTTTTCTGTTATTCTCTTCGCCACCGGCTGCAACCTCTTCGGCAATAACAGTTCCGGCGACATAATGCCTATAACCCAAGCCACAATAATCGATATCGATAACCAAGATAAAACAAAAGCTTTGTCCAAAGAAGTCGCCGGCCTAAAAATCGAGATTCCCGCAAACGCAATGAACGTAAATTATTCTTTAAATATCAAAAAGATAATTACCGAAGTCGACGACACCTCGGCATCTCTCATAAAATCTAACTTAACCCTCCCAAATGACCTGCTCTTAATCAGCCCGGTTTACATAATCTCTCTCACCACCCAAAACAACGGCATCACTTCCTCATCAATCAGAGCAAACATGCTCGGCTCTGACCTGGTTCTTTCTTCTCCCGCATCTCTCACGATTCCGCTCAACGCACATCAGCCCAATTGGGCGAAATATAATTATTTCATCGCCTCAGGCGACGATTCGAAAAACTGGCAATTCGAGCCGCTAAGCTGTTTTGAAAACATTAACGCCGTCGTTAAAAGGTTTCTGACAATTAGCAAGTATTCCTGCGTCGTGGCGCAATTAAAAGAAACATACACCGACATCAACTATCTTGAAATAACCGTTTCAAAGCCTAATTTCGTGCCCGGTATCACCAAAAAATTTACCGAAAACCCGCTGCTCTCAGCTGCTATCGGAGCCCCCACGCCAATAGACTACTCGCAAACCTCCGCGAAATTCCCAATAATTAAGCTACTCGCAATGACTCCGTTCGATTTCGGTCCAAACCTGAAAAGCACGCAGCTTGTGCCTCCGTATTACAAAGAAATTACACTCACAGCCGCAAATTTCCAGTCGCAGGCCGGCAATATCGCCACTTTTACGCTGCCGATTGAACTTAACGGCGTTACATATAATGACACAATACACCCCGCAGGTATCTTCGCAAACGCCATGTGGATATCTCCTTCTAATGTTTGTTACAGCACAGACCTCATTTGTTTCGGTTTTTCGCCGCTTATTCGCGCATTCGCTTCTGTTTATAGTCCTTTGGAAAATGCCAATGATGTCTTTGTGACAAATCCGGTTGTTTTCTCGTTTACGCAGCAAATGAGGGTAGACACACTTGATTCAGCGATAACAATCGAACCGCCCATTCCCTTTATTGCATCTTATTCTTACACAGAAGACTCGCTTAATCGCTTAACAATTACTCCCGCCACCGCCTGGGACTACAGCACACAGTATACCGTAACCCTAGCCACGAGCGCGCTCGACATTGCCGGAAACCTATTGTCGGCACCCGTTCATGCAGTTTTCACAACCATCGCCGACTCGTCGCTGAACCCGACCTTGGTGAGCCCCGCGCTTTCTATGCGCAAATTCGCAAGGGCAGGGGAGCCCGTAGTCATTTCGTTCCCCGACTCGGTTAAGACCGACTCTGTCGTTAAAGGCACCGGAATAGTCGTTGAGGAATCAGGGGCCGAAGTTCAAGACTACAGCTTAACCTGGAACACCAACAACACGCTGCTCGAGCTTGTTTTTGACGGCGGACTCACTAGATTGGCCACATACACCGTTTCGGTTTTTGCCGACCACGTTAAATACGCAGATGACACGAATATTGCCAACACAATGACGGCAACATTCACCGTTTGCTATTTCGACACAGCATTCGGCACATCGGCAAGACCCTTTGAAGTCGCAAGCGCCGCCGATCTGCTTATTGTCGGACTCGAAGAATACAACGACAAACATTATATTCAAACCCAGGATATCGACCTCGCCGCCTTCGATGACACCTACGATGACGGCCAAGGCTGGAAGCCCCTCGATTTTAACGGCGTTTATAACGGAAACAACAAAAAGATAAGCAACCTTTGCATTTCAAGACCCGACACCGATAATGTCGGACTTTTCGCAGCCGCTAATTCGGCAGAGATTAAAAATTTGACTCTTGACGTTGCGTATGTCTACGGGAACAACAATGTCGGAGCGATATGCGGTAGTGCATATGACACCGATTTTCTGCTGTGCAGCGTCATAAATTCTGTTATAACCGGCGAAGGCAATAAAATTGGCGGTTTCGCCGGAAACGCCGGCACCGGAAGCAATATTCAATCTTCTTCCTTATCCAATAGCGAGATATCGGGAGCAGAATATGTCGGCGGCATATTCGGTTATCAGACCTTAAATACGAATATAGATTGCTGTACGTCTTCAAATGATTGTTCATATATTGCATCAGTAAAAAATGCCGGCTGTATAGCAGGAGCCACAACCCTGTCGTCTAATATCTCAAGTTCATTTGGCAATGGTTATATTGAGACCTTCTTAAATGCAGGCGGCATTACCGGAGAACTGACCAACAACTGCAAAATTGAAGATTCTAGTGTAGTTGAGCTGCTTGTTTTCTGTGAAAATTACGCAGGAGCAATCGCCGGGAGAACGTCTGATGCCAGTAAAATCAAAAATTGTGTTAATTATGACAACACAATCATGATAATAAATAATTCGTATGCAGGCGGAATTGCAGGCCATATCACCAATAACAGCGAAATATACAAATGCATATCAAAAGGCCGAATAATTTGCAAAGCATATCTAGGCGGCATCGCAGGCTATTGCGAGGCAAATTCAAAAATTCATTCATCCTATTTTGACGGCGCCTTATACGGCATAAACACCGGAGACTTCGAAAATCAAATCAATATCGGCGGAATCGCCGGTGCAGCCTCAAATTCAATCCTACAAGATTCTTACTCATCAGGCACAATAGTCGGCAACAATTCAACTTACATAGGCGGCCTGGCAGGCTCCATAGAAAATTCCTCAGTTTTTACTTCTTACTCCCAAACCGGTTTCAGTTATAAAGGCTACGGCGCAGGCCTTGTCGGAAACACAAAAACTTCCGGTATCATAAATTCAGTCGCCCTTAATCCCGAGATCGCAACATCCACCGCCCATTGGGGCGTTATAACAGCCAACCTCGAAGAATATGACCCCAAAAAATGCTACGCCCTTGACACACTTCCATCAACCACCGACCCCCTAAAAGACGGAACCCGCCACCCCGCCTCAACCTTCAAAACCCAAGAATTCTACACCAACCCGGAAAACTGGCTCCTCCCCGCCTGGGACTTCACCTCAGTCTGGCAAATCGAAACCCCCGGCGCCACCTTCCCAACCCTACTTAACCTCCCCCCCTTACTTTACTAACTTCTCCCAACTCATCTAACACCGCTGTAAAGCCGGCACCGCAGGTACCGGCAACTTTCGCATACCTGCCAACTTGCGATTAAACCTCCAACTTCCGCACACGGTTCCTCTCGGCTGTTTAATCGCGGTGAACGATCGAGTAGGGCGCACAACGCCCATATCGAAGTTCACCGCCGTTGCTAGTAACCAACTATTCAATTCTATAGTCGGTAATTTTGCCGGTTTCGGAGTCGAAGTTAGCGCCGATTAATGTGATTTTTTTGCCCGAGTTTTCAAACTGTTTAAAGTATTCTTTGCTTTTGATTTGTTCGAGCGCTATTTCAGCGGTGCTGTCAAGCTTGAACTCAAAGATGTATGCGTTGTCACCGTAGGCGGCAAATGCATCAACACGCCCGTCGAAAGTGCGTGCTTCGGCTTGTATATAAACGCCGATCATTCTGAAAATTACAAAAAATATGGTTTGATAATATCGCTCAAGTTTAATATGCAGATCATACGGAACCCCGGCCATGAAAGAGTTAAAAACATCAATAAATTGTTTCGCTTCTCCGGCAGTGAGTAATTCTGAAAGTCTGAAAGCAAATCCGTCTGTTTCAGTCGGTATTTTGTCAGTGTAATACGCGAAAAAATGTGTCTGAAAGGCTGCTTTAACCTCGAGATTTGGGAAATCAAGCATGTATTTTGTGCCGATAGCGCTTTCAATTGTAGACTTTATTGTCAAATAGCCTGTTTGAATCAGCAGAATAAGCGGATCTATATTATTAAGTTCGTAAGCAGAAAAAGCTAATTCACTAACAGGCTCTGTCAGAGTTTGCTCGATATTAAAATTTGATGATTTTGCAAGCTCTAAAAGAAATGTTGGTGTACCGGTTGCAAACCAGTAGTTTCTGAAATCACCGCGATTTATAACAAAATTAGCAAGTGAAACAGGGTTATAAACAGCTTCGGCACTTTTTTCAAATCTAAAACCATCATACCAAAGTTTTATCTTTGCCAAAAAATCGCCGTAATCAATTTTTTGCTGTTCTGCCAGAGGTCTCAGATATTCGCCAAAGTTTTTTTCCAGTTCTTCTTGGGTATAGCCCATCATAGTAGCAAAGTTGGCATCCATAGTTAAATCTTCAAGGTTATTCAGGTCAGAAAAAACGCTGACCTTTGAGAACTTACTTACACCTGTCATAAAAACAAATCGCTCTTTGCTTTCGCAGCTTTTTAGTATTCCGTAGAAGCCCTTCAATTCTGCCAAAATATCTTTGACGTTATTATTCGAAATATTGCCAAGTATTGGTTTATCATATTCATCCACCAAAATTACTACTTTATTATCATCACCGGCCAAACCATAAATAAGTTCTTTAAAACGAAGCGATATACTTTTATTTGTCAGAGAAACTCCGTATAGGTCAGCGTGATAATTAAGCTGGTCATTAATAGCATCAGCCAAAGATTCTACCGAATTTATCGTCCCATCTGACATATTTAGGTGAATAATCGGGTAGGCTTTCCAATCATAAGGCTGAGAGTCTATCGCCAACCCTTTAAACAACTCTCGCTTGCCGCTAAAAATAGCGTGTAAAGCAGACAACGTGAGAGATTTGCCGAACCGCCTGGGCCGCGACATGAAATAAATTCCCTTGCCATTTTTCACAAGATCCCAATAATATTCAGATTTATCCACATACAGATAATTATTATTAATCATCTCTTCAAATGTGTATACTGAATATGTAAGCGGTTTCATACGCAGGCTCCTTAATATGAAAACTCAACAAACTCACCCCATTAAAAGCATTATATCGTTATTCCAAAGCACATGCAAGTACCGGCAACTTTCATTCAATCACCAACTTACGTTCGCCCGCGCTCTCGCATACCTCCCAACTTGCGATAACAAGCTCTCTCAAACTCTGCTCAATATTAAATTATTGACCTCAACTTACCCGACTCTCAAAAACACTCCCACATTGATTTGGTAAACGAACCCAAATTTTTCTTTAACTATCTCTTGCGCTTATGCTACACTTAAAAACAGTGTAGTGTAAGCGGAAGGGGCGGGCGATGAATAATATCAGTTTAACTAAATTTTTTCTCGGCCTGGTTTTTGCGGTGCTTTCTTTTCTTTTGGGAGCCGCTATAAACTATTCTTATTTTTCTTTTACTCAGCCTTTCAGTTTAATTTTTTATGACTTGATGCTGCTGTCTGCCGGTATACTGCTCACATCATTAGCTGCAGTCGTTGGCCCCAAAAGAAGCGCTGCTCAGCGTAAAATAGCCATAACCAACTTTATCAGCTTCGGCTACGCTGTTTTTACCGTTTTCACTTTTCCGCGCGCCTTCGTAATTTTGATGCCGGCTCTCGGAATTCTGCTCGGTTATTCAATAATCAGTTTGTGCGGGGCAGAAAAAGTGCTTCTTGTTCTTGCTCTTTTATCCATGAGTGGTTACAAAATCTCCGGTTCTATTTTTACTGTATTGATGCTGCTTCCCGCAGGTTATTTTTTGGGACTCACCGTAGTTTCTGTCTATACAAAGGGAATCGCCAATTATCTCGCGTTTCTTTTTCCTGCCCGCGATTTTGACGACGAAGAAGCGTTTTCCCCCGCAGATCGTCTTAAACTCTTAAAATGGTGGTCTTTTATTTATAATGGCAAACTTTTTCACGACGAGCAATGCGATCTTAACCTCGACTACGAAGATGTAAAAAACGTTAAATCGCCGTCAGACAAAACGGGCAAAAATCTCAAAAAATCTGATATTTACAAAAATCAATCCGTCGACAAGCTCTCTGAGGCTCTTTCGGCAATAAAACGCCGCGACGGAAACTTCTCTTACGAAACCTTTATCACTCGCGCTCATTCTGTTTTTAAAAAGATTCATGCCGCAACTTACGCCGACGATTTTTCTGAAGTGGAATATCTGATTTCAGATTCTTTGGCCGAGCAATTAAAACACATGTCGCTTTTAAACAGCAAAAAAAACCGTCTCATTTCTGTAGATTTGGTTATTAACGACCTGCAGATCGCCCAGGTTAACACAGACAAAAACTTCGACGTTTTGCATTTATTCGTGCGTGCCGTTTCGTATGATTACGCGCACAATGGCTCCGAAACCGCTCTGACCCCCGAAAAAATCAAAAAAGCAAAAAAAACACTTATAGAAAACCCGATCTGCGAATATTACACCTTTATTCGCAAGCCCTCGGCACTCACCAAAAACTCGCCCGGCCTATTAGAAGGCCAATGCCCCAACTGCGGAACGCCCATACAAATCGGACAATCCACCCTTTGCCCCGTTTGCAAATCATTCTTGCGATCGGGCTCTTACGACTGGGTTTTGACCAAAATCACTCCCGCCTCCGCCTGGAAATACACCGAACCCGAAAACATTCCCGGTTACAAACAGATAATAGCCTCTGACCCTAACTTCTCTTTGCAGCAAATCGAAGACCGCGCCGGCGTAACCTATTGGCTCTTCAAAGCGCACTCGATCGGCACCGAAACACCCTTAAAACGACTCACATCACCGCATTTTTACAATAACTTTTTGAATATCCCCCAAAAACCGGGCGAAAGCCCCAAAAGTACACCGGTTTCAGAAAATATTTCACTCAAAGCCATAAAAATCGACGGACACCGCGAAAAATGTTATTCCCTTGTTAACCGCGAGGTCTATGTCATGTCACGCGATACCGGCTCAAAAACCCCCGCCGAATCGACCTT
>MWDD01000043.1 GCA_002070375.1 bacterium ADurb.Bin157 | reverse complement strand
CTGGAACAATGTTGCGCGTCAGTGCATTAAATATTTAAAGAAGGGCAAAGAGGTTTTTGTGGAAGGCGAGCTTTCGAACAGAAGTTATGACGACCAAAACGGGAAAAAGCAATATATGACTCAGGTAGTGGCCAAACAGGTGTCATTTTTTACTCATCCGAAAAATTCAAATGATTTTGCTGACTCTATAAATTCCGAAGAAAACTTTAATCTGCTGTAAGGAGCGTTTTAAATGAATTGTAATGAATGTCCTTTAAATGAAGTTTCAGAAAAATTTGACAAAGATTTAATTTCTAAAGCACCCGAAGATTTAAGGGCTTTCTTTACCTGTTCCGAGAAAATATGTGAAGAGAGGCTGTCTAAGCATTCAAATTCATACAATAAATATTTAAGAACCTCCATTTGTCCTAAGACCGTTTGGACAGTCATCTACATAGGTTGTAAAGACAGTTTTGCTCTGAATCAAGTTGACACCGTATTTGACGAGCTTGTCGAAGGCGGGTACTCGGAATTGCTATGCAGTTTGTTTGAAAACGCCTCTTATGAGATTCGACGTAAACTATGGCTTAAAATGACCAAAGATCATATGAATAAAATGTATATGTTCGATGCATTGTTTGAGCGCGAGGGCCTAAAACCCTTTTGTACCCAGCCCGAAGTTGAGGACGACTCAATCGCCCTTCATCGTTACCAGTATTACATTCTTCACGGCAGCTTAGGTTTCATTAACCAAAGGACCCAAAGAATCCAAGAGTAATCGCGTATTTTTTTGCCCCCAAATTTTGCCTCGCGCTCTGCCTAACCCGCAGAGCGCTGTTTTATCTCAGTTCTTTTTCATTTATGCTGATTAAGTTATTAGATAATGTAAGAGCGCTATTTTTTTATAAATTGAACGACTTCTCTGGCACATTGTTCCGGATTCTTGATAATTTCTGACCCGGAAAATCTCAATACAGTATAGCCTTGGCTTTGAAGATATCGGTCTTGCTGTTTATCTTTTATAATTCTTTGTGTGTCTGAATGAAACTCTGTGCCATCACAGTATATTGCTATTTTATGCTCATAAATTAAAAAGTCCGGGATCGTAAAGACTTCTCCATCTATGTGTATCTTTACTTGCTTTTTATAAATAGCTCCCGCTTTACTTAAAGCTTTTTCAAAAATTTCTTCAATAGGTGAGCCGACTGAATCTTGTTGAGGTAAATTGTAAGCTTTGTGTTGTTTGGTTTTTAATTGCCACTTAACCACATCGCTTGAATACGTATTGGCTACTTTGTAAGTGCAAAAGGCTCTTCCCATGGTATCTAAAAAATATTTTCGAAGAAGCTCAATCGTTGTATCAGGGTTGAATTCTTTCGTATTCACTATAATTGAGACAGTATCTCTAAAATTTATTACGTATTTAACATGCCTTTCTAAATTTAAATCAGAGGGTAATTGCTCAGATAACCTGAACAGTTGTTTAACTTGTGTTTGATTTTTATCAAAACGTTCTATTAAAGCTATTTTATTACCCGTTACAAGAAAAAATTGATTACATAAATCTCGAATAGAGTCAGGCCCACACTTTTCTTCTTTGAGTCGAAGGTTTATATAACCGTAATGATGTTCTGTTTCAAATCTTATTTTAAATTTTGGAAAACCTGGAGGGGTAAACCTGTCTTGCCACTCATCTTCATAAAGCTCAGCAGGAGTAGCGTAACGGGATTGACCTCCCCTGTTATAATAGTAAGGTTTTTTTCTATACATCAGTTCTCCTAAAACAAAAAAAGTTTTATTGCTACACAGCTTAGTCTAGCAATTTTTACCCACATTGGCAAGGTTGGGTGATGTTTTATGACGTAAAACGCGCTTATTGGCTTCTATTTACACCGGAGCGCTTGTTTTTAATGTAATGTAAAAAGTTGATGATTCCGGCGATGAATACGGTTATGTCGTCGAGCCAGCCTATGATGGGGACAACATCGGGTATTAAATCGACCGGCGATACAACGTAAAGAACCGCTAATACACACAAAACAAGCTGAGTGCCCGGTTTTGCCAAAATGCCGCCGGCTTTTTCGTTTTCTACGTTTTCTACGTTTTCTTGATTCTGAGTATTTTCTGTCATTTCTTTTTAACCCCTGCTGATTATCTCGTTAGTATCAAAAGCAAATTATAACATAATTAATTTGTTTGAATACATTGATAATCAGCAGACATTACCGGCTCTTTTGCCGGATAAGGTCAGAGCCGGAACAAGATTTATGAAAATAAATCCATAGATTCGTAAAAGTATCTTTCTGTGAGTTTTCTGTAGATGTCTTTTATATTGGAGTTATGTGA
Source organism: bacterium ADurb.Bin157 (assembly GCA_002070375.1). Taxonomy (GTDB): domain Bacteria; phylum Muiribacteriota; class Ozemobacteria; order Ozemobacterales; family Ozemobacteraceae; genus MWDD01. The sequence continues at coordinate 17,890 of MWDD01000043.1, read as the reverse complement.
GTTTCTGCATGAACTGTTGCGGGGTTTCCAAGATAATGATATCTCAACATTTTACATGATAGCAAGTTAGAAAATAAAAATTCTCCCCCAGAATTTGACAGCACACCCAGGATGCTGTTATGATATCCGGAACTGTATAATAACTTGTTAGGCCAAAAGGATAACATTAATGCTTAATTTTCTAAATAGCCTGATTGTTCCAGTGTTGCATTACAAAGAATCTGATCAATACAATTCTATTTTTAAAGAAATTTCTGAAAACTATTGCTACGAGAATTTTCACAGCGATATTTTGGCCTATTATTTAAAACGGCCTATAGTAAAAAAATATTTTATTGATTGGTTGAATCATAGGACTGTCAATAATAAGAGCCCAATTCTATTTGAGGATTATCAATTTGGTGAAGTATTTCGCGAAAGAGGTAGAATTGATTTGCTTATTTTTAGCAATGATAAGAATTCCGCTATAATTGTAGAAAACAAATCAAACGATGCATCTGACCAGGCAAGGCAGATTTTTAGATATTTCTATTCTCTTGAAAAACAGGGCATATCGGTCGACCGGATTTTCTATTTAAACAAAAACTCAAACAAACTTCCTGAATTAGCAGATCTTAATGACGAAGAAAGGAAGCAGATTAAAGAAAAGACTGTGGTCGGACAGCTTGTTGGTCATAACAGTTTTACTGAGAAAGTGATAAACCAGGTCTTAATAGATTCAAATGATATTCGTCTATCAGCTATTTCTCAAGAAATTAGAGACCTTTTTTATTCTGTAACATACGGAGAAATTAATATGGAAGACTTAAGTTCTTTTGTAACCGAGTTAAAGCAAAACGATAACCTGAGTAATTTGAAGAAGGCAATTCAAGCGTACCAAGACCTTCCAGTTTACTTTACTGAGGTATACAAGAATTACATTATGAAGAAAGAGACTGGGCATAAAATTTTCTTGCACAAGCCAAATTGCCTAGTAATTGACCATATTTTTAGGTTTGATAAGCAGTTTGCGATTGATATTTGGTTTTATCCCGAGAAACTTGATTTTTCAATTCTTTGTCGTGGTGGAAACGATTCAGACATTGAAAACTTAAGAAGCGAAATGGGAAGTCGTTTTCCTTTTAAGGAATTCAGTTATGGTAGGTATAGATTTTTCTACGATGACCCTTTTAATGATGAAGCAATAAAGAAAATACTTGATGAGCTTTTAAATCAATTTAAGAAGGCCTAACAATCGCGTAGACGCGGAAAAACCGGCCGGATCACGGGTCTTGCTTACGCAAGCCCCGCGCCCGTCTCGTTTTTCCGGTCACGACTGGCGTTAGCTGGGAGAAAAAAGAGCCATGAAGCACTTGAAAACCGTACTGATCAGTATGCCTTTCGTCATCTGTCTTGTCCTGATAGCCGGATGCGGGGGGCATGATACGTCCACACTACCGAAATCGCTGATTGGTCATTGGGTGACTAAAACAGGTGATAAATCAGGTGAGACGCATTACTACTTTGATTCGTCAACCTCGGTCATGATGGATGAAGGCACCCGGACGGATCTAAGCTACACAGTTCTTGAATCGAACGAATCGGAAAACTGGATGAAGATCAGGGTAAAGAGTCCATACGGTATGGGCCATGATAAGCATTTGGCATTCTCTCCGGAGCGCAAATCACTCAATGCAACCATAGAAAGTGAGATTTTCGGTGAGACAATATCGATATCGTTTGAATGGGAATACGTCGATGCAAAGACTACCCCATAATCACAGCTAACAAGCCGTTCCACGCGACGGCTTACAGCCGCGCGTGAACGGTGACGTTATGGCAAATGAAGAATTAAATACAATCGGACAACAGGACAAAAAATACCGAAATAAATCCGTAATGGTAGAACCAGGTGACGCAGGCGAAAGATTCTTCTTGGACACACGATTGTTTTCGTTGTAAAGTTTGTTTGGCTTGTTTGATGTGACAGCGGAGTCTAGCTTGCTCAAATACGGAATTACTAAATACCGAGTGCAGTAACCAGAATTTCTTTCTGGGGCGATTTCCCGGCGGCAAAGGTATTGAGCGACTAAGGCGCTATTCAACGGTGCTTGCCGGTTTACGCAAGAATAATTCTTTTCCCTTCAATTTTTCAGATGCGTATTAATCGGGCGACCCTGAAGCCATGTTTAAATTTGCAGGCGGCGTTAAGTGATCCATACGAAATTGTGTGGCATCCCAAACAAAAACCACCCACAACGCATACGCGCTTTCAGTAGGTCACTTATAATATATACTCGTCATGGCGCTTCATTCGGGTATAATTTTCTCATCATAGCCACCGTCAATTATATCCGTAATAGCTAAGTTCTTAACTGTTGCTTTTGAGAATAAAAAATTTGCCTGGAATTTATTATTCTTCTTTGTTATATCTCCAAAATCTTTTTCAACACATTTTTCTTTTGATAATCTTTTGCAGCCCCAACGATAATCCTTGAAAAGATAACCTGCCATCGTTTGCTTAGGAGTGCTTGAATTTTTAGCTTTATCAGCATTATTATTCAACGTAATAAAGTAAAACTCTGGGGATGATATATCTTTTTCTGCAGGTAATTCAATCGGTACAGATATACCAAGTTCTATTTGACTTTTTATAATCTCAATAATCTCATTTTTCAAATGACTTTGAAAATAATTTTTCTCACAAAATTTAGCAAAATCCTTAACATGCTTATATATGCCACTTTTTTTGCCGATTGCACCAATACCATATTTTAATTCTATTAAAGCAATTCTGTGCGGTTTTGCTTTTGAGAGTGCAATAATGTCAAACCGGCTATTAAAAGCTGCTTCTTTTTTTTCATTTTGGTTGTTGAATTGTTTAACATATTCAACATCAATACAAAACCAATTTGATTCTTTATTTCCATTGTTTAGAAGGATAAGCTTTGATTGGGCTTTTTTTTCTAGATTTACTTTGTCATTACTGTATTTTTTAATTATTTCGTATTGTTTGCAAATTTCACTCGGCTCAATTCTATATCGTTTTTCTTTCTGTTTGCTTCTATAATGCCTTCCGTCTAAGTAATACTTGTCTATTTCGCAAACAATTTTTCTGTCTTGTTTTTTGTATGCAATCTTGGCGATGCTGTCACAGTTGTAGTATAAATTCAGATAATTATTTCTCACACCAATAATTAATTCATCCATATGTTCACTATAAAGCTTATCAATCTCACTGAATTTGAATGCCTTAGCAAAGTCTTCTGTTATTCCTCGGGTTATTTTCATTTTAGTTATCCCTTATCTTCTATTTTTTGGGGGGGGCTGTGTTATCAAGTGCAAGTAATTTCTCAGTGACCCGGTATTCTCTCCAAGAATTATACCAGAAACGGAGTGTCGTTTACATCACTATTTTGCGTATTCTGGTAAATCCAGCCACCAGTTCTGGAGAAAAGCAGCGAGTTTTCTGAGCGAATCAACGAGGGCAGTAAAATTCTACTATGCAGCGAAGTTATCAAAACTTTCTGGAACATCAAAAAAAAATAAGATACAATCAAAATTTGATGTTTCTGAAAAATGGAGATAAATGAAGATGAAAAGATTGATTGCAGTCTCTGCGTCATTGAAGCCTATTTTGCTCGCCTCTCAAATTTTTACAAAGCACGACCAGGTAATGGGAACAGGGTATAAAGGGATATTCTCTGTTTTAGATAACGTGAAGAAGGTCGGTGGAACCAATCAAGTAATAACTATTCTGAATGACGATAGAATCGCCGACAAGATCATTGCAAAGCAGAAGGCCCTTGTGGACTCGGTAGAGTTCATAAATATTTACCTTGGCAAAACAACCAACAAGCCCTCTGTACATAAAAAGGGGCGGATCTTGAATCTCTATCTTTCCAGCGATCAGGAGCAAATTTCAAAGTTGTTCTCTGATCCGAAAAAAGAATTTTGTCTCGAAAAAGCTGCCGGCAACAGTGAAATCGAAGCTCTGGTTCAGTATTATTTAACTCGTTTTTTTATGAAAATGAGCTCTGCTAAGGAATTGGAGACCGCCTTGTCTTTTCTGAAGCAGCAGAATCTTAATGCAGCATCATTCAATAATGACAAATCTGTTCCATGGGAAGCAATAGAACTCTTTCAGGAAAAGGAATCCCCCTTTATTAGCGGCAAATCTAAGACCATGGGGCGTTTAAAAGAACGAATCATGCAAGTCGGTGCCACCGACATGAGAACTCTTATCATAGGTGAAACCGGCACAGGGAAAGAGCTGGTTGCTTTTTTTCTGCATGACTTCAGTCAGCGAAGATGCAAGCCATTTGTTTCGATAAACTGTGCCGGACTGGATGAGACATTTCTTCGTGCTGAACTCTTTGGGTTTGTTAAAGGGGCCTTTACTGGTGCGGTTGCAGATAAAACAGGTCTGGTTCAGCAGGCTGAAGGAGGGACGCTTTTTCTAGATGAAATAGGAGATATGCCCCCGGCAATTCAGGCCGATCTGTTAAGATTTTTGCAAAATCAAAGATACCGAATGCTTGGCTGTACCAAAGAAAAAAAGGCCAACATTAGAGTTATTTCAGCCGGGCAGCCAGACATTACTGAAAAGATTCAAAATAAAATCTTCAGAGCTGATTTGTTTTACAGGCTCACGGAAGTAACTATCAGAACTCCGGCTCTTAGAGAGATTCCTGAAGATATCCACACAATGATAGAAGGCTTATTGTATCAACGAATTGGCAAGGGTGATCCGTATGCCAAAGAGGCCTTTTCCTACTTTGAAAAGCACAAGGAAAAGCTATCCCGGCACTTGTGGTCTGGCAATTTCAGAGAGTTGGCGAACCTCGTAAAAAAACGCACGCTTCTGAACGACGATGTTGTAGGTGAACTAAGTTCCAAGGCAATGCAGGCAGACACAAAAATGACCCCGAAAGACTTTCTGCCAAACGGCTTCGAAGAGATAATTCCTTTGCAAAAAATGACATCTGTTTACGTAAAAAAAATACGTGAACTCAATTCCACCATGACTTTAAAGGAATTGGCAAAAAAGCTGGAAATATCCGAAAACACTTTAAAGAAATATGCGAAAAGTTAGAATGATATCAAAATTTGATGGCTCATGTGCTCCTTCAGAAATCCCGGGATCACTTTTTAGCCCTGGAAGTGGCTAAAATCGCATATTGTCATTAAATTTCCTATTGGCACTCCTTTTGCTTTGCAGATGATTAGCCTACTTGAAGGAGTCATTATGAAGCCAAGGGAAACTGATCTCAAGCAGGAGGGATTCGTCCACCTGCACGTTCATAGCCACATGAGCATGCTTGATGGTGCCGCGACTATTATAGATATTGTTGATGAAGCCTGCAGATTAAAGATGCCGGCAATTGCCATAACTGATCATGGGAATTTGTTCGCAGCATCTGAATTTTATGAGTATGCCAGACATCGTGGCATAAAGCCGATTATTGGGATCGAAATCTACTTAACCCCTTATGATCACGCAGATTTCAGTCAGAAAACTCCCCTGTATCATCTGATTTTGCTGGCAAGAAATAAGACTGGTTACATGAATCTGGTTCGGTTATCTTCGCTGGCCTTTACAGAAGGCTTTTACTACAGACCCAGAATTGATTTCGATCAGTTGAAAAAGCATAGCGCAGGATTGATAGCATTGAGCTCCTGCATTTCGGGAGAGGTCGCCAGAAAATCACTGGAAGAAGATAGAGAGGGTGCTGTTGCCGCAATAAGAAAATACCAGAGGATTTTCGGAAAAGAGAATTTTTACGTTGAGATTCAGAACCATGGCATTCCTGAGCAACTTAAGGTTCTTGATCGCCTCGTAAAAGTCGCTCGCCTATGTAATGCGCCTATTGTTGCCACGAACGACTCGCACTATGTTAAGGCAAAAGACTGGCTGACTCAGGATCTGCTCATGTGTGTGCGGACAAAGTCTTTATTTAAAGACAAACATCGATTCAAATTTAGTTCGAAGGAGTTTTATTTAAAGTCGGCTCAGGAGATGAAAAGCCTTTTCTGCGATTACCCGAATGCAACAGAGAACACCTTAAAGATCGCTGCAAGGTGCAATCTCACTGTTAAATCTTCCTGGTCACTTTTTTGTAGAAAGCAGCTGGCTGAAGTGAAAGATTACCCTGAGAAAGTAGATACGCTGTGCTACAACAGGCTGTGCAATATGGCTTTGCCAGAAGGCCTTCGAAAGATTTACCACGAGCGTTTAAAAGAAGAACTCGTTGTTATCGAAGAAATGGGATGTCGCGAATATCTTCTGCTCCTCAGTGATTTGAAAAAGCATATTGAACAAGAAGGCTTCGCAATTGAAATTTTCAACAAAGATTGGGCAAGAAGCCTTATCGCGTATTTGCTGGGCCTCTCGAACAAAGACCCAATCGAGCAAGCCTTAAGCGCAGCAAGAGTAAACAAAAAAGGTCATGGCGACCTGTTTGAAGTAACAATCAGGGCCAATACAATGGGGGAATTCGCCGCTACTCAGTATCTTGTTAAACAGCATGGCATAAGAAAAATTGCAAACATCATAAAGTTCAAACATCTTTCTGCAAGATCTTCAGTTCGAGCAATCGGCAGGATACTGGGAGTCGGAGCAGATGTTACTGGGACGATTTTAAAAGCCGTCCCGGCTAGATCAAGACTGCAACTGAAAGAATGCATAAAGGTCGTTCCGGAACTGAACAAAATGTTTTACAGGGGCACTTCGCTACAAAAGAAAATTCTGCGATTGGCATTGAAGATCGATGGGTTTAGTTTGCATTCGGAGGTTAATCCCCATCAGTTGCTTATTTCTTTTGGAAACATCGATGAATTGTCGCCAGTTATGCTGGACCACCGCTCTAAAATACTGGTAACGCAATTTAAGAAAAGCGACTTAAGAGGCTACCCCTTTATCTCGGTGTTTTTCCAAAATTATGCGCCAGCAAAAATTCATGACTACAATCAAAAAATGATGGACGACGTTCAAATATTGATGGCAGATAAGCCATGCCGAGATGATTCCCATCATTAAATGCCGCTTTCGGCAGAAAATACGAGTTGGCATCCGGCTTGCTCTATAAATAGCATAAATAACTTTAAGGAGCAAATTATGAGTCACAATGATATCCGCCAGATTCTGGAAAAATCGTCGGCTGAATGGTTTAAGACAAAAGGATATCCCACCAGACCTGAATATCCGTATATCCTCAAAAACAAATCGGACTGGCGTAAGAACATCATTCTCCCAGAGGTCTTCGACTATGTAATGGAGCGGAAGCAGGCAAGAAACTACCCCTTCCCGCTGCATGACTGGTTACATCACGGACTGAGTAGTCAGGCTATGCTGTTCAACCTGTTGGGGCCTCTGGTTCTTAAGAATAGTTTGGTTGTTCTCGCTGAACCGTTCAAAGAAGCAGGGATAACTTGGCCAAAGCAAATAGATGGCGAGTTCGAGTATCAGGATCGTCTTGCCTTCAACGAATTGCAGACACAGCCAACTTCTCTGGACTTCGTGATCACAGATCACACGAAAGAGCCTAAGATTTTGATCGAGGCAAAGTTAGTAGAGAAGAGCTTCGGTTACTGCAGTCGACTGCAAAGCACAGTTTGTTCTGGTCTCAACCCGGTAAATGGAATTCTCGAAAAAGAGTGTGAGCTTGTTAGCGTAGGACGCGAATACTGGAAAGTCCTTATAGAGAATGATGTGCTGACCGAGGAGACTTTGAAGGGGCCAACCTGCCCAATGGCTGTTTTTTACCAGTTCTACAGAGAGGTCGGGTTTGCAGTTAAGACAAATTCTCAGCTTGTATTTCTCGTCGATGAAAGAAACCCGTTCTTTTCACCAGCAACAGATAGCAGCCTGCCGAACCGGTTAATTAAAAGCCTGAAGCCAGCCGTTCAGGAAAAGGTAAAGATAGTAACAATACAAAGGATATTCGCTGAAATAGCGAAATTCTTCAAAGGCGAAAACTGGGTTGAAAACCTTGCCGCAAAATATGATCTGAATTCTCCGAAATAGACTACAGAAGAAAGGAGCAATGAATATGGACTCGTCTGAAGGCATTGAAAGACTTCTGAGAGTCGAAAAAATTGAACTGGTTTATGGACGAGCCATAATTGTAGTCGTTAGAGATGTGGAAAGCTCTTTCGGACAAAGCTTACAGGACTATGTTCGTGATCAGATCGCTTCAAGTATGGGCTGGATAATGCCGGATATAAAAGTCAGTTATTCTATTTTGCTTGAGCAGTTCAGCTGCCAGTTAAAAATTAATGGTCAGATTGTTGCTCAGACACGAATTCTGCCTCACCTGTCTCTTGCAATAAACCACACGCCTCTGGAAGGAATTGTTGAATGTCTTGATGCCGGAGATATCTTCGAAGGTTATTGCTGCGCGTGGATTGACAGCAGAATGGTTTATAAAGTGATCAAACAGAAAGGTAAAATTCTGTCTTCAGCAGATGCCTTTGTAAAATGGCTTCTGTATACAATTTCCGGCAATATCCAGGACCTTTTCGGCTTTGAAGAACTGCAGACGTTGATTGATTTTGGCAACAGGCTGTATCCTGCAACTTTGAATGCGGCAGTTAAAACCGTTGGTATGCCTGCAATGCTGAAGGTTTTCCGGAATTTACTGGAAGATGGAGTCAGCGTTAAACCGCTTGAAAGTATTTTTACCAGCATAGCGATTCACGGGTATGCTGATTGTGACAGCGACCATTTGACGGAACAGGTTCGGCTCTCTCTTTGTAACAGCATCTGCCTGCCGCTGGCATACGATGCCGGTTGTATTTATGTTATCTCGATCCATCCCGAACTTGAAGCCTGGCTCATAAAACAAGATTACACAAATGATATCGCCGGACAGTCCTTTGCAGGGGAATTGGCTTCTTCGATTCTCGCTGCTGTTGATGAAGTTACCGACTCGGGGTTTTTACCGGTTATCCTGACAAATACCGGTCTGCGTTCCCGGCTGAGTAGCCTCTTACGCAAGAACCACCGCAGAATACATGTGCTGGCTTCTTCAGAAATTCCACGCGCCGCAACCGTGGAAACGTGTACACAATAAAGCCTCTGAAGCAGAAGGAGTCGATTTATGACCGTTAATTTTTATGTAGAAGCAGTCATTAGATCTGCTGCTTTGAATCCAGGGAAAGAATTAAGAAGGAGAGTTCTATGTTTCACACCAATTTCGTTCATCTTCACGTGCATAGCCATTACAGCCTTCTCGACGGTGCCGCACCGATAAAGGCAATTATTGATGCTGCCCGAAAGCTTCGCATGCCGGCAATTGCCATTACTGATCATGGCAATATGTTCGGGGCGATTGAATTTTATCAATATGCTCTAAAGCGTGGCGTGAAGCCGATTATTGGGTTCGAAGCCTATGTTTCTCCGCATCCGCTCGGAAAAAATACCAAAGATCCGATGTACCATCTGGTTCTGCTGGCACGCAATATTGTCGGGTATCGAAATCTCGTCAAGCTTTCCACCATTGGTTACACCGAGAATTTTTATTACAAGCCGCGGGTTAATTTCGAACTGTTGGAAAAGTATTCTGAAGGGGTAATCGCTCTCGGAGCCTGTCTGGCCGGAGAAGTGCCCGAAAAACTGCTGGAAAAAGACCGTGAAGGCGCAGTTGAAGCGATTAAAAGATATCAGCGCATTTTCGGGCCCGAAAATTTTTATGTCGAAATTCAGAACCATGGAATTCCCGAGCAAATTGATGTTTTGCGGCCTCTTGTCGAAGTGGCACGCCAGTGTAACGCACCGATCGTGGCCACTAACGACAGTCACTACGTCAAACCCGAAGACTGGGAAGCCCAGGCTGCACTTTTGTGCCTGAGCACCAATGCCAAAATTGAAGATGAGAAGCGCCTTCGCTTTCAGACTCGTGAGTTTTACCTCAAATCACCCCGGGAAATGAATGAGCTTTTTGCCGAGTTCCCGGATGCAATTTACAACACTTTAAGAATTGCCAGGCGTTGCAACGTGCAGTTGACTCTGGGCAAATCGATTCTCCCGGAATTCCCCATTCCTGAGGGCAAAACTTCTGAGAGCTATCTTACTGAGCTGTGCCTGAAGGGCTATGGATGGCGATACAAAACCGGCACCCCTTCCAGAGAAATTCAGGATCGTCTTGAATTCGAACTTTCGGTTATAAAACGGATGGGGTTTTGTGACTACTTCCTCATCGTCTGGGACTTTATCAGAGCCGCCAGAGAAATGGGAGTCCCGGTTGGGCCGGGGCGAGGCTCGGCTGCAGGCAGCATCGTCACTTATCTTCTTGGCATTACTGATATCGATCCGCTCAAATATGGCCTGCTTTTCGAAAGGTTTCTCAACCCCGAATGCATCAGCATGCCTGATATAGACGTTGAATTCAGCGACGACGGCAGGCAACTGGTAATTGATTATGTGGTGGAAAAATACGGGCGCACCAAAGTTGCCCAGATCATTACTTTCAACTTCATCCTGGCAAAAATGGCGATTCGCGATATAGGCAGGGTTCTCGGCATGGAACTGCCTGAAGTTGACCGCATTGCCAAGCTGGTTTCCGAAAAGCCGGGCATTCCCCTGAAATCGGCCTTGAATGACGTGCCAGAGCTGACAAATATGCTTAACAACGGCAGCGATCAGCAAAAGAGGTTGCTGCGCATTGCCGAAACCGTTGATGGGCTGGTGCGAAATACCGGAGTTCATGCCTGTGGCATTGTTATTTCAAAAGATGATTTGATGGATATCGTTCCGCTTTATAAGGATAAGAACGATGAAATAGTGACCCAATACGAAAAGAACGCCATAGAATCCATCGGTCTTTTAAAAATGAACTTTCTCGGCCTTAAGACGCTTAGGATTATCAAAAGGGCACTTGAAAATATTAAAAAGAGCCGCGGTATAGACGTGAACCTGGAAGAAGCATCTCTCGAAGATGCAAAGGCCTACGAACTTTTGCAGAAAGCACTTACCCTGGGAGTGTTCCAGCTTGAATCTGCGGGCATGCGCAATCTCATCGCCCGATTGCAGCCTTCCGTCTTTGAAGACATCGTTGCGCTGCTGGCGATGTACCGACCCGGTCCGCTGGCTTCAGGCATGGTAGACGATTTCGTTGAACGCAAACACTACCGCAAGGAAATGGCTTATCCACACCCTGAACTTGAGCCGGTTCTCAAGGCCACCTACGGCGTTTTTCTCTACCAGGAACAATGTATGCAGACCGCAAATATTCTCGCCAACTTCTCAATGGCTCAGGCAGACGATTTGCGCAAGGCTATGGGTAAAAAGATTCGCGAAGTAATGGATAAAATGGGGGGGCTGTTCGTTAAAGGTGCGGTTGAGCGAGGGATAGACGGACAGAAAGCCCGGGAAATATTCGATTTGATGGCCAGTTTCGCCGAATATGGGTGCAATAAATCTCATTCGGCCGCCTATGCTCTTGTGACCTTCAGAACCGCATATCTCAAGGCGCATTACCCGGTCGAATTTATGGCGGCGGTGTTAAGTTCAGAATTGAACGATACCGATCAAATCGCTAAATATGTCGATGAATGCCGAACCATGGGCATTGAAATCAGACCGGAACTAATGAAATATAAATGAACCGTCTAACCGGCGCGTCACCACTCATCCAAAAATCTTCCGGGAGCCTGTCAGATAGCAGAGCAGAAGGAGCCAATTTATGACCGTTAACTCAATTGTGGCAGTTGGTGTCGGCAACGGTGGTATCGGAGCGATAGAACGAATGATCGCCCGTAAGATTACAGGCGTTAAGTATGTGGCTGTCAGCAATGATGTCCGGTTATTGGGCAACGCAGCGATTGCAGAAAAACTTCTACTTGAGAACGGCATTGATGGGTGTGGCGGATTCTTGGGCAATACCTCGAAAGCAAAACAAGCCACAACCGAGATAAAGGCGAATATCGTCCACGCCCTCAATGGTGCTGAAGTGGTTTTTATTTCGGCTGCACTTGGTGGCGCAACAGGTTCAGGGGGAGCTCCGGTTATTGGCGAAATAGCCCATGAAATGAAAATGTTAGTGGTTGGTCTTGTTTCGATGCCTTTCACTTTTGAAGGCAATAACACCTGTAAAAGAGCCGGGGAAGGGTTTATAAACCTGAAAAAGCATGCAGACATTATTCTTGAGTTTAAAAAAGACAATGTCCTTGAATCATGTTCAAACTTGCCTATGTCAGACGCTTATACGGCATATTATGATTATTTCTCATCTATCGTCAAATGCTTTACCGATCTTTTTCGTTCCGGCAGGAAAAGAGAACTTCTCGCATTGAAACGTGCTTCTCTCAAGGCTAAACCGATTGTGATGACAGATGAGATAACTGAACAGCTGCTGCCGTATTATGTAGAAGCGGTCATCAGATATGCTGCTTTAAAAAAGCCCCCGAAGGTTTGTATTTTCTGGTATTACAACAAAAAGGTGCTGGGGGATTTTTTCGACTTCACTGCAGCAGAAACTTACGGCAATTTTGTCGGGCCACGTTCCAGTCATTACGATTTCTGGGCAAAGATTCAGGCTGCAAACCCTGAATTGGCTTGCGAAGAATATGAATACATTCCCCGGGGGCGGGTTTTGTACAGTCTTATCGATAAAGAATTTATTATTGTTTCATCAGCGACTATTGTTAAAAACACAACTGCGATAAAGGCTATCCGTCGCTGCTGTAATATTCCAGACTCAGCCCCTGTTGTGTTGAAGACCGATCAGCACTATGAAAATCCGAATGACCTTGAGTGGGAGGAGGAATAAACCTTTCTAGAAAAATGCCAACAAGCATCTATTCTGGCTGTACACCCTGAATTGGCATGCGAAGAATATGAGTATATTCCACGGGGGGGGCTCGTTGTTGTTTTGCAAACAATATTATAAATCCGGTGTTTGTGGTCATTCTACCAACAAAGTATCCTGATAACCAGCATCTCATTGATCTTATCCTCATCAGATATAGTCTCCCGGCTGAAAAAGTGACCATTCGATACGAAGAAATTAATAAGCAGACTTACACGCGAGGTATTGAAATGAAGACGCAAACCAGACTTTATATTGATATAGATGGTGTTCTGCTTACTGCCAGAGACACCCGACCGGCAGACAACGTAACGGAATTTATAGACTTCATAACTGAAAACTTCGACTGTTACTGGCTGACAACACACTGCAAAGGAGACAACCGGACGGCGATAAGGCGACTGCAGCCATATATGACAAAAGAGACTCTAGCAAAGCTTTCGTCAATAAAAGCCACTAGCTGGGATACGCTCAAGACTGAAGCTGTCGACTTCAGTTCAGACTTCTACTGGCTTGACGACTGCCCGTTGCAGTGTGAGATCAGGGTTTTAAAAGATAACAACTGCTTTGATCGCCTGATAATGGTTGATTTGAAAGCAGAGAATGAGCTTTTGAGAGTTATTGATCTGCTCGGTAAGGTTTAACGCAGCACCGATTTGTCTCCAGCTTGCGGGTGTATAAAATCAGCTAAAAAGAGAAGGATATGGAAATAATTCAGAAGGAGAGTTTTATGTTGAATGCTGCCGAAATTGTTGCAGAGGCGACTGCCATCAGAAATGATCTAAAAGAAAGGCTGGATTTCCCGCCTAATCCTATTGATGATTCTTTACTTCCGGTTCCGCCATATTGGCCCGCCAATAAGAGCATAAAAGTTATTCTTGTCGGGCAAGATCCAACAATCCGGAATAGAATGCAAAGGTCGAAGATGAAGTGCACCCTGAATCTTGACAGGCATGGCCCATTGAAAAGCTATGTAAATATAATCATGAGAGGTCTGGGAGTTTCTGAAGATCAAATTTATGCGACCAACCTGTTTAAATACTTTTACACAGCACCTCCCGCAGTGACAATCGATGTCCTTGAGAAGCATCTTTTACCCAACATGGAGTTGCTCAAGAAAGAGCTTCAACTTTTCCCAGAAGCTATTGTTATCATTCTTGGTCAGCCAATCCTCAGACTGATTGCGCATGAAAGCCACAAGAGCTCAAGCAAAATGACAAAATTCTGGGATTACAATTCGGTTGAAAAGGCTTCAAAAGGCAACTTTTCATTCCTTTCATGCAACGACAACTACCTCGAAAGAGATATATTCCCTTTGCCGCATCAGCCAAGCATAACAAAGGCATTTTACAAAAATACTCTGAACGCATACCTCGCATTTATAAGGCAAAGTATGAGAACCACAGCGGCGGAATGAAAACATTGCTCTGAACATAGAGTTAAGCAGGATAGGCTATTGAAGATAGATATGCGTAAAATCAGGAGTGTGAAAATCGTGTCAGCAAAAACGAAAAAGACGGAAACAATGGAACCGGTATCACCAGAAATGACGCTTTTGTTTGCAGAAGCTGTTAAAAAGTTTGCCGATCTGACAAAACAACCCCGTGTGTTAAATAAAGTTGAGGGCGTGACGTGAGTGAAATAAAATTTTCCGGGTTAAATGTGGGTCTAAAAGCGACTGCCGTAGAAAAACAACGCAGTGTTAAGGTGTTCGGAATTGGCGATGGCGGGTTGAACTATATGAGACGGCTGATGGAGGCAAACCTGAACAATGTCGAATTTATCGCGGCGAGTAGCGACGAACAAAGACTGAACCATGCAGAAGCCGGGGTGAAGATCCTGATAGGTGAAGAAACCTTGAAAGGGCTTGGCAGCCAAGGGCAACCTGCCATGGGGAAGGAAGCAGCAATGGTTGAACGCAAAATAATTACCGGTGCGCTTGCCAATGCCGAAATGGTAGTAATCACCACAGCTCTCGGTGATGATACTGGTTCTGGTGCCGCTCCGGTTATAGCGGCTATCGCTCATGAGATGGGTGTTTTAGTGGTAGCGTTTGTGACTACCCCTTTCAGTTCCGAAGGGCAGAAACGTGCTGAAAATGCATTAGAGAGCATTGTAAAACTCAAAGATTACGTTGACGTGCTGTTTGAATTCAAAAACGATACACTTCTCAGTCAATTCTCAGAGGATATAGGTATGAATGAAGCGATTGCGATGGTCGACCGCTATTTCAGCGATGCAATCTGCTGTTTTTTGAATCTGTTTCAAGGCAACGTGATCAGAGTCACCGTCGGCGATTTCCCAACTCTTATCGATGGTTATTATGATGGTTCTATCTCTATTGGTCATGGGTCCGGCGACAACATGGCTGTTGAAGCTGTTAACATGGCATTGCCTGACCGTGTTTTCAAAATAGATCGTAGTAAATCAGACAATATACTGATCAATCTGACCACCGGTCCGGCAGCCACAATAAACACGGTTTCCGAAGTGTGCAGTCTTATACAGCAAAATGTTAACAACACGTTTTTCGTTCAGTATTCCCACACACTTTGCAGTGATATGAACGACCAGATAAAGCTCACTATTGTCTTTCTCTGCCCATGCAGCCGAAACGGAGGTTGAAGTGTGTTAGTTAAAATAAAGAAACCTGAGCTTGAAGAGCGGTCATTGGAAGAACTGCTACGGCTTCATGCAAAAGCAGCAAGTAAGTTTGTTGCCCTAAAGAAACAACCACGGGTCGGAATTTTCTGGTATCACAATAAAAAAGTGCTTGGAGATTTTTTCGACTTTGCTTCAGCAGAGGTTTACGGCAATGTTGTCGGTCCACGTTCCAATCATTACGATTTCTGGGAAAAGATTCAGGCTGCAACCCCTGAGCTGGCATGCGAAGAATACGAATACATCCCCCGTGGGCGGGTGCTTTTCGATCTTATTGAAGGAACGTTTGTGATCATTTCGTCTGCCGCTATTATTGCCAACAAATCTGCTCTTAAGGCGATCTGCCGGCACTCTAACATCCCCGACAACTTTTTGGTAACTCTGAAGACCGATCAGCACTACGAAAACCCGAACAATCTCGAATGGGAGGAAGATTAAAGGAAGCAAAAAACTTTCGGTAGCTTGCACATAAAAAAATGAGAAGGAGACACTTATGAAGAGCCTCATGATTCTTTTTGAAGATGATTTTCAGGAAGCCCCAACAGAAGAAAAATTTACGCTCGGGAATTTAAAGCTCCAGATAAGGTCCGAGGAGGTCAACTTTGACATTGTTGCTTTATACCAGCCGGGGCAACTGACCCTCTTCAAGAATAGATTCAATGCGATTGGCGTGATAAACATCAATCCGCAGGTCGATGAAATGCTTCGGCAAAAGTGAGGCTGGAGTGTGGTTCTATAATTAAGCCGAAGCAAAAGCTCTACCAGAGCATGTTTTGCATCTTGAAAGGAATAAAATGAACATCAGGCAAATTGCAGGTATGTCTCCAAACTATTATGAAATCAATAGGGAAGAAAGAAATTATGCTGCTATTTTCTTTGCCGCACTAAGCAAACCAGACAATGCAGAAAAGTTTCTTAAGTATTGTGGTGTTGAATCTAGCATCGGGCCAGAATTCGGAATCTATTTTGAGTATGCATACCTACGCGATATGTGGAATCATATAATTGGCGAAGAACCAAGAAAAAACATTATAAGAAACAAGCTCCAGATCAATAACATTGAAGAGATATTGTCAAAAACACCAATTGAAATAAATAAGATATTTGGAGTTGGGGGCAAAGCATCGTCAGAGTTTATTCAATATCCAGGCAAATGGGCAATCGTGAAATACGACCGGCATTTTCCCGATAACGATGATTTTTTAAAGATATGTAGGTTTAAGTGGGCATTCAACATCAAACCAGACATTGTTATTCATCTCGATAAAGATAGATCTATTTGTATAGAAGCAAAATATGAATCGAGGGAAGGTTCGTATCCCGCAACAAATAAGGAAAAAGAAATATTTAGGAGCAGAGGAATCGGGTATGTAGGCCAAATGGAATTGCAGAAATATATGATGGAGGAATTATTGGGAGTAAAAACAGATTTTATGTTTCTTGTGTTCAAGAAGGAAAAAAGTGCAACACACAAAGTCATAAGTTGGGCTGAAGCATTTGGTGCAATTGAAATGAAAGACTTGCCCAAATTTGCAATTGAAATGGCAAAGATAATCAGTGGAGAGGCATAATGAGTGCGTCAACCATTTCCGCTCACGATATGCGTTTGGAGGAAGAACATGAGCATTTACGCGACATTGTGGAAGCTAAAATTCCCCAAGGAAGGCGATGAATACTTGGGGTGTGACTGGATTAAAGTCACTGCTCAAGGCGTCCCTGCCCACATCGGTACTCCCACCCCAGGTAAAGGGTATGAGGATGGCGACCCATACGCTGAGTTTCTTCCGCCGCCGGTAGAGACCGACGAGAATTGGGATGCCCCCTTCATGCGCGCGGTCGTCTTCATCACCGAATACTCGAAAAAGGGAACCACGCGAAGTGGACAAGAGTATGTGAACCCCCTTTTGGTTCTCACCGGCGAGGAATACGCAAACATCACTTTCGAGGAATTGCACACCCGACTCTGCGACGCCCTCCGCGGCAACCGTAACCCGGTAGTGATTGATATCATTAATCCTGACGGCACGCACAAGATCATTAGAGACAAAAAACGGAATGAGGGGAGCCGAACAAGGCGGCTGAGGCGACGCGGGGGGAAGATTGTCCCTGGACAGACGATTGTTTTCGTTGTAAAGTTTGTTTGGCTTGTTTGATGTGACGGAGATGCTTTGATTATTGTCGCACAGACGCAAGCGGTGAATTTGATGTGTTTAGCCTCTAAGATTGGCTCGCAATGAGAGTATCGAGGAGAATAAGAATTAATGAATAAGAGCCATAACCAATGCGTCGACGCGGAAAATGAGGCCGGATCACGGGTCTTGCATGCGCAAGCCCCGCGCCCGTCTCTCATTTCCGGTCACGACTGGCGTTAAACTAGCAGAAAACAATACACATTACTGATTCGATACTCGTTTAGTAGGAACCAGAAAATCTTCTTCTAG
>MWDD01000042.1 GCA_002070375.1 bacterium ADurb.Bin157 | reverse complement strand
TGGCGTGCTTTGCCTATTTCCCCACCGAAATAGAGATAAGCTCTCTTAATATTAAAAAACTGCGTAATATTTTTATTAAACCAAATAGCACTGAACTGATTTTTGAACCTTTAAAAATTATACCGACAGATAATGTGTTGGAAAAAAAACTTGTAGCGAACCTAAAGGCATCATGGAAAGCCGGAGAACTGGGTTTAGCGACTTTTTCGGGAACACTTAATCAAAAAGCCAAAAAAATAAACGGTACGGTTGATGCGGCAATAGCCGGGCAAAAAATTAAATCTGAGGTTAACGTCAGCAGAAAAAAAGGCAAAAATATTGAAGTCAGCGGTTATTTATCAGAGGCAATGTTTGATACAGCTCCTGTCTCTCGCTGGTTGGCCGGCTTGTGGCAAGACACTTTTCCTTTTTCTTTTGACGGAAAGTTGAGTTGTTCAGGTTCTTGGCTTTATAACACTAACGTCGGTTTTCTTGGCAATTTATCCGGAAAATGTGAAAAGTTACACGTTGTTGCGATGGGTTTGTTTATTCAGTTATTAGAGTTAAATAATACTTGGCATTATCTAAACGGAACTCTTTCGATCAGCGACACAGGAAGCAAATTGTTAAATTTTCCGGCGTTTTTAAATGGGAAAGTTGATTCTGTATTTTTTGAAAATGAAAGAAAATGGGAACTGAACTTTCAGTGTAAAAATGCTGAAGCTGCGTCAATCACAGAAGTTTTACCATGGGGGTTAAAATACGGATTGAATCTGCCTCAATTAAAAGGCGAATTTGATTTTAACGTGAGCGTAATCGGTAAAGACCCTAATACAACTTTGAGAATCAGTTCACAAAAGCTTTTAAGCGGTAATGGAAGCGAATTTGCCGAAATTTGCGGAAGCGTTTCTTGGCTTTATTCCGAAAAACAAAAGCATGTTGAGGGGATTATTGATGTCGAAAATATTAGCGGAGTCCCCGTTTTTTTTACGAGGTTCACACCTGAATTTGTTTTAAAAGACATCAATAAAAATTTTAACAAAGATCTTAAGCTAAGTTACAGGCTATTTGGAGACCCATACGCGGAAGCCTCGGTTGAAGGAGCTTTTACTTTTTCCGAATCCTCTCTGAGTGAACGCATATTCTTATACGGTTCATTTTTAGCGGGGGAAGGTAATATAATGCTGGAGTCAAAGGATAAAAAAATCGCCGAAGCTCGCAAAGTGCACATACATGATCTGTTGCTTTTGAAGTAATTTACTAAAATTAAAAAAACGGGCGATTGCCCGTTTTTTATCTGATATGCTTAACTTTCTTTTTGCTTTCGCTTTTGTATAAACTCAATCAAGAAAGAAGAGAATACGCCGATTACACCGGCTAATAAGCCTGCTAAAATCACCATTGTTGCTCTTTTGGGTTTTGATTTTAATTCAGGCACTAATGGGCTGTCTATAACATCAAAAGCGCTGCTTTCGTCGGCAATTGCTATTTTTGCCAGTTCATATTGTTCTGTAATCATTGTGAAGAGCTTTTCTTTAACACTTAGGGCAACTCTGAGTCTTGCAAAATCAAGAGCCAGTTTTGGCAAAGATTCCATTGCTGTTTGGGTTACGGTTATCTCATCGCTTATTGCCCTTATTCGAGTTGCTTCAGCCACTTTTAAAGCTTCAAGTTTAATAAGTTCGGGCATGCTGCCAAATGACTGCATCAATCTGTCTTGGGTTTGCATAGAAACTTCTGTGCTGAATTTTTCAGTTTGAAGTTTTGTCATTCTCTCTACAATCGATTTAGCATATTCTTCAAGGGTGAACATTTTGTTTTCATCCTGAAACTTTTTTAGCGATTCTTGAGCTTCATTCAGATCTTTGGTCACCTGAGCAAGCTGCTCTGAAAGGAATAAGAGCTTTTTACGTTGAGGTTCATTTGCAAATCTTGTCAGATGTTCAATATAGCTGTTGGTAATTTGAGCTGATAAATTTGCGTCCATTGTTTCCGCAGAAATTGTAATGAGCCCCGACTTCGCGTCATTTCCGATAGATACTGTTTTATTGACAATATTCAACAAATCGTCGTATTTAACGTCTGAAGCAGGTTTGGGATTTGGGCCAACGATTGCGGTGTTTGTTGCAATACCGTATTTTTGGATTATAATCCCGCTCATGGTGTTACTTTTCAAGAAAGCTTCTAAGTAGCCTGAATCGCTACTCTGGCCTAAGCCAAGCATGCCTGCCATGGGGATGCTTGACAAAACGCTGTTCAAACCTCCGCTTTTGCTTTGAACATAAAGAGTTGCAGATGATTTGTAATAGTTTGGCATTGTTAAGCTGTATAAAGCAACCAAAATAGCTACAATAAGAGGCATTATCAAAACGAGTTTGTAGTGCTTTTTCAACACTCCGAACAACTCAAAAAGATCTATCTCGTCTTCTTCAAGCCCGATCATAATCTCTCGTTTTAATAATTCTTCTTTAACTTCTTTCTTAATAAGTTCTGTGTCGATTTCGTTAAATTTATTGTTCATTATTCTTCGATAATTTCTACGTTAGCACGCGGTAAAGTAAGCTTTAAGCCGCTTGTTGTTTCTATGTCTACAACACGCACTTTTGCTTCGGATTCAATCACGACAGGTTTTTCGGGAAGATTGACAACTTTTGCAACTTCACCAAAATGAGGCTGGCGAATGATTCTAACGCTGGTTCCGACTAACATTCCGTTGTTGCCTTGATGAACTTGCTCATCGTGAGCTTCAACTATTAAGGGAATAATTACTTCAGGTCTTATTACGCCCGCGCGAATTTGAGTCGCACCATTTATTGAAGTTTTCATTCCTTCGGCAGCTTTAAGAAGCTCGTATGTTTTGTGGGCCATCTGAATTTTGCCGAAACCTTCGGTAACCACAAGTGTGATTCCTTTTTCTTCTGTTCCGGTTATGGCTACACCTAAATCGTAACCTAAGAACTCTTTCAAATCATGAGCATCGTAACCGCCTACGATTACCCCTCTTACGCCAACGTCAATTGCTTTCTGCAAAGCTTCGGCGGTGACCAAAGATCCGCCTACTATTATTTTGCCTGCGTGAACAGGCTTAATATCATCTTTTTCTAAGACGGCATCGGGGCTCGAAGAAACCACTTCAAGCAGACCGGTAACTTCTCCGCCTATTCCAAAAATACCTTGAATATAAGTAGCTGTAGTTTTGATTTTTACTCCTTCGTTCGGGTAAATATCATCAATTTCTCCGTCAACATAAGCATGAACTTCAACCGGAATCGGAGGCTCTCGCAAAACAGCCTGACCTGTTGCGGTTGAAAGATTTTCGATGCTTCCTTTAATCGGAGAGCGAACACAGCTTTTGAAAAAACCGAAAAATCCGGTGGTTTCCGCTATTATATCGTCTTTCTCAACACGGTCGCCTTCTTTCTTTTTGAGAAAATCTTTAATTTCATGAGGTTCTATGCTCAACAAGTTGGCAATATTAACCATAAAAACGTTGCCGGGTAAGTTTGTTGAAGCAACAACGCTTTCTGCTTTAACTTTATCGCCTTTTTTAACGCGAACTTCACCCAACAAAGGAAGCTTGCGGTCTTTTTCAACAAGCGTTTTAGATACTATTTTTAACCCTGGGGTATATGCACTAGCCATTATTATGTCCTTTCCTAATCTTAAAGGCCGGGGTAAAGGTCAAGAGCCTTATACCAAGATTTCACAAGCTTAACTCGTTCTGCGTTGTCGGTCGGGAATTTAAAGGGGCGACCGCGAGTGTCAAAAATTAAACCTACAATACCGCCGCTGACTTCGCCTTCAAAATCCTTGCCGGGGCCATTACCCATATCGTAGTGACGTTTTGGGTGAATTACAATTTTTGCTGTTTCCCCGACAGCCAGTTTCACAACATTAAGCTCGCCGCCATTTACCGTTCCTTTAAGAACATCGCCGTTCTGTTTGGTTAAAACATAGTCAAGAACAGCCTCGCCTGTTTTCTTTACAATACCGGTCGGTGCAACGCAAGTGCCAAGATAAATCAAACAGTCGCGCTCAAAAACGCTCAAGGCTGCTTCTTCGTGAACCTTTGCCAAAACACCTAGCTGAGGCATCATAAAGATTGAGTCTACAGTCAGCTGGGTTAAGCCTTCAGGCAAAAACGAGTCAATAAGCATCATGGCTGTTTGTTGTCTGCGCGGAGCATGTGATAAAACACCGCCCGAACCTATAAGCATATTTAAATCTTTTAAATTTACTAAGGTTTCCCCCGTCATTGTTTGCTCAAAAACGTCTCCGATGGTTCTTTCTTGCTGAATACCCTTTAAACCAACCGCCAATGAACGGTGCTGATCGAAAGATAAGCGCAGTGCTTCACGGGCGCATGCTTGCTCTACCATTAATTCTTCAAGCAAATATGGTATCGTGGTAGGGCGAATCATCTTATTCTTAACTCTGTTGCGCAAATCCCGTTCGTCCATTTCAAAGGGAACCCATCTCATGATGTTTTCTAAACCGGCTTCTGCAAATACGTTGCTGATTGAATAGCTCATGCCGTAGTTTGCCGAAACGGATTTATTGTAAATTCCTTGGAAAACGCTGAACACGTCTGTGGTTGCGCCGCCAATATCAGCGCCGACGACTGTTAAGCCTTTTTTCCGAGATATGAGCTGCATGATGTCGCCAACCGCACCGGGAGTAGGCATAATGTCTTCATCGGTCAGTTCCATGAGATGAGGGTAACCCGGAGCGTGGCTCATTACGTGTTCTAGGAATAAATGCTGAATCTTTTGGCGAGTCGGCATTAAATTTTCTGATTCCATAGAAGGGCGTAAATTATCTGTTATATCTAATGCTACTTTGGTGCCAAGAGTTTCTTTTATTTCAGCTTGAGCGTCTTTGTTGCCCGCATAAAGAACCGGCAACTCGTAACCGGCGCCTAATCTGGCCTTGGGGCTTGCTGCCGCAATAATTTCGGCCAAAGCTATGACGTGTGACTTGGTGCCGCCGTCTACACCGCCCGACAAAAGTATCATATCGGGGCGTAAATGACGTATGCGCTGTATCTTTTGATGGGGTAGGCGACCGTCGTTGGTTGCCAAAACGTCCATGACGATAGCACCTGCACCTAAAGCGGCTCTAGTGGCTGATTCGCCGGACATGGTCTTAACAACGCCGCTGACCATCATCTGAAGACCGCCGCCGGCCGAACTTGTTGATACGTAAAGATCTACGCCCTTTCCGTCTTTTATGGGCTTTATAATAGCTTTTCCGTCATCGGTCAGAATTTGTCTGCCTGCGAGTTCTTGAACCTCTGATACTGCATTCAATACGCCCTGAGTAACATCTTCTACCGGAGCTTCAACTGTTGTCGGAGCTTCGCCGCGAACAACTAAACGAAAAACGTTGTCACGTTTTTCTATTAAAATGGCTTTGGTGGTAGTACTGCCGCAATCTGTCGCCAGAATGCTGGTAATTTCAGTTTTGCTCACTGCTTTCACCTTCCTTAGTTTTTTCCTTTTCGGAGATTTCTAGGTTTTCAATGGATTTTATAAGCATCTCAATTCGGTTTCTGTCACTAAATATAGCTTGTAGTTTTTCCATTTTAACCGGATCAAATATTAATTCTAAAATTGGAGCAAAAACGACTAAGCTTGTATAACCCAAAAAGGATACAGGCTTAGCCATCTCAAGCGCCATAATTACAGGAACGCTCATATGACGGGCTTTTACAGCGGCCGAAACTTTGGTAATGAATTCATCAAGCTCTTCATCGCTGAACCTGGATGTGTTTTCATTCTTAGGTATTGTCCACATGCCCATTTTATTTAGTTCCTACTTTATTAAATGTAACCAATCAGACAACAAAAAGTTGAAACGACCGATCAACAAAGAAATACGACCCATGACGGTAGCTCCGAATGCTGCTCCGAAACTGATCATCAAATACCAAATTCCAACTTTTGCTACGTTGCCGAATACCGGTCCTCGATGCTCTGTGCTGAAAAAGAAATAGAATAAACAAGCTACTGTGCCTACAACCAGAACTAAATTTGAGAAACTGCCAAAGTAATCGCCTGAAACGATTAAAGGAACAATGGCCTTTTTTACCTGAGGTATCAAATATTGTTCTGCAGATGTTACTACAGCAATACCGGTAGAAACACCCATAACAAAAGCTACTGTAAAACGGCTAACCCATGAAAGATTTGAAGAAAATCTGAACAACATTAATAAGCCCAACAGACCCGGAATAATCAGAATGTATTCGGGGGTGGCTTCTGCGGCAGTGCCTGAAGCAAAGTAAGTCGGCCAAATCTTTGCCAAAAGATTCGGTTTTAAAACCTGGTGAAATGATATGGTAGATAGGTAGTAACCTGCAGATACACCAACAAATAAATGCTCTGCAAAGCGATAAAATGGATTGTCCTTGATTAGAAAAGTGAAGCAACATAAAGTGATTAATGCGCCCACCCATGTAGTTATTAGTAATGTGGTCATCGTTAGTTTCCTTTACCCTTTTTTCTTTGCTTCGTTGCGTTGCTCTGCAATATAAGCCAAGTTACCGAAAATGATGAAAAGCATGATAACAAGATGGGCTATTGATTGAGGAGTCATACCCGCACAACCTTTTCCCGGACGTTCGATCAAAGTTTCATATTCGGCAGCACCTGGTAAACCACCTGTCATACCGACTAGCTGACCGCTTTGAAGATAGGTAGTAAATCTAGGAATATTAACAGAAGTGCACCCTGCAGCCATAGGGCGTTTGTGCTCTCCGGCCATGCTGATAAAAGTTTCAATTCCGCCTGTCCCTGCAGTAAAGCTGATAATCAATCCAACATCGCTCATGGCAAAGCGGCGTCCGTCAGGATTCGCGAATATTGCCATTTCTGCCGTTGAATTGCCGTCTCTGTCTTGCGGATACGGATACATGAAATCGTTGCATAAAGCTTTTACGTGAATAATAGCACCGGTTTTATAACCAAGATTGACGTAGTCTACACCGCGTTCAATAATTGGTTTGCAGCCGGGTGCGAGCTTGCCTTGTGCTTTCATATCGTCATATGTTGACATATAAGCATTGGCAGCTTCAACTAAAGCAACTTCGGCCATTTCCCCACCGACCGGCCAGTTAGCTCCGCATATCGGTTTCAAATTCCTTCTGAACATGTGAACTAATATAGCAACGGCAGAAGGCTTTAATTCGGGCTCGGAAGCAGGGTCGAAGTCAAAAGAAAGAAAACAACGAGTCCCTTCAGGAAGAGCTTCAGTGTTTTCGATAAACTTATGAAGATTTGCTACCGATTTGGTAGGTACTACAGGCAATGCAAAAGGAAAGAGTAGGGGTATAATTACTGATAAGGCTACAAACAAAAATACCCAGCGGCGGTCGAGATTTTTTAACTTAATAAATATATTCATTGTTTTTCTCCTTAGCCCTCTCCGCCGAGATGAGAGCGTTCAACACCAAATATGATTTTCATCGATGCTGATATGTAACCTAACATTGCGCCAATAAGGATTGCGCTCTGTGCAGCTGAGCTCGGGTAAGTCATGATCCATTCTTTTATGTCGGCAATGTTTAGATATGGACCGATAACGGGTATGTAAGCCAAAATTTGTGATACAAGGCTGCCGATTGATACATTGCCAAGCATTACTATAAAAGCTGAACCCATAAGTAAACCGGCTTCCTTAGACTTAATTCGGAAGGCTCTGAAAGATGCCGAAGCTACAAAGAAAGCCAAAAGTGAAAACATGGTCGATTGCGCGTTTTTGAATACACCTACGAAAAGTATTTGCTGCATACTGTTAGCGTAGCTCATGATGCGGGTGCGAGCAGTGTCAGGAGGAATCATGGCAGATTCTGTGTCAGCAAGTTTTTCGCCCTTGTCGTCAACATATTCAACTTTGATTTTTCCTTCTTTGTCTTTTACGTTGTCTATAACACGTATAGGACGTGCCGAAACATTATCTTCACAAAGAACATAATAGATCTCTCCCTTTGTTAAAGGCTTATCAAACATCGGCCAGCTGCCGGTGATTAACCCTAAAAAAGCCATAGAGAGAAAACCGATGATCAAAACTAAGCTATAACCCCAACCGTCGGCTTTGCGTGATATTTTTTGAAGATTGATGCGTAAAAGGCTGAATGCGCCTAATACCATAGTAAAGGTCATGATGATTTGAATCCATTTTGGGAGAGTGCTTTCTAAGCTCTTAATAGAAGGTAAGCCCTCGCCGCTGAAAAACGCGACTATCATAATCATCCCGGTAATAAAAGTTATTATCAGTGGTAAAGTTCTTTTTAAAAAAATCATTTGGTCTTCCTCATTATTTTAAGTATTGCATAAAGCTCTCTGCCAGCGGAGTAAGACCTTTGCCGAACTCTGTTTCGGATATAGTAACAAGAAGGGTACCAACAATGGTAACGGCAATTATTACTAACTTTAACATGTCTTGGCCTTTGAGAGAGCCCACTTCACGTGGATTCTTTGACAGATAAGCGGAAGCTGCGAATAACTCTTCACCTATCAAAGTGTAGTCACATGCTGCAACAAAAAATGGAATCTGAGAGGGCTCAGCTGTTCCGGCAATTTGAATGGCACCGACAGAGTTGCCCGTTTCTGCTAAAATCAATGATTCTGCGTAGAATGTTCCCAAATAAAAACATGCCGCAGGTTTTTCACGCATCATAATCCCGCCGACACCTGCAACGAAACCAAACTGATCGTCTGTCAGGTAATTGATTCGGTCAGGACGAAAAGCGTCTAAACGACCTTTTTCAAGATAGGCTTGCTTTACTACTTCTTGAGCCACAGACATAACAAAAGAGCGTGTCATAGGTGCATAAAGAGCAGCATCATATTCAGCAGTCTTTTTGGCAACATGCCCCATAATAGTTACGCCGGCAATCGTTTGGATGTCGTCCATATCCATAATGCCGGGAATGTACATAACACCGCGACCCATTTCAGTCGCTCTGCCTACCGCGTCTTCTAGTGCTGATAAGCCACTGATGCGTCTTATGAATAAGTCTTTGCGTTGGGCGTGAAAAGTGAAGTAAGAAACAAATAGAAGAAGTAGAACAATTATGATTAATACTGTTTTACGTTCTTTGGCAAACCAGGGCTTTGCTTCTGCCGCAGGTTTTGCAGCAAGTTCTGCTGTGGTGCCATGGTCTGAACAACACAAAGCTGCTTCGCCTTGCCGGTGCTCTGTGACTGTTGATTTAACAGTCTGATCAGCCATCAGAAAGGACATGGACAATGCACACAGAATCAGCGCCAATATCGGCACGAAGCTTCTGGGCGGTCGCCGAAAAATACTCATGGAAAGACCTCCATTATAGAATACATTTACAAAATTTATCAGTATAATCAACGTTAGTTTTTAAGTCAATTTTTTAACGTTGATTAACTTAAATACTTTATTAACTGTCGTCGTCTTCGATTCCGTGCTTCTTTAGTTGATGACGGAGCGCAAAACGAGTTAAGCCAAGCATTTGCGCAGCTTTTGATTTTTTATTGTCTGTTTCTTTAAGAACTTCTTGAACTATTCGCTTTTCAACTGAATCTATATATTCTTTGAAACTAAAATTTTCTGATCGCCAAGGAACATCATCATTAAAAATTAAAGAACTTTCTTTTAAGTTACTGCTTATTTTTAGCTCTTCGGGTAAGCTCGCGGGGCGAATCAGATTAGAACTTTCGAGTAGGGTGGCACGCTCAATAATGTTTCTGAGCTCTCTCACATTGCCCGGAAAATCATAATTTTCTATGATTTTGATTGTGTCTTCTCTAAAACCCGAAATGTCTTTTGAAAATTCTTTGCGAAACTCGTCTAAAAAATTCTTTGCCAAAAGAAGAATATCGCTTCTTCTTTCTCTTAAAGGGGGAATTTTGATCGAAAAAATATTAAGCCTGTAAAACAAATCTGCTCTTAAACGACCCTCTTCGATGTTTTTTTCTAAGTCTGCATTTGTTGCGGATATTACACGAACATCCACGTGTATATCGGTCGTGCCGCCAACCCTTCTGAACTTTCGTTCTTGTAAAACGCGTAATAGTTTTACTTGGAGTGACATGTCAAGATCACCGATTTCATCAAGAAAAAGAGTGCCGCTGTTGGCAAGTTCAAAAAGACCTTTTTTCTGCTTTTGTGCATCTGTAAAAGCGCCTTTTTCATGTCCGAAAAGCTCGGATTCAAGCAGTGAACCGCTTACCGCTGCCGCATTCACATCTATAAACGGTTTATCCGCACGATTGCTTTGAAAATGAATCTGACGGGCAACCAACTCTTTGCCTGTACCTGATTCACCTCTTATCAAAACAGTTGTCTTATCCGCTTTTGCAGCAATCGAGATTTCTTCCCGTAAGGACTTCATTTTCTGGTTCTCGCCTATAATTCGAGAAAATTGAGTTTCAAAACGTTCTTGAAAATGATGTAACTGGCTCTTAACAATGTTTGCCTGAATAATCTTATGAACCATTAGATTAACTTCAACCAAATTGTATGGCTTAGGCAAATAATCGTATGCCCCTCGCTTCATAGCTGTTACAGCTGTTTCAACATCTCCGTATGCCGTCATTATAATTATTATTGCCTCAGGCTCAAGTTTGTTCGCTTCGAGTAACAAGTCTAAACCGTTGCTGTCAGGCAATCTTACATCTAAAAATACAATGTCCGCACCGAATCTTTTAAAATGTTCAAGAAATGAACGACCATCTTTAAAATCTTTTACTTCGTAACCTTCGCACTCCAAACCCTCTTTTAATGTCCAGCGAATCATTTCTTCATCGTCAACGATTAGTATTTTTACAGTCATTCTCTCCGCTTCCTTAACTCAAATATCATTACTCTATTTTATATTTAACCAGTTATTCCGGCTCTCTTTACTGCTTCAACTATGTCTGAACGAATTCTTTCTCCCGAACTCTTGAAAAGAGACAAAAAGCATTGATATAAGATTGAGCTTTTGCTACTTTCAAGTCTTCTCAAAATATGACGCTGAATGTCTGTTTCTTGTTCTGAGAAAGAATTAATGACCTCTTTTATGCTGACATCATTGCCAATGTCAAGAAGCGCATCAATAGCATTACGTCGTGTTCGTTTGCTCAAGCCTGATACCATTTCGATAAGAACATTAAGATACTCCGATTTGTTTGTTTCTTTATAAAAAATGTGATTGACAGTTACTTTTACACTGCCGTCCTGGTCTTGTAACAATGGTTCCAAGTTCTTTAAAGCCTCATTGCCACAAAGTTTATAAAGAGCTTTTGAGGCCGAAAGCCTTACGCGCCAATTTGATTCTTTTGTGGAACCTAAAACCACCGGCATCACTTCTTTGCTGCCAATTTCTCCAAAAGCATCTAATATTAAAGCCCTGAATTCAGGGTTCTTTGATTCGGGGAATATATTCTTTAATACCCCTAACATTCTTTCATTTGCTATAACTTTTACTGTCTCAAGAGCTTCAAACCTAACATTTTCATCTTTATCCGATATCAGCGATAAAAGAACCGGAAGTTTATCATCTAGAAATTCTAAATATCTAAAAGCTACAGCAACTGACCTTCTTGATTCAGGTCTTTCGTGATTCGCGTAGGAAGCTATTTCATCAGGACTGTTCCAGCCAACCAGTTCAAACATTTGCATGGCAGGCATAGAAGGTCTTAATACAACAGGCTTCCATTCTCTGAAGTCAAATAAAGGCAATGCCTCATCATGTATCAGTTTATCAACGTGTATTTTTAAATCAAGAGCAGATTCTGCAAGCGCCTCAGCTAAGTATATGGGTTTTCCATACCAAGTCGGGGGGTTAGCAATACCATGCTCTACTCGAATAGCACTACCCATCGAAATACCAACCGATATTTTTACTTTGCTCTCAGATAAAATAGTGTCAGTTCTAAGGGCATATTTAAATTTTGATATTACTTCAAAAGCAACAACTAAAGCTTCAAATAGCGGGTCTGAAACCTTCGCGTTATCATCCGACGAAAACAAATATAGTTTGCTGAGCTGGTTTAAATTATGCGCCGAGAAAGGAAAAGAATACTCGCTTTCTATTATACTTTCTGCTCTTTGAAGCATTCTTAAAAATTTATCGGGAGTTTCTGATAAACTTTCGGGCAGTCTTATTTGAACAACAGCAGCAACGCAATCAAACTTTTTTATATTGCATGCAACCGGTAACTTCTCATGTATGTTTACTCTGAAGCTCAAGTCATCTTCGCTTCCGAAATTCTCTGCTTTGAGCCTTTCAGGTAAAACAATGTTAGGTTCGTTTTTTGGGGCCGGCACAGTTGCTGCGACCGATGTAACTGCTTCGATTGGTTTTGCTATTTCAGCCGGTGCAATTGTTACAGGTTCTGAAGGGGTTTCAACAACAGAAGACATTGTTTCTTCGGTCGGGAAAAACACCTCGCTGCTTGGTGCCTGTTCAAAAGTTTCTGCATTCAACACAGTTTCTGCGGGAGGAGATATAACGGTAGGGGAAGTTTCAATTGTTTCGTTTAATTTTGATGCCTTTTCTTCTGCGTCAGATGTTCGCGCAGTTTCATCAGAAAGAAAGCCCTCTTCTTCTTCGTGGTCGTCTAGTGAGAACATCACGAAAACCAGAAGAAAAATTACTACGAGTACTACTGTTATTATCAATACATTCATTTGTTATCCTTTTTCCTGCTGAAGAGCTAAAAACCGGTTGTCAGCTTTTGTATCCAAGGCGAGATACCCATTGCTCGTTCTGTCTCCAGTTTTCTCTTACTTTAACCCACAACTCTAGAAAAATATCACGTTCCAGCATTTCATTCAACTTTTGTCTTGCTACAGAGCCAAGATTTTTGATGCCCTCTCCGTTTTTGCCTATGATTATTTTTTTGTGAGCTTCTTTTTCAACATACAGAGTCGCCGAAATATAGGTCTTGCCATTCTCGCGCTCTTTAAATTCATCAACCTGAACAGCTACAGAATGGGGCACCTCTTGATGGTAAGTCTTAAGTATGGCCTCTCTGACGATCTCTTCAGCGATTTCTCGTTCTGACTGATTTGTGTAATAATCGGGGTCAAAGGCGAAAGGCCCGCTAATAAGTATTTTCTTCAGCTTATTAATTATTTTGAGATGTCCTTTTTTCTTCTTTGAAGATACCACAAATATTTCTTTAAATGGATAAAGCTCTTTATAGGTTTCTTTTGCTTGATTTATAGTATTCTCATCAACCAAATCAGACTTATTTAAAACCAAAAAGATATCTGTGTCACTGTTAGGGTTAAGCTGAGACAAATATTCTTTATCAGATTCAGGCATTAAATCAGACAAGTCAGCCAAATAAAGACCCCCTTGCAGTCCATTTAAAGTCGCCGCTATCTCATCGTTCATATATTTATCTAACTTATTTTTTATGCTGTGAAGACCGGGAGTATCGCAAAACACCATTTGACAGTCGTCAACAGTAAGTATTCCGAGTATTCTTTTTCTTGTTGTCTGGGGTTTTTTCGAAACGATTGAAACCTTTTCGCCTACGAGTAAGTTTACGAGAGTTGATTTTCCGGCATTTGCTCTGCCAAATAAACCTATTGCACCAAATTTTGTCATATTTTCTCTTTCTAGTTTATTTCGGGGGTCTGTGTGGGTGACACAACCTGTATCCAAATCTGTTTGTTTTCGGGAAACTTATATTCTATGCCCTTCTCATCTTTAAAAACTGTGGCAGAATCTGCTTCGTTTTTGTGCCAGGTAACATTTGTCAGACGACCTTTTTCAAGTATCCAAGCTATACCGTTGCCAATAAAGCTGATTTCTTGTCTTCCTGCCTTATCAACAGTTTTCATGGCTGCTTCCTGAATTACGATTGCATAAGCCGATAAGGGCTTTTTAGTTATGCGGTCTATATGAAGCTCATCATTCATATAGCGCAAATAAGAACCGTTATCATACTTAATTTTTACCTCGTAATTGCCATGATATTTAATGGTAGCTGTTTTTGCTTCTTTTGAACCCAAAGATTCTTGAACACCATAATTTAACAGTTTTACTTTATTTTTTAGTAACATCGGAAAATTTTCACTCGCGGAATCAAATATTTCTCTGCCTCTTCCATATAAGTTGTGGGGAGCTTTACGCGTATTATCTCTGAAAAAACCTTTTCCGATTTTAATTTCATCTATTGAAAATATATGACTGGAAGCAAGATATTGATAACCTTTCGGGCTTCCGCCGCAGTGTACATAAAGAGCACTTACCTCAAGGGCTCTGTCAACAAAGTATTCGCGGCAACTTCTTATGGGGCCGACTACTCCCGGAATTTTGTTATAAATGCCCATAAATCGAGTTATTCCACCCTCAACAGGAATTTCATAAACTATGTTGGCTTCGTTAAGTCCTGTTTGTGGGCGTGCTAAACGATGGTTTTCGATCATTATTGCCATCGGTCGTATCGGGCCTGTTATCGGGCCGGTTATGACTCTGCTTGCAGAGGCTATTTCAGGTTGCGTTTTTACAGCAGAAGTCTCTGGCTTTTGCTTCTCGTCTTTTGCTTCTTTTGCCTCTATTTTTTTATTTAAGTCTTTAAATACTTCTTTAGCTGTTTTTGATACAGTAGAACCTGCAGTAACAGCCGATGCAATCAATGTGGCAGGTGCTACGGGCGCAGGCGGTGCAGCGGGTGTAACAATCGGAGTAGAAACCGGCGCAACAGGCGTAACTGATTTAACAGGGGTAACCACAGCAACGGGTTGTGGTTCTTCTTTTATTATATTCGCTACTTTTTGTAGTGTATCATCGATTTTTGGTGTTTGGGCAGGCGGTTCGGCAGCCACAACAGTGTTTGGCAATACGGGAGGAGTTTCTAATTTTACCGGTTTTATCGCCGATGTTCTTCCACGGCTTGCAAAATCTATTGACTTAGTTCTGTTTGCTTCATTACCCGGTACAGCAGCTAAGGTTCTGACGTCTATCGGCTCGAAATAAGGGCGGTGCCAAGGCTCGGCTAAATATTTATCTTCTGATATTTCGTCTTGGTTGATTTTTTTTATCGAATCCCCAATAAAACGAGCCATAACTAATGGATGCAATCTTACAGATTCATTAAATAAATTTCTTAGTTTTTTTACATAATGGTATTTCATTTGAGTGTCTTTGCTTGAAAACTCATCAATTCGTTCTTCTAAAAAGCGCATGCACCCATTCAGGTTTTTTTCAGCCTCGTCTGTTCCGAAAAAATTACTATGAACCGAATCGGTAATGATTTTTTTCATTTCATCATTCATCATTACTATAGTGTCTCGCAATTCGAAATATTCTTTTATTTCGTCGGTATCTATGGAAGACACGGCGGAAACATTTCCGAAAGAAGGGGTTAACAACGATAAAATTGAAAAAATAAGAATATATAGTTTAACTCTGTTCATTAATTGCCTCGGCTTCATTATTTTCTATTAATTTGTTTGCTTGAACAAGCCCACCCGATATTACAATTTTCATTGCAATTTCTATGTCGATATTCAAATCTACGATTTTATCTTTTGAAATAATCAGCATGAAACCGCTTGTCGGGTTGGGGGTTGTCGGAACAAAAATGCTTACCAGATTTTTGGCAACCCTTTCATCATTGATGGGATGCATGAAATCTGCTGTAACAAAGCCCAAAGCCCAACAATCGGCTTTTGGATATTCCACCAAAACAACTCGTTTAAATTCGCTTTTGTTTTGTTGCATTATAACATTGCCGACTTGTTTTATCCCCGTATATAACGATTTAACAACAGGAATCTTTTCCATCGAAGCGTCTATGCCTTTTATTATTCGTTTTCCAACATAGTTTTGAGCAATCATTCCGACCAACAGGCAAATCAAAGCGGTCAAAATCAGGCCCATACCGGGAATCTGATAGCCAATTCTTTCGGCAAGAGCCCCCCCAAGTATTCCATCGCTGAATTGAAAAATAAAATATATGATATATAAAGTTATGGCTACGGGAATCAACATAAAAACTCCCGTTAACAAATATGTGCGTATTAAAGAACCAATGGTTTTTAAGGTTAAAATTCCCTTTAATATGGCTCTGTTTAAACGTCTGTGTTTTAATGGTAGCTTCATCTAAATTGCCTTTGATTATTTATTGCTCAGACATTAGCAGTATTTTGTGCTCATCTATTATGTCTACTTTATGTTCCAATGCTTTTGTTTTTTTTGATGAATTAAACGTTTCAGGCTCATTAGAGCCGATAACTAAGTAATCGGTTTTTGCTGTCACAGAACTTTTTACGCTCCCGCCATTTTTCTTTATTATTTCTTCTATTTCTTTTCTGGGCAAACTTGCTTCTCCGGTAATTACAAAAATTTTATTCTTAAAAAAGTCATTATTTACCGTTATTGTGCCAATAGTTTCAGAAGGACCTTTCCACCAATCTTTAAGTGCATTTAAAAATGTTATGTTTTCTTCATCTTTAAGATAAGACAAAATACTCCCCGCTACCGTCTTTTGTATGCCCTCTATCTTTATAAGGCTTTCTTCATCTGAATTCAAAAAACTGTCAAAAGACTGATTAAAAGCCTTGGCGATACTTTCGCTGATTACAATTCCGACATTTGGTATGCCAAGAGCGGAAATGACTCTGAATAAGGGCTTGAACGCCGCTTTCTTAATGTTTTCAACTAATTTTTGAGCAGACTTAGAACCAATACGCTCAACACCCGAAAGAATCAATTCATTTAAGAGCAAAATGTCTTCTGTTTTTTGCACGCATTTTCTTTCTAATAGCTTTTCAATAATCTGAGGCCCAAAATTTTCAATTTCCATTTGGTTTATAAAATGAAGTATTTTTCTTGAAATAACACCCTTGCAGCTAGAGTTGCCGCAATATATTTGTGTGGAGCCATCGTCTTCACTTTTCTTTATTGAAACTGGTAATTGGCATGAAGGACAGTGTTGGGGAATTTCGATTATTGACTCTCTGCCGATTCTTTTTTCAGGCAAAGATTCAACAATATAAGGAATAATATAACCTGCTTTTTCGACAACAACAAAATCACCTGTTCTTATGTCTTTTTCTTTTGTTTGATCTATATTATGCAAAGACGCCCTTGATACGGTTGTTCCGCCAAGTTCGACCGGGTCCAAGATCGCTACAGGCGTAATTTGCTGCCGACCGACTTGCCATTCTACAGATTTTAATTTGGTAATTGCTCTTTTTTGCGGGTATTTATAAGCAATAACCCAACGGGGCGCTTTCGCTGTATAGCCTAATTCTTCTTGCTTTGAAAAATCATCGATTTTAATTACAACCCCATCAGTGTCAAAATCAAAACTGTCAATTTTAGCGGCAATGTCGTCTATGAAATCTTTGATCTCTGATTCATTTTGACAAATTTTCCAAGCGTGATTTACTTTAAAGCCTTGGTTTGATAAAAAGCTCATAACTTCTGAATGCCGGTCGAAACCAAGATCTTTGCCTTGAGCAATTCCATAGACCATAACACCTAAACGGCGCTTAGCTGTAACACTTGGATCTAACGACTTTACTGTGCCGCTGGTCAAATTACGGCAATTTTTAAATGGTTCCAGTTCATCTTTTTCGCGCTCTGAGTTGAGTCTTATCAGAACTGAACGGGGTGTGTAGATTTCCCCCCGAATATCCATGTCATGCTTTGACGCAATTGACAAAGGTAACGATTTTATGGCCCTTGCATTAGCTGTGATTAAGTCGCCGGTTTTTCCGTCTCCGCGAGTGGCCGCATTAATCAGTTTTCCGTTATTATAACCGAAAGATCCTGAAACGCCGTCTATCTTAAGTTCTGCGACAACCGGGAAGGGCGATTTGTGAAGTTGCTTTTCGCACCTGGTTAGCCAATTTGATATTTCTGAAAATGTGTAAGAATTTTCAATGCTCATCATGGGTACTCTGTGAGTAATTGTCTCAAACGAGGCGGCAATTCCGCCAACTCTTTGAGTTGGTGAATCTTCGGTCACTAATTTAGGGTGAACTCGTTCAAGCTCTATAAGTTCTTCTAATAAAAGATCAAATTCTTTATCGGAAATTTCAGAATTTGATTCGACATAATAAGCATACTCATAATGCCTGATTTGAGTTCGCAAAAACTCTAATCGTTTTTCCACAGATAATAAATCATTCATTCCGGTTTACCATCGCTGTATTGATAAATTGCACACCGGCTTCGCTTCCGATCCATAGAATATCGCCTGAAGCATATAACTTTCTGATGTTTTTGTTATATTGTCCCGATGACGGATAAATCATTTGAACTCGCTCGTCTTTAATTCTGCCAAGCCCTTCAGATGTTCCTACCCAAATTGAATCTTTGTGAGATATAATACTTTTTATGTTGTTAGATGCCAAGCCGTTTAGTTTTCCGTAAACGATGAATTTTGAAAGAAAATCTCCGAAAAATTTCTCGGCAGGGGTTGCAAGTTGAAAAACACCTTTGCTTGTTGCGAACCACAAATAACGACCGTCAAACGCCATATCGTTGATTGGTCTTGAAATAGAAAGTCTCCCAAATGCCAAATTTTTCCATATTTCGGGATTTGAAGCGGGAAAACTCGTGTTCCATAAACTGATCCCGTTGTCATGAGAGGTTATAAACCAATGCTTGGTCTTTAGAATGTTTTTACACCAGTTGTTTTTTAATGCTCCGTTGGTGCTTTCATTAGTCAAGGATTGAAAATCTTTGCGCGATGTCATAAAAGCAACGCCGTTTTGAGTTCCTATCCAGATGGTGCTGTTGTCCCAATGCATGTCCCAGATCATTTGTGATGGCAATGATTCGCTTTCCGGAGCGATAATAAATCTTTCTGATTCGTCAAGCTTACACAAGCCGAATAAGGTACCTACCCATAAAGTTTTATTATCAAATATAATTGACTCAGCTTGTGAAAATGGAAAAGTGCCTTCGGTAATATTATAGTTTTTAACAGTTGTTCGGTCGCTGTTTATTGAAGTTATACCGGCTTCGGTAGCAATCCAAACTGTGCCTTTTGAATCGGTTTGTATGTCATTGACTGCAGCGGTTTTGATTGTTTTGCTGAACGGAACTTCCAGATTCCCGGCATTGCTGATTTTGCTAAAGGAATTTTCTAAGCTGATAAAACTGTCACTGACTTCAGAATTTGTTACTACTGTTTTATTTTCTGAGCCGCTTCTGATAAAATTTGTTAGGGAAAAATAGATGATCGGCAAAACAATCGCTAAAGTAATTATTCTTGTTTTCATTATCAGAATAAACCTTCCATGTTCACCGGGATTAGTTGTTTGTCTTTTATAATTGCTATTTCGGCAGGGCGAACTTGATTCCCTTCTCCGTCAAATCCTCCTGAGCCCGCTATGCTTTCCCAACCGTGAGTTAAAGCCAAAGATTCCTTAAGATTTCGGTTGTTGCCTTCTACGCTTTTTAAGGCTAAAGCCGTTACCATAAGAGTTTCGTAGCCCATAGCCGCATCCGCATCAGGTGAAGTTCCGTATTTTTCTACGTATTCGCCCGAAAAATAATCTGACTTTTGCCCTCCGGCTCTGTTATTGTAGGGAAGAGTGGTCAATATCGATTCGCTGTATATACCCAAAAAATTTATGAATTCTAAAGAGGCAAATTGGTTCCCGCCTAATATTGGTTTCTCAAATCTGGCTTCACGAGCTTGTCTCACAAGGAGAGCCGAGTCAAATGAAGACGATAATACTACCAATGCGTCAGGCTTGCTCATCAAAATGGACTCTAGTTGTTTTTTAAAATTTAAAGAAGTTTTTTTGCTCGGAATGGCTAATACGACTTCTTGGCCATACTTTATGGCTATTTCAGCGTATTTTTGCGCGCTTTCCGCCCCATAAAGGTCTTCGTCATAAATGATTGCGAGTTTAGAAATCTCAAAACGCTTGCTTGAATACTCTGCCAATGCTTCAAACTGTCTTTTGTCATCGGTTATTGTTCTGAAGGTATAAGCAGAGCCACTGTCGGTGACTTCAAAATGAGTGCAAACCCCTGTTAAAAAAGGTGTTTCTGATTTTTCTGCAACCGCTTGAATGGCTCTGGTGTTTGAGGGAGTAAATCCGCCTATAATTGCGGTTACAGCATTATCGTATATCAAATCGCGTGTGGTCTCAGCACTTTTTTCTTGAGCTTCACCGCAATCTCTTACAAGTAAAAGCAACTTTTTATTGTTTATGCCGCCGTGTTGATTAATGTGCTTGAGAGCTAAGTTTAAGCCGTTTAAATGGTTTTGGGCTCTGGATCTGTATTCCCCGGTTAAAGGCAGAACAACACCAATTTTATGTTCTGAGCTTTTAAAATCAAAAGAAAATAACAAAATTATAATCAAAACCGGTAAAGACAAAATTTGATAAATATCAAGTCTGCCTAAAAAAGCTGATGAATCTTTTATTATGCTCATATGCAACTATTTCTGATGTAAGACAAAACTAAGAGAAAAATTCCCATGTAGACTACCATAGAAAAGAAGAAAGTCAGAGCAAAAAAGAAAAACGGCGCTTCTTTTATTACCCTGTTA
>MWDD01000041.1 GCA_002070375.1 bacterium ADurb.Bin157 | reverse complement strand
AAAAAGACCAGACAAAAAAGAGTAAGATTTTCTGCAGAAATAATGTTTCTGCTAACCGCGGTTTTTTGTACTGCGTTGTCGATAACATATTTGGTAAGATACAACAATATAGCGGCTCTTGAGTTGCGTGAACGAGAATTAAAAACCCGCATAGAAGAGCTTGAACGTGACAATCGACAATTAAAGGCAAGCTTAGAAACCTACTCAACTCCCGAAGGAATCGAAAGATTGGCGCGCGAGCGTTTAGGGCTTGTTAAGCCTGAAGAGCTGGTAATTTACACGGTAAATGACAAAAACGAATCTGCCGGATCTGCCGAAACTGAACGAAATAATTAATTAAGCTTTCACGGAACAACACATGAAAACACAATACAGGCTTGAGCTTTTTTCTCTGCTAAGCTGCCTCTCAGACATAATGGACTGGATAAGTCCCGAACTGGACAATCACCACAAACAAGTTGCAATGATAGCCTATAAAATAGGCGAAGAACTTGATTTGTCTTATGAAGAGCAAAGCGAAATACTGTGTGCCGCAATACTGCATGACATAGGTGCAATTTCTTTATTAGAGCGTATTAAGCTTTCAAAATTTGAACATGATGATCCTTGCAAACATGCCGAAACCGGATACAGGCTTCTTAAAATATTCAAGCCCCTCGAAAGCAGCGCCAAAATAGTAAGGTATCATCACACGCCATATAGCTGCGGCGGTATTAATGGCGAAGAAATTCCCTTAGGCAGCCGAATCTTAATGATTGCAGACCATATTTCAACCTTAATAGATAAAAAGGCTGAGATATTGGGGCAAACCTCTCGAATTTCAGAACAAATTCGTTCAGGCTACAGGGTTTCGTATGACCCAAAGGCAACAGAAGCCTTTTTAAAATTGTCAAAAACCGAAGCTTTTTGGCTTGACTCAACTTCTCACACCATAGATCGTCAGCTAAAACAAGTTACCCACATGCAAAAGCTTGTTTTAGATAAAAATCATTTACTCTCTTTTGCCAATTTTATCAGACGAATCATCGATTTCAGAAGTCAATTTACAGCTACCCACTCTTCGGGTGTTTCGGCAGTTGCAGAAAAAATTGGCAGATTAAGAGGCTTAAGCGATCATGATTGTTTCGAGCTAAAAGTTGCCGGCTATCTTCACGATTTAGGCAAGCTTGCAATTCCCAAAGAAATTCTTGAAAAACCCGACAAATTAACACCTGAAGAATTCAATCTTATGCGTGCTCACACATTCTACACATACCGTACCCTCGAAAGCGTAGAAGATTTGGCTCAGATAAACAAATACGGGTCTTTTCATCACGAACACTTAGACGGAAACGGGTATCCCTTTAAAATAAACGCGTCGGAGCTGTCAATAGGTTCAAGAATAATGGCCATAGCAGACGTTTTCACAGCCATAACCGAAGACAGGCCTTATCGTAAGGGCATGAAAAACCCCATGATTGTATTGGACGGTATGATTGATCACAAGCTGGACAAAGAAATAGTGAGATTAGTAAAAGATAATCCGGAAGAAATAAACGAAGTCAGAATATCTGCGCAACAAAACTCTATCGAAGAGTATGAACAATTCATACAAAAAATTATTTGATTTTTTTCTCCTATTATGTTAGACTCTGAGGACACTGGAGGAATGGCCGAGTGGTCGAAGGCGGCGGTCTTGAAAACCGTTGAGCGAAAGTTCCGTGGGTTCGAATCCTACTTCCTCCGTAGAACATCTCAGGAGAGATGGGTGAGTGGCTTAAACCAACAGTTTGCTAAACTGTCGTATTGGGTAACCGGTACCGGGGGTTCGAATCCCCCTCTCTCCGAGGCACTGCGCCCGTAGCTCAGTTTGGATAGAGCACCAGATTGCGGATCTGGTGGCCAGAGGTTCGAGTCCTCTCGGGCGCGTTTTATCAACACAGATTATAATAATCTGTGTTTGTTTTTAATGGAAAGGTGGCCGAGTTGGTTTAAGGCGCACGCCTGGAAAGCGTGTGTGGGGCTCCCTCCACCGCGGGTTCAAATCCCGCCCTTTCCGTTGTTGCGCTAGATGGGGGGCTTGGGGTCCCCTGCACCGCAAATCCCCATAGGCGGGTTGAATTCCTGCTCGAGGGTGATTTTGGTGGTTACTGCCAGTTTCAGCAGCGTTGAAAGATGGGTTCCACACGGCGAAAGTCCGTGAATTCCGCCAGGACCGGAAGGTAGCAACGGTAAGCGATCGCTTTCGGGTGATGTGGCAGTGCCTGTCTTGAGCCTATGGTTCAGGCGAAGTGCCATTGATATTCATTCGACAGCAGGTGCGCGACTACTTTAATGATAAAAGCACTGCCCAAAGGCGGTGCTTTTTCGTTGCTAATTGATACATATAAATGTTAAAATCGGTTTTAAGCAATTTGGAGGCATTAAATGAACGCTCCCCAGCGACAAAACCTTTACCGCAAATATCGTCCGCAGCGTTTTTCCGAGCTTGCAGGGCAAGAACATATCTCAAAAACCATACAATCAGCGGTTTCAACCGACCGCATAGCTCATGCCTATATGTTTTCAGGGCCGCGAGGCACGGGCAAAACATCGTCCGCACGCTTATTGGCAAAAATATTAAACTGCCTCAACTTACAAAAAGACTCAAACGGTCTTTCTGATTGCTGCGGTGTTTGCAACAATTGCAGGCGCATCGAAGAGATGAACTTCATGGACATCATCGAGATCGACGCAGCCAGCAATAACGGCGTCGAAGACATTCGCCAAATGCGCGAAAAGGTTAAATATCGCCCCGCAGAAGGCAAATACAAAATATACATTATCGACGAAGTCCACATGCTTTCGGGCTCAGCTTTTAACGCCTTCTTAAAAACTCTCGAAGAACCACCCCCCAACGTGATTTTTGTTCTGGCAACCACTGACCCGCAGAAGGTTCCTGCCACCATCATATCAAGGTGCCAGTGCTTTGATTTTCATTCGGTTTCGCGCGCAACCATTCAAAAGCGTCTCGCCGAAATCGTAGCTCAAGAGCGGAAAGAAGGGCCTTTTCCCGACTTTCAGCCCGAAGCCCTTTTTGCAATCGCCGACAGTGCTCAGGGCGGTTTTCGCGACGCTTTAAGCTTATTAGACCAAATCTCGTCTTCTGCAATCGCCGAAACCATAAGCTCAGATCTGGTTCTCGAAATGACTCGAAGGCTTGGTCATTCAGTTTTAAGGGAAATAGGCACCGCAGTTTTTGCAAAAAAACCGGCCGCTGTGATTAAAGTTGTGAATGATCTGTTTTTCAGAGGCTACGAACCCATGACAATAGCGCGCGACTTGCTCGAGTATTTCAGATGCTGCATGATTTTGAAAATTGATGCACAAGCTAATCAGGTATTAGAGCTTCCGCAAGAACATATAAACGAAATTGCCAAACAAACAGAAGGGCTATCTCATAAATATTTAATTACTGTTGTAACCCGCCTAGAAAGAACATTAGGAGCTATAAAAAATTCTTTTCAGGCAAAAATTTTGCTCGAAGCTGAATTAATAAGACTTTCATTAGGCGATGAAATATACACTCCCGAAACCTTAGAAAAACGCGTAGAGAAACTTGAACAACAAATTTCGGTTTTGAAACGCTTAGGCACAAATTCGCCCGCCGCCAATTACTCAAGGCCCGAGCGGACACGCGCCCCTTATCCCTCTCCCGCTGTTTCACAGGCAATGCCGAGCTCACCGCCCGCACGAGAAAACACATACAAAAAACCGCCTCTTGAAACCCCTCAAAGTATCGTGCAAAAAGCGCATCCCTTTGCAGATTTTAAAAAGGCGGTAATGGAAAGATCCGGCATCTGCCACGCACTTTTAGCGACAGCACAGTTTAAAAAACCTGAAAATGGCGTATTTAAAATCATTTTAGACCACTCATTTTCAAAAGATAAACTTTGCGACGAGAAAAACCTGGCCATACTCACAGAAGCCGCGAAAGCCGTCTACAAAGACGTCACAAGCGTTTTGCCTCTCCTCGTCGGCGAATCTGACGCTAAGCCCGCGAACGAAATTGACACCAAACAGGCTAAAGTTGTGGACTACGAAGCGGAAATCAAAAAAATGGACGAAAATACCCGAAAAAGATTACTTGCAAAACCCGAATTTGCATCAGCAATCGAAGTATTTGAACCCGAAATAATAGACGTAACAAAGTAAACAAACAATTTATCATTTTTATGATAAAACGCGCGGCTTAAGTTTTTTTTAACCGCGCGCTTATTTTTACATACAACACAAATTCGTTCTTAAAGCAGTTGCACTAAGGGTTTAACAATTAGCAATTTTTAGATACTTATGTACACAAATTCTAAGTGGAAAATGTGGAAAACTATGGGGATAAGCAGTATCAGCCATTTGAACCTTGTGGAAAAGAAAATACCATACCCTCTTGACAATCCCTTTGAAGTACGCATAAAGAGGGAATATCGAACAAATAAACTTTTCGAAAAATTTTTAGTATATAAAGTATCGGGATTAAGAATAATTGGGTATAATTAATTTATATCATAATGTGTACCGACCCTCGTTTTCGCTTTTAAGGAGTAATATTTTGAAAAAGCTAAATTTTGTTTTATTATTTGTCTTTGCCCTCGCGCTTTTGGGCTTTTCACCTTCTGTTTCATCAGCGGCTCAATTTGATTTTTATTACCAGGTTGTGACCGATGTGGAAGATTTAAACACGGAAATATCTGACAATGACAGCTGGTGGGAAAAAGCCAAAAAAACTGTAAATAAGGGTGTTAACGCGGTAAAGCGAACCTGGGAAGAAAATGTAACCCGAGTTTACACTCTTGACGAGGGTGATTTTAAATGGTATTCGAGCGAAGATAAAAATCTGGTTTATAAAGTCAAACGTGTAAAAGTAACAGATGAAGCCCATTTATTGCAATTAATGGGCGTTAAAAACGAAAACGAGCTTTCGAACGGTCAAAAAGCTATGCTCGAAGTTTACCGTTCATCAAAAAGCGATGCCATAGCCGAGCGCGCCCAATATGATTACAACAAACGAATAGGCGTAATACTGACCGACTCTACCGGCATAGATCTTGAATACACAGCCTCAGACGGCAGCAAAAAAACCGTTTCAAAAGAAGACTACTCGCATGACTTTTGGTCTTGGTCAAACGGATCAACCATACACATGGCAACCCACAACTACACAGGCTCAAATGCCCCCGAAAACGCCAGATCAACATTTTTGCATGAGTATTGTCATGCCATCGACAGAACCATAAAAGAGTTCATTAAACCATATGGCAAAGACGGTTCTCACTACGGAAGCGAAAAAACAAACAATCGTGCGGCTTTTGTAGAAGGCTGGGCCGAATATAACGAAATGCTTGAATCAGAAAGCGAAGCGCGAGGCTACCGGAGCGCAATGGATCCGATTATGATTGAACTCAGCGACAAAGAAGGCGAAAAAGCTCTTCAAGACCCCAACCGCAAAACTTATCAAAACAGCAAATCTGTTTACGAATATGTAGACCCCAAAACTCTGTCGGGTGAAGAACTCTTTGAATGCGAAGCATATAATGCAAACATAATGTATCGCATAGCCACGGAAATACCTGACGGCAGAAACAAAATATACGACGCTTTTAAATCTACACGCTGGATGCTGTTCCGCGACTTAAAAACTCTCGTTAAACGTCTTTGCAAAGATAACCCCGAAGATGTTGCCGCGATAGGTAAAATCGTTGACGAACTTACTTACGGCAAGCTTTCAGACAAAGAAATGAAAAAAGTCATAGGCAATTCTGACGAAGCAAAAGCATTCTTAGAACAGCGTGCGGCAGGCTATCCTTCAACAGAAGAAGAATCAACTCAAAACACAGCGAGCAACGAAATCGAAAGAACCGGAAGCGACGCATCTGAACTTACCGGCACCTCAAAAGACAGCGGCAGTATATTTAACATACAGTAAATTACTGACATAAAAAAAGCCATTTCTTATGAAATGGCTTTTTTTATTTGTGTTTTTACAGAGACTTAAGAACAAAAGTTATCCACCAGACGCCTTCTCTGCCGAGTTTATCGGGTTCAGGATCACCTGCTTTGGCCTCAAAGCCGCATTCATTAAATATGCGTATCCATTGTTTTGTTTCTCGCAAATGAAAAACTCTGTTGTGGATATCCACACCTGCGTCTGTTACATCAGGTCGGCAAGCCGGCACAGAGGCCAGTCCCTTACCGCCTTTTTTGGTTACACGCTTCAATTCTTGTAAAATAAGCTTAAGCTCATCTTCAGAGAAGTGCATAAAGCAAGCAACCGAAAAGAAGCCATCGAAAAA
The DNA here is from genome assembly GCA_002070375.1 of bacterium ADurb.Bin157. Taxonomy (GTDB): domain Bacteria; phylum Muiribacteriota; class Ozemobacteria; order Ozemobacterales; family Ozemobacteraceae; genus MWDD01. Next base: position 14,286 of record MWDD01000041.1, on the reverse strand, counting down.
GCCCGCTTCAAAATTAAGTTTTTGCGGTAAGATCGCGTGAACAAGTCGATCTGAAAGCTCGGGGTGTATTTTTGGAATTTCGGTCAGCAGATTTGCGGAGCCGTCTAATGCCCACACATCAAAACCATCGGCAATAGCTCTTGCCGCATCTCTGCCTGAACCGCATCCCAGTTCCAAAACTTTGGAACCGGGTTTAAGTTCTATTTTGAATGTTTCATGAAAAGAATCAAGTTTTACGGAGTCGTGTTTTTCACAAAACTCTTTCGCGTTCTTATCATAAAATTCGATGGTCTGATTCATTTTACGCAGCAAATGCTAAGTCGAAAACGTCTATTGCTATTTGCAATTCTTCGTTAGTCGGCACAACCATTACAGTCACGGGTGAATATGGGTGAGAAACAATCGTTTCTTTGCTTCTTATTCCTTTATTCGCCTCGTAATTCATCAATACTCCGAGATTTTCAAGGCCTCTGCAAATCTTTTCTCTGGCTTCCCAACCGTTTTCGCCGATTCCGCCGGTGAAAACCAAAACATCTACTTTATCGAGTATTGCAAAATAAGAGCCGATATATCTTTTAATTCTGTATGTAAAAATATCTAAAGCTTCCTGCGCATCTTTATTGCCGTCTAAAGCAGCTACTTCAACATCGCGCATATCATTTGAAATTCCTGACAAACCCAATAACCCGCTTTTTTTGTTAAGGGTGTTCATTACTTCTTGTGCAGACATTCCCTTGTCCATTAAATAGCCGATAATAGCGGGGTCTATACTGCCTGATCTTGTTCCCATCATTAGTCCTTCGAGAGGAGTAAAGCCCATTGAAGTATCGATTGATTTTCCTTTTTCAATCGCCGTTATCGATGCGCCGTTGCCTAGATGGCAAGTGATCATGTTAGTATTTGAAGCGTCGCGCTTACAAAGTTCGAGAGTTCTTGCGGCAACGTATCTGTGGCTTGTTCCGTGGAATCCGTATCTTCTGATTTTATAATCTTCATACATTTTTCTTGGAATTCCATACAAAAAAGCGTGCGGAGGCATTGTCTGGTGGAAAGCCGTATCAAAAACAGCCACCTGAGGCAATCCGGGCATCAATTCTTGAGCGACCTTAATACCTATAAGGTTAGGCGGATTATGTAGAGGAGCTATTTCTATACATTCTTCGATAGCCTTAATTACAGTATCGTCTATAAGCACGGAAGATGCGTATTTATCTCCTCCGTGAACCACGCGATGTCCGATTCCATTAATTTCAGATATATTTTTAACAATCCCGTTGTCTTTATCAGTAATGGCTTTAATAACCAGTTCTAAGGCTTTTTTATGATCTTCGATTCTTTCTTCTATTTTGTATTTTTGCCCTTTTACCTTTTGCTCCAAAACGCCTTTTTCGTTACCGATTCTTTCTACAAGACCTTTTCCAAGGCTTTCTCTGCTCGGCATTTTGATTACATCGTATTTTAACGATGAGCTGCCACAATTCAGAACCAGAATAATTTTGTCATTTTCCACTACTTTAGGACTCCTTTTGAGTATTCTTTAGTGTTACAATCTATATATAATGTTTTAACACTTTAATCTAAAATTTCAAAGAGAATTATCATGAGCCCTAAAATAATCGTATTTTCAAAAAACGAAACACTTGAAACAGAACAAAAAGCATCTGAAGGTTTAAAGTTGTGTCAAAAGGTTTTAAACACTTCTAACCCCATATGCCCGGCTTTATTGGACAAGGCATTTTTAAAGATATGCGAGCATCGAGGCAAGATCTCAGAAAGCAACGACGAGCTGGCAGAGTCTTTGGGAGGGTATTTTGGGCGGCTTTTAAAAAACGAATTTAATATGTCTTGGCATTACATTGACGACGAATATGGGCGGGAAAAAGCCTTGATCGACGAAAAAAGCGGCAGCGTCATTTTCCCTGTCAACTCTGTTTTAAAGAGGCTTGAGGGAGAAGGTTCTCAAGAACCCTTTTTTGAGATGATGTTTGAGGCGGTAAAAAAACATTTAAACTTTTTAGACGAAGGTGTCGATAATTAAAATGGGATAAGGGAAAAATATAACTACTAAAAAAACAAAGATTTACCAGGGAGTTTATCATGGTTGATTCCATTCACGGTGGACCCGGAAAAACTATTATTATTACCACCAAATCAAAGCCTAAGAGCACGGGCGCGGTTGATAAAACGTCTTCTTTCGACGACGAGCTTAAAGGGAAAACGACTTCATCCGGCGAAAAAACGACCCAAGCTACGATGCTCAATTCGGTAGCACAGAACAACTTAAAAGTCATTCAAAACCAGCAGCTTATGCACATGCAGCGGGTTCAGGAGATTGCACGTCAAGTTGCTGACGGCACGTACAAAATGTGTTCTCCCGAGGCTCTTGCCGAGAAACTTATGCTCGTAATGACGGACAAGGCCACGCGCGAAAAGTTCATCAAGAAACTTATCAAAGAAGAGACAGAAAATTCTGCTTCTGAAAACGGTAAGGTTAAGGGTTCTATGACTGATCTGGAGCTAAAAAAACTGGTTTACCTCATAAAAGAGTCTCAAGACAGCAAGTTTGACGACCCCGAGCTTGAAGCCATGCTAAAAGAATTAGCCTGAAAAAAGATTACTTTTGTTTTGTCATTACTTGACACCGTACCCCTAATTTCTTATAATGAGACTTATCTATAAGTATTAAGTTTCTATAAGAAATTAGGAGTATAACATGAAACGAGTAGTGAGTATCCTTTCCGTAATCTTGTTAGTATGCGCTTTCTGTTCACCGGCAAGTGCTGCCGCACAAAAAGAATGGACTTTTATGGTCTTTTTGAACGCCGACAACAATCTTGATTCGTTTGGCGTAGGCGACTTACAAGAAATGGTAAAGGGTGGCGGATCAAACGACTTTATGAACGTGATCTGTCTTCTTGACCGCGAGAATGCGCCCGCAAAACTTTATCACGTTACCAAAGATGAAGCTAAAGTAATTGGCGAACCCGGTGAAGTTGATATGGGTTCTTATAAAGAATTGGTTAAATTTGTTCTTGATACAGCTAAGGCTTATCCGGCAAAGCATTATTGCACCGTAGTATGGAACCACGGTTCAGGCTGGAAAGACATCAACGGCGAAATCATCAAAGGTATCAGCTACGATGACCAATCAGGCAATCACATCACTACCAATCAGTTGACCATAGCTTTTGACGAAATCAAAAAAGGCCTTGGCAAAAAAATTGACCTGTTTTGCTTTGACGCTTGTTTAATGCAAATGGTTGAAGTTGCCTATGCCATGAAAGACGGCGTAGAGTATCTCGTAGCCTCAGAAGAAACCGAACCCGGTCATGGCTATCCTTACACCGAAATCGTTTCCGGCTTCAAAAAAGGCATGACCCCCGAAGTTGCTGCCAAACACATAGTAAAAGAATACTCAAAATCATATGACGGCGGCAGCGCAGGCTATTCTTCAACCACTCAATCAGCAATTAAATGCAGCGAACTCAACGGCCTCAAAGACGCGATCAACGGTTTTTGCAAAGTTGCCTTAGCCGGCAATTACGGTGCCCAGTTCAAAAATGCTCTTAACGGTTCACAAAAGTTTTATTACAGAACCAACATCGACTTGGGTCATTTCGTAGAATTAGCTCAAAATCAAATCAAAGACGAATCTTTCACAACTGCAGCCGACAAATTGCAGGCCGCTCTTAAAAAGGCTGTCGTTATAAATGCTCTCAGCGGTTATAACACTAAGAACGCAAAGGGCCTTGCAGTTTATTTCCCGGCTTCATCTTACAGTTTCTCAAGCGACTATAAAGATTTGGCATTTGCAAAAGAAACCATGTGGGAACAAATGGTAAAAGATTATTACAAAAAAACGACTATCAAAAAAGTTGTTAAAGACGTTGTAAGCGGCGATATATCAAGCCTCAGAAACTATGTTTCAAGTGCGAACCAAAACAACCGCGAGATCTCAGCCGAATTGGTTACCAAACTCAACTTCAGCGTATTTGCAGAAGGCGGAGTTGATGCAAGCACTCAAGAAAATGTAAAATCACTTGTAACCGAACTTAAAAGCAAGTAATGAATTAAGAAAAGAGCTTCGCTGAACGCGAAGCTCTTTTTTTTTTGCAATTAAGAGAAAAAGAGACTAAAATAATAGTATAATGACAAAAATTGAACTTAAACAACCATATTAGGCATAAAATGCCTAATTTTCGCCTAATATTCTGTATAAATTATGTCGATACATAATTACGACAGGGATAGTCAGCTTTGTTTTATATCATGGAGGCAAAACGATGAATATAAACTTTAAGAACAATCGTCTCGACGCTATTTTTGAACAGCTCAATTTTTCTAAGAACAAAAAAGACAACAACCTTAATAAGATTATGTCTGAACTAAGCGCGAAGTCAAAAGAATTGAAAGAGAATAAAAAGACCGACAAAGACTCATTAGAGCTATCAGATAAATCGAAAGATTTGGCAAAAAGCTTTGCCATGGCGCAAACGGAACAAAAATCCGTATTAAGCCAATCGAGTGTAGAATACACCGATGAGAAGGCTGCGGGCAATGCCGAATCAGCAAACAGCATACAGGCGGGTGGTTACAACATTTCGTTTCAGTTTGACATGTTTTATGAGCTAACCTCAAAAGTTGAAGCCCAGATGGGCAAGTCGGGTGCGGAACGTTTTGTAAGTGTCGGAGCAACAGTTGCCGAAACCTTTAAAAGCAATTTCAGTCTTTCTATAGATCCGGTCGGGTCTTTTATGAACGGCACCGAACAATCGTTAGCCATTTCAAATGAGACCACCAACGCTTTTTTTGATGCAGTTGAAGACATGGCAGACTTAAGCCCCGAATCATTAGAAAACTTTTTAAAAGAATCCGACAATTTTTTTGCAGAACTAGAAAAGACCTATGGTGAAGCCGAGGGAGCCTTTGACACCATAAAAGATGTCATGCAAAACCAGGCAAAAGACTTTTTTGCAAAGGTAGGCGAAATGCAAAACAGCGTGCTTCAAGGTTCTGCGCCCAAGGCAGCACTAGAGACACCTGCAGAGACCCCGGAATCAGAACCTATGTCGGCAGACTCTCTAAGGCCTTCTGAAACCGATGCTTTATCAGTATTGTTGCCTCAAGGCGAAAAAGACTCAGAAAATGACCTCATATCTATGTTCTTTAACAAAGACATAAAGCTTTCTCAAGAAAACTATTCGGAGTTTTTGGAAGATTTTCAGGGCTTTGCCGAAAGAATCAAGAGCAGCATGTTTTCAAAGTTATTAAATAAACCGCAGTCTGAAGCGAAAACAGAGCAAAAGGGTTTAAATATTACTGCTTAAGGTTAGTGTAATATGTTAAGCATAAATCAAAGTTTACTTTCTTTAAAAGCTCTTCACAGCCTTAACAGGGCAAGTGCGGGGCTTGAAAAGTCTGTAAAAAGAATCAGTTCGGGTTTGCGGATCGGCAGTGCTGCGGACGACCCTGCGGGTTTGGCCATGAGCGAAAAGCTAAGAACGCAAATCAAGGGTTTTGAACGGGCTTTTTTGAATGCCCAAGACGGCATATCAATGGTTCAAACCGCCGAGGGAGGGCTCTCTAATACTCAGGGCATTTTGCAGCGAATAAGAGAGCTTGCCGTTCAGTCGGCAAATTCAGCCTTAACTTCTTCTGACCGGCTTTCTGTTCAGCTTGAAGTCAAAGAACTGATAGGTCAGATCAACAATATATCTTCTTCTACGAAGTTTAACACGAAGAATCTTTTAGATGGTTCGCAATCGGCTCAGGTCAGCTTAAGTTCAAAATTTGCATCGGCAGTAGTTTCGGCTAATGCAAAGGCAGCGGGTTCATATGATGTAAGCCTTAAAACCATTAAAGGCGGTGTCTCTGAGGTTCAGCGCAGCCAGATACTTACAGCCCGCTCTTCTCAAAATCCCGTAAGCGGCACAACCAAACTCGAAGACATTGCCCAACTTTATGACTCTAACGGGCAGTTTGCTTTAAGTGCCGGCGAAACTTTAACTATTACCGGCAATGGCAAAGACACTGTTATACAAATTAATGGACAGCACACATTAAATGATTTGTCTGCTGCTTTGCAGCAGGGGTTAAATTCGGGTCTCGAAATTCAGGGTTCTTACGCTTCGGCGGTTTCAGACGCAAATAAATCTTCAGCTTACATTGAAATTTCTTCAGGTTTTGCGGGCAATAAAGGGAGCTTTTCGATCATCGGCTCTGAGGCGCTGACTTCGGCGTTGGGTTTTTCTGCCGTGAGAGAAGCGCAAAACGGCCTTGTTGAGGCGACTCTTACAGACAGTAAAGGCAACATCCGTAAGGTTGTAACCGAGAGCCAAAATGTTTCGGGTTTATTAGACGGGGTTGCTTTTAAATTTGATTCGCAGGCGGCGCAGGTTTCAGGTATTGGCGGTATTTCATCGGGATTAAAACTGTCGTCAGCCCAAAACATCGGCTTAAAATTAGGTTCAAACACTCTGAATGTGTCGTTATCGTCGGGCAGTTGGTCTATTGAAGGTCTTTCCCGCTCAATAAATGCTCAAATAGAATCAGACCCCAATTTTTCTTTGTCGGGTATAAAAGCGTCGGTTTCAGACGGTGAAATCAGGTTGGGCTACGACAGCAGCACTTCGGCACCTGAAGCATTTGAAATAACCTCGGGCTCACAAACTCTCGGAATAAACGAAGGCAGTTATTCTTACGCCGCAACCGGCAACAAAGACAAGAGTGCTGTCGTGCAAGGGTTCAGCACTTACAGAGACGAACCGGCGTCAAAAAACATTTCTTTTTCGATAAATCAGCGCGCTTACTCAGCATTTTCAACACAAATCGACCCGACCAAGGCCGATTTGGCTAATTCCCTCGAAACGGTTTCTGACTTAAATGAGCAACTAAGAGCGGCAAAAGCTGACGTAAGAGTTGATATATCGGGTGATTCGTTGGTTTTCACATCTTTAAAAGTTGGCACAGACAGAGCCACGAATGCACGAAGTGTTGTAAACCTGGATATAATCGACCAATTTGGCAACAAAGACACCGCAACTCTTCAACAGTTTGGCTTTAGAAATACTATATCTTATGGCTACGGCGAGTCGGGGTTCAGGGCTCAGGTTAAAGACACCGCGGCCGCCTTGCAAATAGGCGCAAATGAAGGGCAAACCATGAAGGTTTCGATGGGCGATATGTCTGCAGGCGCCCTTGGCATTTCCGACATAGATTTAACAACGATTCATGGGGCTTCTGCCGCATTAAGTAAAGTCGACAGGGCCATAGACAAAGTTAGTTCAGAAGTTTCGCGCTTGGGCACGTATCAAAACAGGCTGAATTTCACCATGAATAACATCGAAAACGCTTCGGCAAATTTGACCAGTGCCGAATCGCGCATACGAGACGCTGATATTGCCGCGGAGATAATTCAACACACTAAAAACCAAATCTTAACCCAGGCAAGCACCGCAATGTTAGCTCAGGCAAACAGCATTATGGGCAATGTGCTGACTTTGCTCAAAAAATAATTATTCCCGCACTTTTTCTTTTGATTCTGTACAAACCACTTCGGTATCGGTTGAATCGCCGATTGCTTTAGGAGCGCAGTCTAAGACGATCTCGCCCTGACGCTTTGAAGGGTCGAGGCTGTCGGTATCAGCGGCAGGTTTATTTTCGGCAGGTTTAGCCGTTTTTTTTGCGAAAGTCACAGACACCATTATATATACCAAAATTGCGAAAAGCGGCAAAAACAGCATTCTTGCCACAAAAGGGCCTTGGTACATATAAATATCTGCTTTGCCAAACATATCTTGGGACATAAAAACGCGGTAAACGCCCGGCTTTTTGTATGGCACCATAAAGGTTTTCCATTTAGTGGGGTTAGGAAACAAAGTTGTGGGGTAATATTTTAAAGCATAATCTTTTTGGAACACATTTCTGCCATCGGGGTCGCTGACCATAATTTGCCCGGCAAAATCACCGCTCGTAGATTTTAAGTCTATTTGAATCGGGTCTATTCCGTCGGCCACAAAGCTGACTTCGTTTGTTGCCGGCAAGGGTATGCCGTCTGAAGAAACGATTCCGATTTCTTGGTAGCCGATTGGGTTATTGAGGTATGAGGCGTCTATGCTCAAGCAAGAAAACAAAATCAGAACGGTTAGCCCGGCTACATTCAACGCGTGCCGTATCCATTTTTTTACCGAATCACTCATGCCTCAAACCTCCGCTATACAAGTTGGTTACAAAACTATAATTTTATTGTCTTCAACGCCTATCACAACCGCGCTGTTGTCTGCGACCTTACCTAAGATTATAGCACGGGCCAACAAGGTTTCAAGTTCTTTTTGTATAAGCCTTTTAAGCGGCCTTGCTCCATATATTGGGTTATAGCCGTTTTCGAGCAGCCATTTTCGTGCTTCGTCATTTATATTAATCTTAACCCCTCTTTCGCTAAGGCGTGCTTCTATGTCTTTAATCTGCAAATCAATAATTTTATCGAGTTGAGTGGGGTGCAAGGTTGAGAACAAAATAATATCGTCTATTCTGTTCAAGAACTCGGGCTTAAAGAAGTATTTAACGCTTTCCATGACTTTACATCGGGTTTTTTCGGAAATGTCGCCCGATTCTCCGATATCGTCTATGATTGCCTGTGCTCCTAAGTTGCTTGTCATAATAACAACCACATTTTTGAAGTCGACCATACGCCCCTGTGAGTCGGTTAATCGGCCGTCGTCCAATAATTGCAGCAGCACATTAAATACGTCTTGGTGAGCCTTTTCTATTTCGTCAAAAAGCACAACCGAATATGGTTTTCTTCTGACCGCCTCGGTAAGCTGCCCGCCTTCATCGTAGCCGATATACCCCGGAGGCGCTCCGATTAAGCGGCTTACCGAGTGTTTTTCCATGTATTCGCTCATGTCTATTCTGATCATATTATGTTCAGAATCAAACAAAGCCTCTGCCAGTGCTTTTGCCAATTCGGTTTTACCGACGCCGGTCGGGCCTAAGAATATGAACGACCCAATAGGTCTGTTAGGGTCTTTGATTCCCGCCCTCGACCTAATAACCGCGTCTGTTACGGCTGAAATCGCCTCGTCTTGCCCTATCACCCTTTGGTGCAGTTCGTCCTCAAGACTCATAAGGCGCTCTTTTTCGCCCTCCATAAGTTTTGCAACCGGTATGCCTGTCCATTTGCCTATTATATTTGCAATCTCTTCTTCTGTTACCTCTTCGCGCACCAGTTTGCCGGTATTTTGCTTTTCTTTAAGTGCCGCCTCAAACTCTTTCAACTGCTTTTGAGCCTCGGGCAATCTGCCATGTTTTAGCTCTGCCGCGCGGTTCAAGTCATATTGTCGTTCTGCCTCGGCAATATCCTGATTCAATTTTTCTATTAACTCTCTTTGCGCCTGCACCTTTCTTATAACGCCCCTTTCGCTTTCCCATTGGGCTTTCATGGCGTCGCCTTCCCCCTTAAGATCGGCAAGTTCTTTGCGCAAAGCCTCTAACCGGTTCAGACTCTGTTCGTCTTTTTCCTTAATTAACGCAGCTTCTTCAATTTCAAGCTGCATCACTCGTCGCATAACCGAATCAAGCTCCGCAGGCATTGATTCGATGTCGGTTTTAATCATAGCGCAAGCTTCGTCGATCAAGTCAATTGCCTTGTCGGGAAGGAAGCGTTCGGAAATATATCTGTCAGACAAACTCGCTGCCGCTACCAATGCTCGGTCTTGAATCTTAACCCCATGAAACACCTCAAATCTCTCTTTGAGGCCGCGCAAAATCGAGATTGTGTCGCCAACATCGGGCTGTTCAACTAACACGGGCTGAAATCTTCTTTCAAGCGCCGCGTCTTTTTCAATATATTTTCTGTATTCGTCTAATGTTGTGGCGCCCACACAGTGCAGCTCGCCTCTGGCCAACATGGGCTTGAGCATATTGCCGGCATCCATGGAGCCCTCGGTTTTGCCTGCCCCTACTATTGTGTGCAGCTCATCGATGAACAAAATTATCTGACCATCGCTGCTCTTTACTTCAGACAGAACCGCTTTTAAACGCTCTTCAAACTCGCCTCTGAACTTAGCGCCCGCAATAAGAGCGCCCATGTCCAAGGCAAAAATTGTCTTGCTTTTTAAACTTTCAGGCACGTCGCCCTGAAGTATTCGCTGTGCCAAACCTTCTGCTATTGCTGTTTTACCCACGCCGGGCTCACCGATAAGCACCGGGTTATTTTTGGTTTTGCGCGACAAAATCCGCATAACCCGGCGAATTTCGTTATCACGACCTATAACCGGGTCAAGTTTCCCTAAACGGGCCATTGAAACTAAGTCACGACCGTATTTTGCCAGGGCCTCGTATGTTTGCTCGGGATTAGCGGAAGTTACGCGCTGATTGCCTCTTACAGATGTCAGCGCCTGCAAAAACGCTTCTTTGTTCAGATCAAATTCGGCGAATATTTTGGCAACGGCGGTATTTTTTTGGCCGATCATAGCTAAAACTATGTGCTCAACCGAAAGGTATTCGTCTTTTAGGGTATTCATTTCTTTTTCGGCTTCGACAAGCAGCAGCGAAGCTTCGCGGCTCATGTAAAACTTGTCGGGCGACATGCCCGGTCCCGAAAGCTTTGGAAGCCTCTGCACCGCTTTTTCGGTTTTATCTCTGAGTGCCGAGAGCGGAATATTTATGCTGTTTAAAAGTCTCGGAACCAAGTCTGTTTCTTGTTGAAGCAAAGCAAGCAAAAGGTGTTCGGGCTGAATTTCCTGGTTACCGTATTTTATCGCCAATGTTTGCGCTGTTTGCAAAGCTTCCTGAGATTTTTCGGTGAATTTATTGATATTCATAGTCGGTTCCTCACTTTTCAATCAATTACATTATGCCACATAATTATCAGCATAATTCATGCCAACCTTAAAGACCTCATTACATGTTGTGTTTAGCGAAAATCGCGACATTTAGCTACGTTTTGGCTACGTTGCGCCGCTACGAAAAAAAGGGCTAAAGTTTTTTTGGTAAAGTGTCGATGTATATATCAGAAGACTTTAGAAATACGTTTTGGAAATACGCACAGACTTTTATTTTTTCTCTTTTGTATAAAAATCGCCCGCATCCTTGAGCAAGATGCGGGCGATTTTTATTATTGTCAGATTTTATAAACCAAAGATGTGTAAAAGCCGTTATCTTGTCTTTTATAGCCATCTACCGGGGTTTGGCGATAGCTTATTGTGTATTTCATTTCCATGTCGAATTTTGAGTTCACGTTAAACAAAGTGCCTATAGAGGCGTCAACCTTATAGTTGTCTGTTGACTCTTCGCTTGGAATGCTGTAATCAATAACGCTGAAGCCGCGAATATTCTCGGCAAGTCTCTTTTTCGCCGAAAGCCCCGCTTTTAGCCATTTTTCATCGTGACTTTTACCGGTTGTGTGTTTTTCGTTTGTGAAATCAAGACCTAACGAAACTTTAAATTCTTGTTCTTCGCATCTTTCGAAATATCTCATATAACCGAAACCGAATGTTACCTGGCTGTCATAACCGGCGAATTCGTCAGTCATATAACCCGAAGAAAGATAGTAAGAATTGTTTACGCTTTTTTTAAATTCGCTTGTTACACCGAATTGTTTTTTGTCGGCATTTTTTTGGTCATTCGCCTTGCCATACAGAACTAAGCCGTTATAATTGAGTTTCAACGCATCGTGCTTTGTTTCGGACAAACCGTATGCGAAGTTAACTTTACTCTCTTCGGTATTCCCCTTTGTATCGGAATATCCAAGTGAAAGACGCCCTTTTATGAGTGTGTCAGCCGCGAAAACTGCCCCATCGGCAATCAAGCAAAATATAATTGTCAGAAAGAGTTTAGTATAAAGTTTCATTCAGCCTCCGCATAGAACTATAATGAAGGGCATTCTACACGGTTTGTAGGCAAAAATCAAGGGCTAGAAGGGCGCTTCGTTCCTATTCTGTTTCTGAGGCTTCAAGATCTTGGGTTCGATCTTCTTCAAAGACCGGCTCGGGCATTTTGGGGGGTATAGGCCAATCTAAATTGGTTAAAATGGGTTTGAGTTCGTCGGCCAGTGTTTGAGAGCGAACCAAGCGGTCTGATCGAGCTTTATTCGCGTCTTCTTCGGATATTAAAATATCTTTTAAAATTGGCGAATCCGTTAGGTTATTCAGCGCGTCGAATATTTGTATCAAGCTGTCTTCGGGTTCGATGTTTTGGGTTTTAAGCTCATAAACCTTATCTCTTGAAGGGTAGCGATAAAGGTAGTCGTCGACCTGTGTTTTTTTAATATTAAAGCCGTCTACCAGATTTTCGAGCCCTTCGCGGCGGCCGTCAATGGCTTTTTCAAAAAGGTTTAAGAAAGCCGAATAAGCGATTTGATAATTATCGGCAACTTTTAAAAAGTCGTTTGTGCTTTTAATTGATTGTATTAGTTGAAGAGCTTGCTGAACCGGCGACAACTTGCGGTTAGCTTTTTGAAGATAATCTAAGCGGGTTTCGCACAGTGTCTTATGATGATCATATTGTCTGACAAGGGACTCTAATCGGTCTGCCTGTGAGCTGAGCAACGCCACAAGTTCTTTGTCGGATGCTCTTATAAAGTCTGCGGGGCAATCTGATATGAAAGAATTATTCAAGGTTTCGAGAACTGCTTCTTCATTATTGCGACTGTATTGAATTGTTTCAAAAAGAGCAGTATTTATCTTGTCGATGAATAAAAAGCTTTGTCTGAGGCTTTCTAAGGTTTCAAGCGTATTTTTTTCATTTTTATGAATATTTTCGGCCAGTTTGTCTGAGGCTTTTTTAAGTAATTTTAAGCGCACATTTTCTGCAATTATTAAAAACTCAGGAAAAACAGCCATTACGGCAGCAGATGAAAAATGAGTTTGCCTGCCGGATTCAATCAGTCTAAAGCAAGCTCTTCTTATGAATCTGTCGCTGTTTGCGGCAGCGTTTATCGCTAATGCCAGCTCGCTTGATTGGTAGTTAAAGACATGCAACTCTTTAAGTTTTGAAATACGGGCTTGTAAAATACCTAGTTGGGTTTCTGTGAAGGGCTCGGTGAAAACATCGGGTTCAAAAGCGCTTGCAATCTCGTTGCCGGCGGCATTTTCGGCAACTTCGGCGAAAAGCATTATTTGGGCTACGAATATCAGCCCAATTATCAGAATAAATATCGCCGAAGTTTTGTGTTTCATCTAAAACGAATCGCCTTTTTTACCTTTTGCCTGTCTGTATATCTTGCCTGTTATAGGTTCAGGCTGTTCATAGCCTCTTACGGTCGTCATATTGCCATACCAGGTATAGGTTCGTGTAACGGGGTTTAATATTGCATACAACTCGGCTTTGCCGTCACCGTCGGAATCAACATATATCTTATCTGAAATTCCGTCAAGGTCTAAGTCGTATTCCCATTGATCAATTTTGCCATCGAAATTGCGGTCATACTGGTAGTCGTCAAATTTTCCGTCGTAGTTGCGGTCTGTTGCCCAGTAATCGGCAACCCCGTCACCGTTTCTGTCGGCTACTATAAGATCGATTCTTCCGTCGCAGTTGCGGTCGTATTGCCCGGGGGAGTGGGCGAAAGACTTGCCATATTGATTGTATTTTAAAGCAGAACCATCAAAGCCTGCTTCGGGTATAACGTATCCTGCCCCCATTTGGGTTATCAACAGCAGAACCAAAAACACCGATATAAAAACACCGGTTAATATAGCAGGCTTCTTGTTAAGCATTATGACCTCCGATAATTATTCACTACAATTATATAGAGTACAAAAAATCATAAGTTTAGCAAGAACAAAAGAAACAGAATTAGGACAAATAAAAAAGGCGCCAAACTTTCGTTTGGCGCCTTTAATTAGCCTATATTAGAAGCGGCTGTAGATTTCAACAAAGAGTCTGTCGTCATCGATATTCTTAGATTCTTCGTCACCATCAAGAGTGGCATAGCCGGCTCTGATTCTGGTGTTTTCAGCAAGCTGATAGCGATATTCGAAGGTCATGATGTTAGCTTCGTCTTTAGTTTCTGTGCCTGTGAAAGTTACATCTATAGCCTTGCCAGTGGTTTTATCTTGTGAATACATATCATAAGCAAGTCTGAAGTAATGTTTGCTGTTGATGGGGCGGTATTCGGCCTGAACTTTTATAAGGTCAGCATTCTGCATATCGGCATAACCGAATACTGCGATATCTTCGAAGGGGGTTTCAACATAGTCATAGCTTCTCTGATTGAGGTCAAGAGCAAGACCGTTGAGGTATTCGTCATCGCCTGAAGTGTAAGCAACTTTAGCTGCCCATTCTTCT